>NZ_JBHWJK010000003.1:134580-408977 GCF_042731455.1 Streptomyces sp. NPDC059852 | reverse complement strand
ATGTGTGCGGGGGGGGGTGCTTGGTTTCGTGTAGGGCCCGCGCGCCCCGGTCTGGGTGGCCACCCTCGGGGCGGCGCCGGGCCGGGGGGCGCCCCCCCCCGGGACTTGGTGCCGCTCGGGCCGGCGGTGCGGCCCCGGGTGGCTCAGAAGGCGCTGTTGCTGCAGCCCATCGTCGAGCCGAGGTGGGTGTCCTGGGCGCCGGGGCTGCCCTCGCCGTTGAGCGCGCTGCCCAGCAGGCCGTTGAGGATGCCGACCTCGCCGAGGACGTCCAGGTTCAGGTCGTGCGACTTGCAGTTGGAGCTCTGCAGGACGCTGTACTTGTCGCCGCCGCTCTTGCCGTGGCCCTCGTCGCCGTGCGCGGTGGCCGTGCCGGCGCCCAGGAACCCGACGGTGCCGAGGGCCGCGACCACGACGGCGGCCTTGCGAAGCTTGTGCATGTCATCTCCGGTGGAGTGAGGTGGGGTGCGATCCGCGAGAGATCGACTTCGTACAGTTACCGGAGATTAATAGGAACTATCCGATATGTCCGGAGCGGCACGCCGACTTGATCGATGTCGCCCCGGAAGCACCCGGAAGCACCTGTGAAGCCGTGGTCAGCGCGTGGCGTGCGCGTGCGCGAGGGAGTTGGCCTGGCTGTTGGCCTGGTCGCAGTCGATGCCCCGGGTCTCGGCGGCGGCGAGCACCGCGACCGGGACGGCCGCGTTGAGCAGGCTCTGCGGGCTGCACTCCTGGTACGGGCGGAAGAGGTTGGCCTGCTGGATCGGGCCGGACGGCGCGGCGGCCGCGGGCTGCGGGTTGACCTGCGGGCTGATCTTCGGGCTCAGTTGGGGGCTGACCTGCGGGCTGACCTCGGCGCCCTGCTGCGGGGCCGCGGACGGGGCGGGCGCCTGGCGCTGCGCGGTCGGCAGGTTGGAGGACTGCGCGCTGGCCTGGGAGTTGGTCCACGAAGCGGCCTGGGCGTCCTGCTGCGGCGCGGCGGGGGCGCCGCCGCCGTAACCGGCGGGCGTCTCCCCGGCGAGGCTGGGGCCCGCGCCGATCGCCGACAGACCACTGGCTGCTGCTACGACGAGCGCGACCTGGTGAAGCTTGCGCATGGAACTCGGCCCTTCATTGACCTGTGCATGGACTACGGAAATGCGACGGCGATGGACCACATCGCTCCGACCCTGTGCGGGGAACGACACGGCGGCTTGTGCGGTCACGTCCCGGAATACGCGGTCACCCGTTTGCCGCGGAATATTTTGATACGACCGGTGGCATTTGAGTGACGGAATTCGGCGCGCCGTGACCTGACTGCCCTCCTGTCGTTCCCCAGCAGGAAGGCGTGAAGTCCACATGACAGCTCAGGCATTACCCCTGTAAGGGCGCAGTACGAATATCAGACTGAGCGCACGCGACATCCCACTGAATCAATACGGATTTCCCTGCACAGGTAATGAAGGGCCGAGGGTTTCCATGCGCAAGCTTCACAAGGCCGCGCTCGTCGTAGCGGCGGCAGGCGGTCTCACCGCCATCGGTGCCGGCGTGAGCGAGGCCGCCGACTATCCCGTCGGGTACAGCGGTGCCGCCCCGGCTCCCGCTCCCGGATACCCGGCGCCGCAGTACGCGGCACCGGCTCCCGCCCCCGCGTACCAGGCGCCGCCGCAGTACGCGGCTCCCGCGCCCGCTCCGCAGTACCAGGCGCCGCCGCAGTACGCGGCCCCGGCTCCGGCTCCTCAGTACCAGGCGCCGCAGTACGCCCCGGCCCCCGCCCCGCAGTACCAGGCGCCGCAGCAGAGCGCACCGGTGGCCGCGGCGGCGACGTCCCGTTCCGAGGGCGCCGCGGCCGTCAGCCGTCCGCAGCCGGCCCCGCAGTACGCCGCCCCGGCGCCCGCCCCGGTCGCCGCCCCGCAGGAGCCGGCCGGCTACGCCAGCGCCGCCGCCACCTCGGGTGGCTTCGCGCAGGCCGCGACCCCCGCCGCGGCCCCCCAGGCCTTCGCCCCGCAGCAGGCGGCGCCCCAGGTCGTACCCCAGGTGACGCCGCAGGCCGCCCCGCAGGTCATGCCGCAGGTCGCCCCGCACGTGTCCGCTCCGCAGGTCTTCAGCCCGGAGCCGGCGCCGCGTGTCGCGCCGCAGGTGAACCCGCAGGTCAACCCTGAGGTGAACCCGCTGATCAACCCGCTGATCTCACCGGCCAGCGCGCCGCAGGTGCCCGGCCTCGGCCTCGGCCAGGTCGCGGCTCCCCCGGTGGGCCAGCTGGGTCTGCCCCGCCTCGGCTGATCACCGCACCGATCCGCCGCACACCCCCGCAATCGCAAGACCAACGGAGAGAACATGCGCAAGCTCCACAAGGTGGCCCTCGTGGGCGCCGTCCTCGGCAGCGTCGGCTCGTTCGGCGCCGGCACCGCCCTGGCCCACGGTGAGGGCAGGGCCCACGACGTGGACATCACGCAGGGCATCGAGTGCCGCTCGCACGACATGAACATCGACGTCCTCGGCAACCTCGGCGCCCTGAACGGCGCGCTGGCCAACGCCCTCAACGGCGAGGGCTCCCCGGGTGCCCAGCCCAGCCACCTCGGCTCGGACATGGGCTGCAACAGCGCCGCCCTCAAGTAGCCGCGGGAAGCGCCCGGTTCACGCCCGCTCCGTCACGGGGCGGGCGTTGGACTGCCGCCCCGGCAACGCTGTGTGAACGTGTGTGACTCTACGTGTATGGTTGGTCGCGTCGGCTCACGAGGCCCGACGGAACGGACGGCGAGGAGTGGTCCCTTGGGCAGGTCGACCTTGCTGAAGATCCCCCGCACCCGACTGTCCTACGCCGACGAGATGCTGCTGATCAACGGCTGCCCCGGAGTCATCGGCCTGGCCGCCGTCTTCTCCGGCGAGCGGCCCGCCCTGGACCGGGTGCGCGCCCGCGTCGCCGAGCGGTGGTCCGGCCTGGAGCGGATGCACCAGGTGCTGGACCGCCCCGCGGGCGGCGCGCGCTGGACCGTACCGGGACCCTTCGACCCCGCCGCCCATGTCGCCCTCGCCCCGGCCGGGTTGGACGAGCTGTGGGACACGAGCGTGGACCGGCCGCTGCCCGGCGGCCTCCCGCCCTGGCGGCTGTACGTCGTCCCCGGCGCCGCGTACGGCGGGGACTTCGCGCTGGCTCTGGTCGCCCAGCACACCCTGCTCGACGGGCGGTCCCTCGCGACGCTGATGAGGGCCCTGGTGGACGAGCCGGCCGTGGCGCGCGGCGCGGCCCGGCCGGCGCCGGTCCGGCCCGGGCTGCGCGCGGCGGGCCGGGAGCTCAGGACGATGACGGCCGTCGGGCAGTCCGTGCCGCTGCGGCCGCCGGGTGAGGCCCGCGCGTCGGTCGCGGTGCGTGAACTGGCCGCCGAGACCGTGCTGTCGGCCCGCCGCCAGCCCGCCGACGGCCGGGGCGCCACGCTCAACGAACTGCTGGTGGCCGCCGTCGCCGGGGCGCTGCGCGCCCGCTACGGCCCCGTCCGGGACTGGCGCGCACGGGACGAACCCGTGTACACGGCGGTGCCCTGCGATCTGCGCACCCGGACCAACACCACGGAACTCGGCAACACCGTCACGGTCGTCCGGGTGCCGTTGCCCGTCGACGTGGACGGCCCCGTGGCCCGGCTGCGGGCCTGTCAGGCCGCGCTGGCCACGGTCCCCGACCGGGCGGCCGTCCACGCCGGCGTGCTCTTCCCCGCTGCAGAAGCGGTTCGCCGCACGGGCCCCTGGGTGACCCGGCTTCTCACCGGCCGGGGCCGGCACACCTGTTTCGCCGCGACCGCCACCACGGCCCTGAAGTGGCCCGGCGCGGCCGGCACGTTCGAAGGGCGCCGCCTCGTGCGCACGGTGGGGCTCCCGCCCCTGCAGCGACCGGGCACCGCCAGCTTCGCCCTGGCCCAGGTGGGGGACGCGTTCACACTCACCGTCGTGTCCCATCTGCGCCCGGACGACGCCGGACGGCTCGCCGACGCGGTCGTCACGGAGTTCGGGGCCTGGGCTCGGACGACGACGCCGTCAGTGCCCTGACGGCACCACGGCACCACAAGAGGGAGGCAGTTGGATGGAAGCGGAACACGGCGACGTATGGGAAGCGCTGCGCCCGCTGTGCGCGCGGGTGATGTCGGTGCCGGCGGAGGCGGTGGTGCCGCACGCCCGGCTGGTCGCCGATCTCGGCGCCGACAGCCTGGACATCACCGAACTCGAGGTGGCGTCCGAGGAGATGTTCGGGGTGTCCCTGCGGGGCACCGACAAGAGCGGGGTGTCCACCGTGGGTGATGTCGCCGACCTGATCGTGCGGCTGCGCGCCGGGGCCCCCGGCCTCCACAGCCCCGTGGGCC
Organism: Streptomyces sp. NPDC059852; assembly: GCF_042731455.1. Lineage (NCBI taxonomy): Bacteria > Bacillati > Actinomycetota > Actinomycetes > Kitasatosporales > Streptomycetaceae > Streptomyces > Streptomyces sp. NPDC059852. The sequence continues at coordinate 404,649 of NZ_JBHWJK010000003.1, read as the reverse complement.
GATGACCGGCCGCCCCGCCGTCGCCGTCACCGGCCTCGGGGTCCGCTGCGAGGCCGGCTCGACCCCCGACGAGCTGTGGGACAGGCTGCTGCACGGCCGTTCGGCGATCTCGCTGCACTCCTTCGACGCCGAGGGCACCGTCGTGCATCCCGCGTCGGCGATGAGCGGCTTCGACGCGACCGGGTACCTCGCGCCCAAGGAGGTGCGGCGCACGGACCGTTCGGTGCAGCTGGCGGTGTGCGCGGCCCTGGACGCCGTGACGGACGCCGGTGGGCTGCATGTGCCCTCCGAGCGGCGCGCGGTGGTCACCGGCACCGGCTACGGCGGGGTGATCAGCCAGGAGAACGGCATCGGGCAGCCCGACGTGCTCTACGCGCCCCGGCTGATGAACAACGCGGGCGCGTACTGGATCACCGCCAAGCTCGATGTCACCGGGCCCAGCCTCACGGTGTCCACCGCCTGTTCCTCCGGTACGCACGCCGTGGGTGAGGCGCTGCAGATGATCCGGTCGGGCTGCGCGGACGTCGTGGTGGCCGGAGGGCACGACAGCCCCCTGACGCCGACGACCGCGCTGGCCTTCGGGCGGGCCGGCGCGATGGTCACCTCCTGCGCCGAACCGGCCCGCGCGTCACGGCCGTTCGACGCCGGACGGCAGGGCTTCGTGCTCGCCGAGGGCGCCGCGTTCCTGGTGCTGGAGCGGCTCGACCTGGCCAGGGCGCGCGGCGCGCGCGTGTACGCCACGCTCACCGGGTACGGGCGCACCTCCGACGCCTACCACCTCACCGCGCCCCATCCGGACGGGGCGGGCGCGCGGGCCTGCATGGAGCAGGCGCTGGCCGACGCCGGGACCACCGCCGACGCCGTCACCCATGTCAACGCGCACGGCACCGGGACCGAGTTGAACGACCTGGCGGAGGCGCGGGCCATCAGCGGCCTGTTCGGGCCGCGGCGGGTGCCGGTGACCGCGCCGAAGGCGGTGACCGGGCACGGGCTGGGGCTGGCCGGCGCGCTGGAGGCCGTGGTCACGGCGCTGTCCGTGCGCGAGGGGATCGCACCGCCCACGGCCCATCTGACCCGGCTGGACCCGCGCTGCGAACTGGACGTCGTCGTCGGTGAACCGCGCAAGATCCCGGACGGCCCGGTGATCAGCAACAGCTTCGCCTTCGGGGGCCACAACGCCTGTGTCGTCCTCGACTCGCCCCACCTGTGAGCACCGGCGGCGGCAATGACAGGGGGAATCGCGGAAGGGAGGCGGCGGGGCATGAGGCTGACGGCCATCGAGGAAGGGCACCTGCGCAACGGGATGCCCGGGACCATCGGGATCGCGGGGCTGTTCCCCGCCGACGGGCCGCCCATCGACCTGGCGTGGCTGCGGGCCCGGGTCCGCGAGCGATGGGGCGGCCTGGAGCGGATGAGCCTCGCCCTGCGCCCGCCTGCCGGACCGGCCGCGTTCTCCGGTCACCGTTGGGCGGCCCGGCCGTTCGACCCCGCCGCGCACATCGCCTCCGACGACCGGGACCTGCACACGCTGCTGACCGACGCGGTGAGCAGGCCGCTGCCCGAGGACCGGCCGCTGTGGCGGCTGCTGGTGACGGAGCGGGCCACCGGACGCGGTGAGCGCGCCGTCGTCCTGCTCGCCCACCACGCCCTGCTCGACGGGCGGTCCCTGGAGACGCTGTTCCGGCTGCTGATGGACGACGCGGCGCCGCCCCGCCCGCCCGCGCCGGGCGCCCCGCCCCGCCGGCGGCCCGTCCGCCCCGCCACCGTCGGCCGGGAGCTGCGCGTCATCGGCGCCCGGGGCCGCGCCCTGCCCGCCTCCCCGGCGGAGCGGTACGCGCCCTCGGTGGCCGTGGTGCGGCTCGACGCGCCCGTGATGCGCGCGGCCCGCCGCCAGCCCGAGGCCGGCCGGGGCGCCACCCTCAACGAACTGCTGCTCAGCAGTTTCGCCGGCGCCCTGCGCGCCCGGTACGGCCCGCTGCGCGCCTGGCCCGCAGGACCCGCCCCGTTCTTCGGCACCGTCCCCGTCGACCTGCGGGGCCGGCACGACGCGCAGCGCCTCGGCAACGGCGTCACCGCGCTGCGCATCCCGCTGCCCGTGGACCTGGAGTCGCCGGTGGCGCGGCTGCGCGCCTGCCAGGAGGAGGTCGCCACGTTCGACCACCGCTGCGACGCGCACCGGGCGATCCTGCCGCCGCTGCTCGCCACCGCGCGGGCCATGCCGTGGCTGGCCGAGGTGATGGCCCGGCGCCTCGCCCGTCCCGAGCTGACCACCAGCCTGTGCACGGCCTTCAAGTGGCGGGACAACCCGAGCCGCCTGCACGGGAACGCACTGTCCCGGGTCGTGCCCCTGCCGCAGCTCGCGACGCCGGGCACCGCGAACCTGTGCCTGGTGCACTGCGCGGACACCTACACCCTCACCGTCGTCAGCCATCTGCGGGACGGAGAGGCCGACCTGCTCGGCGGCGCGGTGGCCCGGGAGCTGGCGGCGGTCGCGGGGCGCGAGGCACCGGCCGCGCGTCCGGCGCGGGGGGTGCGGGCGCGATGAGTCAGGACCGCCCGGCGCCGCCGCCCAGCGCGGCCAGCGCGTCGTCCGTCAGCCGGTACACCGTCCAGCCGTCCTGCGGGCGGGCGCCCAGGGACTCGTAGAAGGCGATCGACGGGGCGTTCCAGTCGAGGACCGACCACTCCAGGCGCTGGTAGCCGCGCTCCACGCACAGCCGGGCCAGCTCGGTGAGCAGCGCCTTGCCGTGCCCGGCGCCCCGGGCGGCGGGGCGGACGTACAGGTCCTCCAGGTAGATGCCGTGCACCCCGCGCCAGGTGGAGAAGTTCAGGAACCACAACGCGCAGCCGACGGTCTCGCCGGTGTCGTCGTCGGCCGCGATGTGCGCGTACACGGCGGGGCGCTCGCCGAACAGGGCTTCGTGCAGCTGCTCCGGTGTCGCCCTGGCCTCGTGCGGGACCTTCTCGTAGGCGGCGAGCTCACGGATCAGGGTGTGCAGGGCGGGGACGTCGGCGGGGGTGGCGGTGCGAATCATGGTCGGAGGCTAACCGCCGGCGGGGCGCAGCCGCGCGGCGATCTCGAACAGGTGCTCGTCGAGCGGGCGGCCGTCCTCCAGGTCCCACAGGCAGTTCTGCAGCAGGCGGCCGTACGTCCAGGCCCGCGCGCGGGACCGGTCCAGGCCGAGGACGTCGGTCATGGCGTCGAAACGCCACACGACGTCGTCGGCGTCGAAGCGGTTGTCCAGGGCGGGCCACAGCTCGAAGCCGGGGTCGCCGGCGAGCGGCTTGGGGTCGATCGCCAGCCAGGGGGCGCGGGCGGAGGCGAGGACGTTCTCCTCGTGCAGGTCCCAGTGGAGCAGGCGGTCGCCGGGCTCGTCGGCGACCTCCCGTACGGCGGCGGCGCAGTCGGCGAGCAGGCGGCGGGCCCGCGGATCCGTGCCCCGCTCCAGGGCGCGCCGGGTGCGCTCCAGCATGCCGTGCGCGATGTCGCCGAGGCGGCGCACGCCCGGGGGAGCGGTGAACGACGTGAGATGGGCCAGCAGCCGGGCGATGACCAGCACCGACTCATGGGCGTCCAGCTGGGCGAGGGAGCGGGTGGGATCGAGGCGTTCGAGGAGCATCGTCCCGGTGGCCGGGTCGTGGTCGAGGAGGCGGACCGCGCCGTCGCCGTCCCAGTGGCGCAGGGCGATCGGTTCGCCCTCCGTCTCGTGGTCGAGGAGCTGCAGCTTCAGCGCGGCGGGGGTGCCGTCCCGCCGGGTCACCGGGACGACCAGCGCGGCGACCCCGTGCATCGGCCGTCCGTCGGCGGTCAGCTCCCAGCGGTCGAGGAAATCGGCCGTGAGCCGGGGGAGGGCGGCGACGAAGGCGCGGCCCGCCTCCCCGTTGTACTCCTGCTGCGACGCGGCGAGCTCCGCGGGGACCTCGATCATTCCGGGACCCTATCGGGCTCCCGGAATCGGCTCCCGCGCATTACCGTCCTCGCATGAGCAGATCGGCCAGTGGCGCGGTGAACGGCGGCATCTCCTTCTGGTACGCCGACGACGGCCTGCCCGCGGTGCGTGAGCCGCTGGCCGGGGACGCCTCGGCGGACGTGGTGATCGTGGGCGGCGGCTACACGGGTCTGTGGACCGCGTACTACCTGAAGAAGGCGGTCCCCTTCCTGCGGATCACCGTCCTGGAGCAGCGCTTCTGCGGGTACGGCGCGTCCGGGCGCAACGGCGGCTGGCTGTACAACGGCGTCGCGGGCCGCGACCGGTACGCGAGGCTGCACGGGCACGAGGCGGCCGTACGGCTCCAGCGGGCCATGAACGACACCGTCGACGAGGTCGTCCGGGTGGCCGCGGAGGAGGGCTTCGACGCGGGCATCCACCAGGGCGGTGTCCTGGAGGTCGCCCGCACGCCCGCGCAGTGGGCGCGGCTGAAGGCGTTCCACGAGCACGAGCTGTCGTACGGCGAGAAGGACCGGGAGCTGTACGGCGCCCGGGAGACGGCCGAGCGGATCCGGGTGGCCGACGCGGTCGGCTCGACGTGGACGCCGCACGGCGCGCGTGTGCACCCCGTGAAGCTGGTCAAGGCGCTCGCGGGGGCCGTCGAGGCGCTGGGCGTGACCATCCACGAGCTGACGCCGGTCACCGAGATCCGGCCGAAGCACGCCGTCACCCCGTACGGCACGGTGCGCGCGCCCTATGTGCTGCGCTGCACCGAGGGGTTCACGGCGAGTCTGAAGGGCCAGCGGCGGACCTGGCTGCCCATGAACTCCTCGATGATCGCCACCGAGCCGCTGACCGGCGAGCAGTGGGCGTCGGTGGGCTGGGAGGGGCGCGAGACGCTCGGGGACATGGCGCACGCCTACATGTACGCGCAGCGCACGGCCGACGGGCGGATCGCGCTGGGCGGGCGGGGGGTGCCGTACCGCTTCGGGTCGCGGACGGACGACGACGGGCGCACCCGGCCGGAGACCGTCGAGGCGCTGCGGGACGTGCTCGTCGGGTTCTTCCCGTCGCTGGCCGGGGTGCGGATCGCCCACGCCTGGTCGGGGGTGCTCGCTGTGCCGCGCGACTGGTGCGCGACGGTGACGCTGGACCGGTCGACCGGCCTCGGCTGGGCCGGCGGGTACGTCGGCTCCGGCGTGGCCACCGCGAACCTGGCGGCCCGCACCCTGCGCGACCTCGTCCAGCAGGACTCGGGGCAGGGCGGCAGGACCGACCTCACCGAACTGCCCTGGGCCGGGCACAAGGTGCGCAAGTGGGAGCCGGAGCCGCTGCGCTGGCTGGGCGTCCACGGCCTGTACGCCGCCTACCGCGCGGCCGACCGCCGGGAGCGGGGCACGAGCGGCGCCGAGTCGTCCCGGCTGGCACGGCTGGCGGACCGGGTGGCGGGGCGGCACTGACCGCTCAGGTCGCCGGTTCCTCCTGGCGGGCCGGGCGCGGGGCCTCACGGCCCGGCGGCTTGGCCGTCACCATCACGGCGGCGACGATGCCGGCCAGGAGCATGATGGCGGCGGCCCACCAGATGGCGACCGTGTAGCCGTGCACGATGCCCTGCTGGGTGACCAGGCGGCGGCGGGCCGGGTCCGTCAGGTGGGCCGTGATGTAGGCGGTCGCGCTGGTGGTGGCGATGGTGTTCAGCAGGGCCGTGCCGATCGAACCGCCCACCTGCTGCGAGGTGTTGATCGTCGCCGACGTCACCCCGGAGTCCTGCGGTGCCACGCCCGCCGTCGCCGTGGCGAACACCGGCATGAAGACCAGGCCCATGCCGAGCCCCATGAGGATCAGGGCGGGCAGGACGTGGGGCGCGTACGAGGAGTCGACGGTGAGCTGCGTCAGCAGCACCATGCCGATCGCGGCCAGCAGGGCGCCCGGGGCCATCAGCAGGCGGGGCGCCACATGGTCCAGGAGGCGGGCGGCGATCTGCGTGGAGCCGACGATGATGGCGGCCGTCAGCGGCAGGAAGGCGAGCCCGGTCATCACCGGGCTGTAGCCGAGGATGACCTGCAGGTAGTAGGTCATGAAGAGGAACAGGCCGAACAGGCCGATGACGGCCAGGGCCATGGTCAGGAAGCAGCCGGCCCGGTTGCGGTCCCTGACGATGTGCAGCGGCAGCAGCGGGACCGGGGCGCGGGTCTGCCAGGCGACGAACGCCACGAGCAGGACGACGCCCGCCGCGAACAGGGCCAGCACGAGCGGGTCGGTCCAGCCGCGCGGCTCGGCCTCGGCGAAGCCGTAGACGATCGCGACCAGTCCGCCGCAGCCGAGGATCACGCCGGGCACGTCGAGCCGGGCGCCCTCGTGGACGGGGCTGTCGTGGAGCAGCGCGAAGGCGCCGATCACGGCGATCACGGCGATCGGCACATTGACGTACAGGCACCAGCGCCAGTCCAGGTACTCGGTGAGCACGCCGCCGACGATGAACCCGATGGCGCTGCCGCTGCCGGCCAGGGCGCCGTAGATGCCGAACGCCTTCCCGCGCTCCTTGGGGTCGGTGAAGGTCGTGGTCAGCAACGACAGGGCGGACGGGGCGAGTACGGCGGCGAAGGCGCCCTGGAGGGCGCGGGCGCCGAACAGCATCCCGGAGGAGGTGGCGGCGCCGCCCAGCGCGGACGCGGCCGCGAAGCCGATCAGGCCGATGACGAACGTGCGTTTTCGGCCCGCGAGGTCGGCTATGCGCCCTCCGAGCAGCAGAAGCCCTCCAAAGGCCAGCGTGTACGCCGTGATGACCCACTGCCGGTTGCCGTCGGAGATGCCGAGGTCCTCCTGGGCGGAGGGGAGCGCGATGTTCACGATGGTCGCGTCGAGGACCACCATGAGCTGCGCGAGCGCGATGACCACCAGACCCCACCAGCGACGGGGGTCTGCTTCCCGGGCTGTTTCACCCGTTCGGGTGACTGTCATCTGGCCAGAAGACCATGGTTCGGGAGGGATCGCATCCGGGGCGGTGGCCCTGCGCGGACGGGGAGCGGTCATGGTTCCAGCACCACCTTCCCGGTGGTCGCGCGGGTCTCCAGGGCGCGGTGGGCGGCCGCCGCCGCGGCGAGCGGGAACCGCTGCACGGCCGGGACGAGACGGCCCGCGGCGGCCTCGGTGAGGGCGCGCAGCTCCAGGGTCCGCATCGGGTCGGGGCCGCCGGCCCGGCGCAGCATCGCGGGGCCCAGGACCTGCTCGGACACGCCCTCCACCAGGTGGGGGCCGCCGCGCAGGCCCTCGCCGGACCAGCCGAACACCAGGTGGCGGCCGCCGGGACCGAGCAGGTCCACGCTCGCGCGGGCCACGTCGCCGCCGACGCCGTCGAGGACGAGGGTGGCGGGCCGTCCGCCGAGGAAGGCGCGCACCTTCTCCGGCCAGCCGGGGTCCGTGTAGTCGACGGCGAGGTCGGCGCCGTTGTCCCGGACCCGCGCGGTCTTCTCCGGTCCGCCGGCCAGACCGACGACGACGGCCCCGGCGCTCTTCGCGTACTGCACGAGGAGGGTGCCGATGCCGCCGGCCGCGGCCGGGACCACGGCCACCGTGTCCGGCCCGAACGCGGCGAACTGGACGATCCCCAGAGCCGTACGGCCCGTGCCGATCATGGCGACGGCCTGCGCGAAGTCCAGGTTCTGAGGGACCTCGTGGACCCGCTCGACGTCGGTGACGGCGAGTTCGGCGTAACCGCCGGGCGCGAAGCCGAGGTGGGCGACGACCCGCTTGCCGAGCCAGAGCGCGGCGACGCCCTCGCCCAGCGACTCCACCACACCGGCGACCTCGCGGCCCGGGATCGTGGGCAGCGGCGTCGGCTGGGGCGCCGGGCCCTGGAAGCCCTCGCGCAGGGCCGTGTCGAGGAGGTGGACGCCGGCGGCCCGGACGGCGATCCGGACCTGGCCGGGCGCCGGGCGCGGGTCGTCCACCTCCTCGTAGGTGAGGTTCTCGGCCGGGCCGAAGCTGTGCAGGCGGATGGCGTGCATCGTGGGTCCCCCATCGCTGTGGCGGGTCGGTCGGGCGTCCCGCCCGGGCGGGCGGGATCACTGCGACGATGCTCCGACCTCAAGCTCGCTTGAGGTCAAGGGCGTGCCGACCGAGGGCCAGGGACACCGCCGTGAGCGCGCTCGTGAAGGACACCTCGGACAGCACGCCCGGCGCGGCGACCTGATCGCCCGCCAGATAGACGCCGTCGCCGCGGTCCACGGCCGGCCGGTCCCGCCAGCCGGCACCGGGCGGGTCCACGGCACCGGTCCGGCCGCTCGCCACGGCGTCACGCCGCCAGGTGACCCGCTCGCGCCAGCCGGGGAAGCCCAGGTCGAGAAGCCGCTCCGCGCGGGCGGCGCCGTCCGCGCGCGACTCGTCCGGGGCGAGCGGGATCTGACCCTGGATCAGCTGCTCACCGGCCGGCGCGAGGGACGGGTCCTGGGCGGTGAACCGCTCCAACCAGCCCGGCGCGTCCAGATCGGAGACGACGAAGGCGTCGCCGCGCCGGCGGCGGACCGCCAGGTCGATCAGGGCCGTCCGGCCGCCGGGCCAGGTCAGCGAGTCGTCCCGCAGCAGACGCCGGGCGGCGGCCAGCGAGGTCGCGACGACCACCGGGGTGTCCGTCGGCAGGGTGTCGATCCGGGACAGCGTCTCCACACGCACCCCGAGGTTCCACGCCCGCGCCGCCATCCGGTCGATCACGGCCGCCCAGCCGCCCCGCGGGTAGTGCGCCTCCGGGGGCAGCCGGGTGGCCCGGCGCAGCCGCTCCTGCACGAACGCGGCGGACAGGGCGCCGGGATCGTGGTGGAACAGCGCGACCGCCGCGTAGTGCGCGGCCACCCGCGCCGCCTCCTCGCCCGCGACGCCGGTCGCCCAGGTCCGGAAGTCCAGGTCGACGGGCGCCTGCGGCACGCCCGGCCGCAGCAGTTTCAGCAGTGCGAGGGGCGGGGTGCGGCGCAGCGTGCCCCGGTACCGCAGCCGGAACCGGGCCGCCTCCAGCGGCGGGATCGGCGCGAGCGGGCCGATCAGGTCCCGCTGGGCGAGCCACGCCCAGTGCGGGCCGCCCTTGTACAGGGCGTGCGGTCCCTCGTTCGTGCGGTACGGCCCCTCCGCGGTGCGGGCCCGGCCGCCGAGGGTGTGGTGGGCCTCGTGCACGGTGACCTCGGCGCCCGCCTCCGCGGCGGTGATGGCCGCGGTGAGCCCGGCGAAGCCGCCGCCGATGACGGTGATGCGGTGCATGGCTGGGGGTCTCCCTCGCTCTGGGTGCGCCCGTGGGCCTTCTGCCGGTACGACGGCCCGGGCGGCCCGGACGTGACATCGGCGGACACCGCGGGGATCGCCGCGGGTGACGGGCGTTGTCAGAGGCGGGGTGCAGCATGGTGCGCATGGCGAGAAGAGCGAGGGGCGCGGGAGCGGCGGGCGGTCCGGGGCGCGGGGGTGTGCCGGGCGCGCGGCGGCCGGAGCTGCGGCTGCCGCCGCTGGAGCCGTACGGGGGCGGCGGGCTGGAGCCGGACGGCGACTACGACGGGCTGGAGTTCCCGGAGGCGGACCTCTCCGAGCAGGACGGCGGGGGCGCGAGGTTCATGGACTGCGCGCTGCGGGGCTGTGTGCTGGACGGGACGCGGCTGCGGTACGCCCGCATCCTGGACTCGGTGCTCTCCGCGCCGCGCGGCGTGGGCACGGACCTCGCCGAGGCGACGCTGCGGGACGTCGAGGTGCTGGACGCCCGGCTCGGCGGGGCGCAGGCGCACGGCTCCGTGCTGGAGCGGGTGGTGGTCAGGGGCGGCAAGATCGACTACCTGAATCTGCGCAAGGCGAAGCTCAGGGACGTCGTCTTCGAGGGCTGCGTCCTGGTCGAGCCGGACTTCGGGGGCGCCCGTCTGGAGCGGGTGGAGTTCGTGGACTGCGCGCTGCGCGGGGCCGATCTCACCGGGGCGACCCTGACCGACGTGGATCTGCGCGGGGCGGCCGAGCTGGACATCGCGGCGGGCCTGGACCGGCTGTCCGGGGCCGTGATCAGCACGGGTCAGCTGCTCGACCTGGCGCCGGCGCTGGCCGCGCAACTGGGCCTGCGCGTGGAGGGGTGACGGGCGCGCGGCCCGCGTCTCACGACAGCCGGGGGAAGCGGGCCTGGAGCGTCCAGATCGCCGGGTTCTCGCCCAGGTCCTCGTGCAGGTCGATCAGGTCGGCGAGCAGGTCGTGCAGGAAGTCCCGGGCCTCGCGGCGCAGCGCCGAGTGCGAGAAGGTCAGCGGCGGCTCCTCCGCCGGCATCCAGTCCGCCTCGATGTCCACCCAGCCGAACCGCCGCTCGAAGAGCATCCGGTCCGTGGACTCGGTGAAGTCCAGCTCGGCGTGCTGGGGGCGGGAGGCGCGGGAGCCGGCCGGGTCCCGGTCCAGCCGCTCGACGATGTCGCACAGCGCCCACGCGAAGTCGAGGACGGGCACCCATCCCCAGGCTGTGGACAGCTCCCGGTCCGCCTCGGTGTCGGCGAGGTAGACGTCACCGCAGAACAGGTCGTGGCGCAGGGCGCGGACGTCCGCGCGGCGGTAGTCCGTCTGCGGCGGGTCGGGGAAGCGGTTGGAGAGGGCGTAGCCGATGTCGAGCACGCTGGGCATGGTGTCACGGCTCCCGCTCATAGGATCACCGACGTGTCCCGTACCGCGGCGGCCGTCCCCGCCGTCCTGAGCGCCCTGCTCGCCCTCGCCCTCACGGCGTGCGGCGGAGTCGACGGCACCCCCGGCGGTCCGGGCGTGCGCGACCCGTACTTCCCCAAGGCCGGCAACGGCGGCTACGACGTGCGGCACTACGCGCTCGACCTCTCCTACGACCCCGCCGAGCGGCACCTCGCGGGCACCGCCGAGATCACCGCGCGCGCCGGGCAGGACCTGTCCGCCTTCGACCTGGACCTGAGCGGCCTGGACGTGGACCGGGTCGAGGTGGAGGGCCGCCCCGCCCGTTTCAGCCGCAACGGGCAGGAACTGATCGTGCGGCCGCACGACGAACTCGACGCCGACGAGACGTTCCGGACCGTCGTCCACTACTCCGGCACGCCCCGGACGCTCACCGACCCGGACGGCTCCGAGGAGGGCTGGCTGCCGACCGCCGGGGGCGGGGCGCTCGCGCTGGGGGAGCCGACCGGGTCCATGGCGTGGTTCCCCGGCAACCACCACCCGTCCGACAAGGCGGCCTACGACATCACGGTGAGCGTGCCGGAGGGGACCGAGGCGGTGTCCAACGGGGAGCTCGCCGAGCGGCGCACCACCGGCGGCCGTACGGCCTTCCACTGGCGTACGGCCGAGCCCATGGCCACGTATCTGGCCACGCTCGCCATCGGCGACTACACCCTTCACCGGTCCACCGTGCGCACGGCGGCGGGCCGGGACCTGCCCGTCCTGTCCGCTGTCGTCCCCTCCGAGTCCGGGCCCGCCGAGGAGGCGCTGGAGCGGCTGCCGGAGGTCGTGCGCTGGGGCGAGGACACGTTCGGGCCGTACCCCTTCTCCTCCACGGGCGTGATCGTCGCCGGCGAGGGGGACGCCGGGTACGCGCTGGAGACGCAGTACCGGCCGGTCTTCCCCGGCGCCCCCGGCACCGGGCTGCTGGTGCACGAAATGGCCCACCAGTGGTTCGGCGACTCGGTGACGCCCGAGAGCTGGCGGGACATGTGGCTGAACGAGGGCTTCGCGACGTACGCGGAGTGGCTGTGGGAGGAGGAGCACGGCGGCGACAGCGCGCAGGAGACCTTCGACGCGCTCTACGACCACGGCGAGGACGAGTACGAGGACCTGTGGTCCTTCCCGCCCGCCGAGCCGTCCGGCGCCGCCCACATCTCCGACGAGCCGGTCTACTCGCGCGGCGCGATGGTGCTCCACAAGATCCGGCAGACCGTAGGCGACACGGCGTTCCGGGACCTCGTACGGGGCTGGACGGCGAAGCACCGCCACGGCAACGCGGACACCGACGACTTCACGTCCTACGTGGAACGGACGGCTCCCGACGAGGACTTCACCCCCATCTGGCGGGACTGGCTGTACGGGGAGGGCAAGCCCGAGCACCCCTGACGGCCCCGGACCGGCCGCGGCCGCCGTCAGCCCGTCACCTCCAGGTCCCCCCGTATCGCCGCCCGTGCCGCCCACACCGCCTCCGCGTGCTTGAGGCGCCGTTCCTGCATCGCGGGGGAGTCGAGCGGGGGGTCGCCGGTGGCGAAGGCGTCCTGGAGGTCCCGCAGGGTGGCGTACACGGCCTCCAGGGCGTCCGCCATCTCCCGCGGCGCGCACAGCAGGGCGCTCTCGCGGGCCTCGTCGCAGCCCGAGGAGCGGAACGCCTGGCGCACGGCCGTCGCGCGCTCCCGGCCGTCGCGGGTCAGGGCGGCCTCGCGCATGTCCTCGTAGGCCAGGCGGTACTTGGTGAGGACGGTGACGTAGATCTGCCTGCGCTCCTGACGGGTGCGGTCGGCCCGGTCGTGGTGCCGGCGGACGCGGTCGGCGAGCAGGGTCGAGCCGACGCCGACGAAGGCGCCCAGGGCGGTGGCGGCGAGGGTCGTCCAGTCCATGGCGGGTCAGGCGCCCCCGTCCGCGCCGTACGCGGCCAGCAGGCGGGCCAGGTCCCGGGGCCACAAAGGCTCCGGGGGCGCGACGAGTTCGGCGGCGGTCCACCAGTGCCAGCCGAGGATGTCGCCGGACGGGCCGAGGCGCGGGCCCGTCGGCTCGCGGCGTTCGGTCAGCGCCAGGTAGATGTGCTCACGGCGGCGGATCGGGATGCCCTGGTGGGTGAAGTCGTGGTCCCAGGTGGCCAGGAGGGGGCCCGGCTCCAGGTCCGTCCAGCCGGTCTCCGCGCGCAGTTCGCGGGCGGCGGCCTCGCGGGGGCTCTCGTCGCCGGCCGGGGCACCGCCGGGGAGCGCCCAGTGCGGGCCGGCCTCGTCGTCGGCGTAGCGGAACAGGAACACCGCGCCGGTGGGGTCGAGCACGGCCACACGGCCACCCTCGAGCACGGCCCGCGGGGTGCCGGGCAGGGACTTGCGCAGAACCGTGCAGGGCCGGCCGTGCTCGCGGTCCTCGCCGTGACCGATCGGCTCGTAGCCGAGGGACGTCCAGAAGGCGAGGGCCGGGGCGTTGCCGTCGAGGACCGCGAGGCGGACGCCGGTGCGGCCCTCGGCGCGCAGGCGCTCCTCCACGAGGGCGGCGAGCCGGGTGCCGTGGCCCTGGCGCTGGGCCGAGGCGTCCACCATCAGCAGCCCGATCCACGGGTCGGGGTCCTCGGGGTCGGGGTGCCGGGCGAGAGTGATCACGACGCCGACCAGCCGTCCGGCGCTGCGCGCGAGCAGGACCTCCGCGCCCGGCACCGCCAGCTCGTCGGCGAGGGCCGCCGCGACCTGCTCCGGCCGGATGTCGTCCGGGTCGGGGAAGTCGCCGCTGAGCGCCTGGAACGCGCGGTTGGAGGCGTAGAGGGCCGTCAGCTCGGTGAGGAGCGGGGCCGGGATGTCGTGGTCGGCGGTCAGCGGGAGGGGGGCGAGGATCACGGGGGCAACCTATCGGAGGGGCAGGGCCGGGCCCGGGTACGCCGAACCCCCCGGCGGGGCCGGGGGGTTCGGGGCGGTGCGGGGGACCCTCAGACGTTGACGCCGAAGTCCTGCGCGATGCCGACGAGGCCCGAGGCGTAACCCTGGCCGACGGCACGGAACTTCCACTCCGCGCCGTTGCGGTACAGCTCGCCGAAGACCATGGCGGTCTCCGTCGCGGCGTCCTCCGACAGGTCGTAGCGGGCGATCTCGGCGCCGCCGGCCTGGTTGACGATGCGGATGTAGGCATTGCGGACCTGGCCGAAGTTCTGCGAGCGGTTCTCCGCGTCGTAGATGGAGACCGGGAACACGATCTTGTCGATGTCGGCCGGGAGGGCCGCCAGGTTGACGTTGATCGCCTCGTCGTCGCCCTCGCCCTCGCCGGTGCGGTTGTCACCGGTGTGGACGATGGTGTTGTCCGGCGTCTGCTTGTTGTTGAAGAAGACGAAGTGGGCGTCCGAGTAGACCTTGCCCTGGGTGTTGACCGCGATCGCCGAGGCGTCGAGGTCGAAGTCCGTGCCGGTGGTGGTGCGGACGTCCCAGCCGAGACCCACGGTGACGGCGGTCAGGCCCGGAGCCTCCTTGGTGAGCGAGACGTTGCCACCCTTGGACAGGCTTACAGCCATTGTTGGGAGTCCCTTCCCTCGTTGCGGTACGGCTAGAAGCTACAGCTACCCCTATGAACGCGGGGAGCGGTACCGCAGTTCCAGGTGTCTTTACTTTCTTTGCCGAAGTACGCCCGCAGGGGGCAACCGCCGCCGATATTCGCGTGACGTGGACGGGACAGGCGCGGGACCATGGAGGACATGTCCGGTCCCCATGTCATCCGCGGCTCCGTCTCCCTCCCGGAGGCCGAGCTCATGTGGCGTTTCTCGCGCTCGGGCGGTCCCGGGGGCCAGCACGTCAACACCAGTGACTCGCAGGTCGAGCTGCGCTTCGACCTCGCGGCCACCGAGGCGCTGCCCGAGGTGTGGAAGCAACGCGCGCTGGAGCGGCTGGCCGGCCGGCTCGTCGACGGGGTCCTGACCGTCCGGTCCTCCGAGCACCGCTCCCAGTGGCGCAACCGCGAGACCGCCGCCGTACGGATGGCCTCGCTGCTCGCCGAGGCGACGGCCCCGCCGCCCAAGCCGCGCCGCCCCACGCGCGTCCCGCGCGGGATCAACGAGCGGCGGCTGCAGCAGAAGAAGCAGCGCGCCCAGACCAAGCGCGGCCGCTCCGGCCGGGACTGGAACTGAAGGCTCTCGGGCCAGCTCTTAGAGACTCGCCGTCGTCAGGTCCAGCACGCCCACCGTCTGGTCGCCGGAGGTCTCCCCGGTCGTACGGAAGCCCAGGCCGAGGTAGAAGCCCTCGGGGCCGTCCGGGCCCGGGTGCCAGGTGACGTACAGCTCGTGGCCGCCGCGGCGGCGGATCTCGGCGGCCACGCTCGCGACCGCGAACCTGCCGTAGCCCCGGCCCTGTTCGCGCGCGTCGATGTTCAGCCGCCACAGCCCCGAGCGGCGCACGCTGCCGCCGTCGCCGCGCCAGTCGATGTCGAGGAAGGCCATCAGGAAGCCGACCGGGCGCTCCCCGTCCATGATCAGCCTCGGCCAGGCCACGCCGGCGGGATGGACGTACGCCTCGGCGAGGGACTCCACGACGGGGGTCACCGCGTGTTCCTGGTCGGGGCGGACCCTAATGCCCGTGGCGGACTCGAGATTTCCAGGTGTGATCTTTTCAAGTCGCGGCGAGGAAGTGAGCGGTGTCATCCCGGGAGGGTAAGCCGCGTGATCTTCCGCGGGCGCGGGAATTTCTTCCGCCGCGACCGCTCATCGCGCGAGGAGATCACCTCAACTGCCGGTAACGCCCCCGGAAATACGTCAGCGGCCCGCCGTCCGGACTCGGCAGCGAGGCCGTCAGGACCCGGCCGATGACGAGGGTGTGGTCGCCGGCCGTCACGCGCTGCTCGGTGCGGCACTCCAGCGTGGCGAGCGCGCCGCCCACCAGCGGGGCGCCCGTCTCGATGCCGCGGGTGTACGGGATGTCGGCGAACAGCAGCCGGTCGCTGACCCGGCCCTTCATGGCGAAGCGGCCCGCGATGTGCCGCTGGCTCTCGGCGAGGACGGAGACCGCCCACAGCGGCTGCTCGTCGAGCAGGTCGTCCATGCGGGACCCCTCCCGCAGGCTGACCAGCACCAACGGCGGGTCCAGGGACACGGACAGGAACGCGGTGGCCGTCATCCCGACGTCCTCGCCGGCCGGTGCGTGCGGGTCGCCGGGGTCCAGGGGCGGCTCCAGCGCGGTCACCAGCACCACACCCGCGGCCAGCCGCGACATGGCGGCGCGGAACTCGTCGTTGCTCACTCCCTCAGCATGCCCGTGGGGGGAGCGGGAGGCGGGGAGGACGGCGGTGACGGGCTGCGGGGGAGTGGTGAAGTTCTGCACGGTAAAACGCTAATCCCGGCCCCGGTGCGGTCACATCGGGCCTGCGGACGAGAGCGGACCTAGGACTCGCGCCCTACCGTCTTGCGCGGCGTTTCGCGGCACCTCCACACACTCCCGGTTCGCGTTGCGTAAACACACGGGAAAAACGCAGAAACGCCGGTCAATTGTTCACGTTTCTCTGTGACTTGAGTCACAAGAGGCATTAATTGTTGACCCTGTGTACCGAGTGGGCAGCGCGCTGTGATTCAGTGGCGGGGAACCCAGCAAGGACGATATGCCGAAGAGCACCCTTGAAGCGCTGCGAGGTCTCGGGGGGAGGGCGAGCATGGAGACCGAGTCGGAACCGTACGTCCGTCTTGCGACCCTGCGGCAACTGCACCAGGTCATGGCTGACATGAACACGGCTCGCAGTCTGGCCGACACCCTCCAGACCGTCGCCGACGGCGTCGTCAACGGCCTCGGCTACGAACTCGCCTGCGTCAACCTGGTGCGTCCCGACGGCGATCTCGTGGTCGCCGCCTTCGCGGGCAACCCGGCCGCCGAGGCCCTCATCACCGGCCGCGTCGGCTCCCGCGACTCCTGGGAGCGCCGCCTGAACATGGGCGAGCACTGGGGCGACCTGGTCTTCATCCCGCACACCGAGGGCTGGGTCCTCGACGACGACGACGTCCCGCAGTGGTACACGGAAGGCCCCGCGCCCCGCTTCGAGGACGAGTGGCACCCCGCCGACCGCCTCTTCGCCCCCATGTACACGCCCGGCGTGCACGGCGGCGCGTGCGGCGAGCTGATCGGCGTGCTCTCCGTGGACCGCCCGCGCAACGGCCGGCTGCCCGGCGCCTGGGGGCGCGAGGCGCTCCAGATGTACGCGTTCCAGGCCGCCATCGCCATCAGCAACGCACGTCTACGCGCGAATATGCAGCGGGCCCTGGTCCGCCTCGAGCGCGACCAGCAGGCGCTGCGGGCCAGCGAGGAGAGCTTCCGGCAGGCCTTCGAGTACGCGCCCTCCGGCATGGCCATCGCCGAGATGGGCGGCGACCAGCACGGCCGCATCCTGCGCACCAACGACGCCCTGTGCCGGCTGCTGGGCCGCCCGGCCTCGGCGATGCGCCGCTACTCCTTCTCCGACCTGGTCCACCCCGAGGACATCGGCACGCTGCTGCGCACCTCCGCCGAGGGCGGCCGGGCCGAGCTGCGGCTCGCCCGCCGGGACGGCACGTACGTCTGGGTCTCCCTGCGCAACAGCGTCGTCGCGGACGCCGCCGACGGCCCGCGCTTCCTGCTCACCCACGTCGAGGACATCGAGGAGCGCAAGCGCCGCGAGCTCCAGCTCGCCCACCGCGCCTCCCACGACTCGCTCACCGGCCTGCCGAACTCCGCCGAGCTGCGCTCGCGCCTGTCCGCCCGGCTGTGCAAGCGCCCGGCGCACGCCGGAGCCCTGGAGTCCACGGACGCGGCCTACGGGCATCCGGCCGTCTTCGACGCCAACGGGCACGGCTTCGACTTCCCCGGCTCGGCCGCGCTGGACGCCTACGACCACCATGTGCACACCGTCGCGCCCGAGGAGTCCGAGCGCGACGACGGCACCAAGGGCCTCGCGGTGCTCTTCTGCGACCTCGACGGCTTCAAGTCGATCAACGACCGGTTCGGGCACAACGCGGGTGACGCGGTTCTCATCGAGGTGGCCCGGCGGCTGACCCGCGGCGTACGCGACGGCGACACGGTCGCCCGGCTCGGCGGCGACGAGTTCGTGATCCTCGCGGACGGGCTCGGCCGGGCCGACGCCCAGGACCTCGCCGTCCGGCTGCGCAACGAGATCATCCAGCCCATCCGGGCCGAGGGACGGGCCGTGCGCGTGGGCGCCAGTTTCGGCATCGGATGGGCACACTGCGGAATGACCGCGGACGAAGTGTTGAAGTCCGCCGACGAGCGGATGTACGTAGAGAAACGATCTCGTCCCAAACAGCACAGACGGGCGGGATGAAGTCCAGGTCAGCGAGCTGGTGCGGTGTGAGTCACCCGTTTGGGCGCACAGGAGCGGGTAGGCTCGCCATTCTGACCCCATGCATCGCAGCCCGCACCTGGTGAGGAGTACCAAGGGATGACGTCCGGCAACAACGGCGCCACTACGCCCGAGGACGACGACCCGTTCGGCTACCTCTACGCCGACGGGCAGGCCAATGGCGCCCAGCCGCCGTCCGGTGGCTACGGCTACCCGAACGCCGTCAACCGGGTGCGTACGGTCGGCCAGCGCCAGTACGGCCAGCAGCCGGGGGCCGGGTACGGCCAGACACCGCAGCAGCAGAGTTCCTACGGCCAGCCGAACGCGCACTACGCGGCCCCGGAGACCCTGCCCGGCGGAGCGCCGACGACCCAGACGTCGTACAGCACCGGCACCGGATCCGGCGGCCGCGGCCGCGGGCCGAACACCAAGGGCCTGCTGATCGGCGCCATCGCCGTCGTCGCGGCGGTCGTCATCGGCATCGGCGTGGCCATGCTGGGCGGTGACGACGACAAGGACGCCAAGGGCGACGACACGCCGGCGACCCCGACCCAGTCCCAGACCGAGGGCTCCAAGCCGTCGCAGACGGCCGACCCCGGCGACGAGGTCGAGCTGCCGAAGAGCGACGCGAAGACGCTGGCCCTCGGCGGCACCGCGGCCACCGCGTCCGACGTGAAGGGCGCCCAGGCGGACGGCGGCGTGTACGTCACCGGCTTCAACCAGGTCGGCTCGTCGGTCACCTGGACGGTGAACGGCATCCCGAAGGGCGGCAAGTACACCGTCTACGTCGGCTACAGCGTCCCGGGCAAGGACGGCAACGCCACCCTGACGGTCAACGGCACGCCCTCCACGGCGCCGGTCAACCTCAAGAACTACGCGCACGCGGGCGAGGGCGACTACGAGAAGGGCTGGACGAAGACCTACAACTACATCCAGCTCAACAAGGGCACCAACACGATCAAGGTGTCGTGCGAGGAGGGCAACCAGTGCGACGCCCTGCTCGACCAGGTGTGGCTCGTCAAGGGCTGGGTCAAGTCCTAGGTCGTCTCCTAGGCGTTCCCGGAAGCCGTCAGGCGGCGGTGGCCTCGCCGGTCACCGCCACCCGTTCCCGCAGCTCCTCGTAGGTGCGGCGGTCGAACTCGCCGGCCACCGGGGCCACCACGCTCGCCGCGCCCAGCGCCGTCGCCCGGGCCAGCCGGTCCGGCCAGGCCAGCCCCTCGACGAGGCCCGACAGCAGACCCGCGACCACCGCGTCGCCGGCGCCCGTCGGGTTGCCGCGCAGCCGGGCGGGCGGGGCGGCACGCCAGCGGCCCTCCGGGGTGGCGGCGAGCAGTCCGCCCTCCCCGAGGGAGGCCACCACCGCGCGGGCGCCCCGCCGCCGCGCGTCCTGCGTCGCCCGTGACGGCTCGTGCGAGCCGGTGAGCTCGGCCAGTTCCCCGGCGTTCGGCTTCAGGACGTCCGGGCGGGCGGCGACGCCCCGGCGCAGTGCCTCCCCGCTGGTGTCGAGGAGCACGGGCACACCGGCCGCCCGGGCGGAGCGGACCAGTCCGGCGTAGGCCCCGACCGGCACCCCCGGCGGCAGGCTGCCGCACAGGGCCACCGCGGCCGCGGAGGGGAGGAGGGTGCCGTACGCCTCCTGGAAGGCGGACCACTCGGCGGGGGAGACGGTCGGGCCGGGCTCGTTGAGCTGGGTCGTGTCACCGGTGCGGTCGTCGACCACGGCGACGGTGCGCCGGGTCGGGCCCGTCACCGGCACCAGGGCGTCGATCACGCCGGGGGCGGCGGTGAGCCGCTCGCGCACCTCCCGGCCCGTCGCGCCGCCCGCGAAGCCGGTTACCGTCACCTCGTGCCCGAGGGCCGCCAGGACGCGGGCCACGTTCAGGCCCTTGCCGCCGGCGCGTTCGGTCACCTCGGAGACCCGGTGGGAGGCGTGGGGGCGCAGCGCCCCGACCCGGTAGGTGATGTCGAGAGCGGTGTTCAGCGTGACCGTCAGGATCACCTGGGCCGACCTCCCCCGAAGAAGTTCTCGATACGTGTGCCGTCGCCCGGCGGACGTCCTGTCCGGGCGTCACGATCATGCCAAAAGGGCGGCGGCCGTCACAGTCTCCCAGGACAACCGCCGCCCTCAACAGCGGGACACATCACCCCAGTTGGGGATCGATCACCCATTCGCCCCGGCGCATCACGCCCTTGAGGTCGAAGTCGGCGTCCAGGACCACCAGGTCGGCGTCCTTGCCGGGCTCCAGGGAGCCGACGCGGTCGTGGCGGCCGAGGAGCTTCGCCGGGTTGGCCGACAGGGCCGCCACCACGTCCCCGACCGGCAGCCGGTCGATCGTCACCGCCCGCTTGAAGGCGCGGTCCAGGGTGAGGGTCGAGCCCGCGATCGAACCGCCCTCCACCAGGCGCGCCACACCGTCGGCGACCTCCACCTCCAGCGGGCCGAGCATGTAGCGGCCGTCGCCGAAGCCGGCGGCGTCCATCGCGTCCGTGATGAAGGCGACCCGGCCGGCGCCCGCGTGACGGAACGCCAGCTCCAGGGAGGCCGGGTGCAGATGCGTGCCGTCGTTGATCAGCTCGACCGTGACCCGCTCGTCCTCCAGCAGGGCGACGATCGGGCCGGGCTCGCGGTGGCCGAGCGGGGGCATCGCGTTGAACAGGTGCGTGGCGACCGTCGCGCCGGCGTCGATCGCCTCCACGGTCTGCTCGTAGCTGGCGTCCGTGTGCCCGATCGCGGCGATCACCCCGTGCTCGGCCAGCAGCCGTACGGAGTCGATGCCGCCCGGCAGCTCGGTGGCGAGGGTGACCATCGCCGCGTGGCCGCGGGCCGCGTCGATCAGCCTGCGGACGTCCGCCGGGTCCGGGTCGCGCAGCAGCTCCTCGGAGTGCGCGCCCTTGCGGCACGGCGAGATGAACGGCCCCTCGAAGTGGATGCCCGCGATGTCGCCCTGCTCGGCGAGCTCGGCGAGCAGCCCGGCCCGGCGGGTCAGGAAGTCCATGTCGCCGGTGACGGTGGAGGCGACCAGGGTGGTGGTGCCGTGCAGCCGGTGGGTGTGGATGCCCTTGAGGACGTCGTCGGGCGTGCCGGAGGTGAACGAGGCCCCGCCGCCGCCGTGGTTGTGGATGTCGACGAAGCCGGGCACGATCCAGTGCCCGGTGAGGTCGACGCGGTGGGCGTTCTCCGGTGCCGTGCCGGCGATCCGGGGGCCGTCGACGATCACCTGGCCCTCTTCGAGCGTTCCTGTCGGCAGGACCACGTTGGCGCCGGACAGGATGAGGGGCACCTCGTCCGCCGTCGGCCGCGGGTGCGTCGTGGCTGGTCGCGCTCCGCGGCGGAGCCGCTCTTCGGCGCTGTCCCGGGCCCCTAGGGCGTTCGCCATCAGGGAGTTACCTCCGTACGGTCGGTGTTGTCGAGGAGATCCCACGCCAGGAGCCCGGCACCCAGGCATCCCGCCGTGTCGCCCAGGGCCGCGGGGACGATGGACGGCAGCTTCTGGAAGGTGACCCGCTGCCGGACCGCGTCCCGCAGGGGTGTGAACAAGGTTTCCCCCGCTTCGGCCAGGCCGCCACCGATGATCAGGGTGCGCGGGTCCAGCAGGGTGAGGGCCGTGACCAGGCCGTCGGCGAGCGCGTCCACGGCGGCCTGCCAGACGCGGACGGCGTTCGGGTCACCGGACGCGACGGCCTTGGCGCAGTCCGCCGCGTCCGCGTCCGGGTCGCCGCAGGCGGCGGCCCACGCCTCGCTGACGGCGGCCGCCGAGGCGTACCGCTCCAGGCAGCCGTGCTGCCCGCAGGGGCAGGGGGCGCCGCCGGGCCGGACGACGACATGGCCGATCTCGCCGGCGAAGCCGTGCGCGCCCGCCTCGACCCGGCCGTCGATGCCGATGGCGCCGGCGATCCCGGTGCCGAGGGGCACGAACAGGAAGCGGTCGGCCCCGTGGCCCGCGCCGACGCGGCCCTCGGCGAGGCCGCCGGTGCGGACGTCGTGGCCGAGGGCGACGGGGATGCCGCCGAGCCGTTCGGCGAGCAGGTCGCGCAGCGGGAGGTCCCGCCAGCCCAGGTTGGCGGCGTACACGGCGAGGCCGCGCTCGGCGTCGACGATCCCGGGGACCGCCACCCCGGCGGCGGCCGCGGGCTCGCCGAAGTGCTCCTCGCCGTAGGCGCGCAGCTCGGCGGCGAAGTCGAGGATGCCCTCGGCGACCGCCTCCGGGCCGCGGGCGCGGCCGGTCGGGCGGCGTGCCTGATGGAGCAGTTCACCGCCCGCTCCGGCCAGGGCGGCCTTCATCCCGGTGCCGCCCACGTCGAGGGCGATGACATGTCTCACGGGGGACAGTGTGGCTTGCCGACCCGCGAGAGGTCTAGTCCACTTACGTGGTGTAGACCTGTGGGGGCAATATGTATGACGATTCGAAGATTTCGAACAGAGGCGTGGGGCGGATTCGCGTGCAGCGGCGTGGTCGGAGGCGTACAGGAGCGGTCGTGGCGGTGGTGTCCGCGCTGGACATGACGGCGGTGCTCGGCGGCTGCGGGGTGACCGGCGGCTCGGACGACGTCACGCTCGAGCTGGTGGCCGCCGACTACGGCGACGGCAAGGCGACCAGCTCACGGGCGTACTGGGACAAGCTCACCGACGCGTACGAGGCCGAGCATCCCGGGGTGACCGTCGACGTCGAGGTGTACTCCTGGAACGAGGTCGACGCCAAGGTCAAGGAGATGGTCGCCGCGGGCGAGGCGCCCGACCTCGCGCAGATCGGCGCCTACGCCGACTACGCAGCGAAGGACCTGCTCTACGAGGCCGACGACCTGCTCTCCATCCCGGTGCAGGCCGACCTCGTCCCGCAGCTCGCCGAGGCGGGCCAGGTCGACGGCGTGCAGTACGGCATCCCGTTCGCGTCCTCCACGCGGCTGCTCTTCTACAACAAGTCGCTCTTCGAGCAGGCCGGCCTCACCGCGCCGCGGACCTGGAAGGAGCTGGCGGCCGACGCCGCCGCGCTCAAGGCACGGGGCGTGACGTACCCGTACGCGCTGCCGCTCGGGTCCGAGGAGGCGCAGGCCGAGACCATGCAGTGGCTGCTCAGCGGCGGGGGCGGCTACACCGACCCGCAGCTCGGCACCTACAGCATCGACTCCCCGGAGAACGTCGCCACCTTCACCTGGCTGAAGGACGACCTGGTCGGCAAGGGCCTCACCGGGCCCGTCGCGCCCGGCGAGCTCAACCGCGCCGACGCCTTCGCCGCCTTCGCGAAGGGGGACGTCGGCATGCTCAACGGCCACCCCTCGCTGATGCAGACCGCCCGGAAGAAGGGCGTGAAGGTCGGCATGGTGCCCATGCCCGGCGTCGACGGTCCCACCAAGCTGTCCATGGGTGTGGCCGACTGGATGATGGCGTTCAAGCAGAACGACCACGCCGAGGAGATCGGCACGTTCCTCGACTTCGTCTACGACACGCAGAACGTCCTGGACTTCTCCCGGCGCTACGACCTGCTGCCCGTCACCACCTCCGCGTCCGAGGTGATGGCCGGCGCCAAGCAGGACGCCGACCTCAAGCCCTTCCTGGAGCAACTGCCGTCCTCCGAGCTGTACCCGGTCGGCCGGACCTCCTGGGCCGCGGTCAGCGCGGACGTCAAGAAGACCATCGGCTCGGCGGTCGCCTCCGGCGGCAGCCCCTCGGCGGTCCTGGCCCGGCTCCAGGCGACCGCGACCAGGCTGGACGGGGCCGAGTAGGAGCCGCTGTCGGTGGCGGGGGTTACGGTGCCAGGCATGGACCAGCACCAGGACCGGCCCGACGCCGCCCTCGCCGACCGCGAACGGGCCGTGCTCGCCCTGGAGCGCCGGGGCTTCTCCGGCCCCGGCGCCAAGGAGCGCGCCATACGCGAGGAGCTGGGCCTCGCCCCCGTGCGCTACTACCAGCTGCTCAACGCCCTGCTGGACGACCCGCGGGCCCTGGCCCACGACCCGGTGACGGTGAACCGGCTGCGCCGGGTGCGCGAGGCGCGCCGGGCGGAGCGCTGACGGCAGGGATAGGTCCGGCGCCGCTGGATAGGGTCACGAACATGGCCCGTCACAACGACCAGACCGACCCGACCCCGTCCCCGTCCTCGCGCGGCGCGACCCTCCCGGAGCCGGCCACCGGACCCGGCCGGGACGGGCTCGCCGCGCTGCTCGCCCGGCCCGCCCGCGCGCTGATCGCGCTGGACTTCGACGGGACCCTCGCACCGATCGTGCCCGACCCCGAGAAGGCCCGAGCCCACCCGGAGGCGGTGCCGGCGCTCGCCGCGCTCGCGCCCGAGGTCGCCGCGGTGGCCGTGATCACCGGCAGGCCCGCCGAGGTGGCCGTGCACCACGGCGGCTTCGCCGGGGTCGCGGGTCTGGAGCACCTGGTGGTGCTGGGGCACTACGGCGCCGAGCGCTGGGACGCGGTGAGCGGCGAGGTGTCCGCGCCCGACCCGCACCCCGGGGTCGCGGCCGTCCGCGCGGCCCTGCCCGCCGTGCTGGCCGGCCACGAGGACGGCACCTGGATCGAGGACAAGGGGCACGCGGTCGCCGTGCACACGCGCCGCGCCGCCGACCCGCAGGGCACCTTCGACGCCCTGCGCGGCCCGCTCACCGACCTCGCCGGACGCAACGGCCTGATCGTCGAGCCCGGCCGGATGGTCCTCGAACTGCGCCCGCCCGGCATGGACAAGGGCAAGGCCCTGCGCGACCTCGCCCACGACCTGGGCGCCGAGGCGGTCCTCTACGCCGGCGACGACCTCGGCGACCTCCCCGCCTACGCCGCCGTCGACGACCTGCGCGCCAAGGGCGTCCCCGGCCTCCTGGTCTGCAGCGGCAGCGAGGAGGTCACGGCCCTCTCGAAACGCGCGGACCTGGTGGTGAACGGCCCGCAGGGCGTCGTCACCCTGCTCCGCACGCTGGCGGAGAGCATCAAGTCGGCCACCGGCTGACCCTCACCGTCGGCCCCCCGGCTCAGTCCTGTTCGTCGCGCAGCGCGTTCAGCTGGTCCAGGAACCACTGGGCGGGGGGCAGGGCCGTCGCCGCGGCCGCAAGGCGCTTGGAGCGTTCAGCCCGTTCCGCCGGCGGCACCGACAGCGCCTCGTGCAGCGCCTCGGCCGTGGCGATCACGTCGTACGGGTTGACCGGGACGGCGTCCTCGCCGAGCTCCTCGAAGGCGCCGGCCTCGCGGGACAGCACCAGGACGCACCCCTCGTCGGAGACGAGCGGCACCTCCTTGGCGACCAGGTTCATACCGTCCCGGATCGGGTTCACCAGAGCCACGTCGGCCAGCCGGTACGCGGCCAGGGAGCGCGCGAAGTCGTCCTTGACGTGCAGCACGACCGGCGTCCAGCCGGGCGTCCCGTACGCGTCGTTGATCTCCCGGGCGACCCGCTGCACCTCGGCCGTGTAGTCGCGGTAGACGGCGAGGTCCTGCCGCGAGGGGTAGGCGAAGGCGACGTGCACCACCCGCTCGCGCCACTCGGGATGGTCGTCCAGCAGCTGCCGGTACGCCAGCAGCCCGCGCACGATGTTCTTCGACAGCTCGGTGCGGTCGACCCGGACCACCGTGCGGCGGGGCGAGCCGTCGGGGGCGGTGCCGATCTCCTCGCGCAGCGCCGTCATCCGCTCGGCCACGTCGTCCTCGTGCGACCGCGCCCGCAGGAAGTCGGCGTCCGCGCCCAGCCCGTGCACCCCGGTCCGCGTGCCGCCGAGCCCGCCGGCGAACCGCTCGCAGCACGCCTCGAAGGCGTCCGCCCAGCGCCGGGTGAGGAAGCCGAGGCGGTCCGCGCCGAGCATCCCGCCCAGCACCTGCCGGGCGATGTCGTCGGGCAGCATCGCGAAGTACTCCGGCGGCGCCCACGGCGTGTGCGAGAAGTGCCCGATCCGCAGGTCCGGGCGCAGCTCGCGCAGCATCCCGGGCACCAGCGTCAGGTGGTAGTCCTGCACCAGCACGGCCGCCCCGGGGGCCGCCCGCTCGGCCAGGGCCTCGGCGAAGGCGCGGTTGTAGGTCTCGTACGAGGCCCACTGCCGCCGGAACTCCGCGTCGAACACCGGCTCCACCGGGGTCTGGTAGAGCATGTGGTGCACGAACCACAGGACCGAGTTCGCGATGCCGTTGTAGGCGTCCGCGTGCACGTCCGCCGGGATGTCCAGCATCAGCACGCCGTCCTCGCCGGCGCCGCGGCGCACCGCCTCGCGGTCGCCGTCGGACAGCGCCGAGCACACCCACAGGGCGCCCGCGTCCGGCCCGATCGCCGACAGCCCGGAGACCATGCCTCCGCCGCCCCTCTTGCTGTGCAGCGAACCGTCGTCGCGCACCTCGTACGAGACCGGGCCGCGGTTCGAGGCGACCAGTACCTGGGCAGCAGTCTGCGAGGAAGCCATACGCCTCAACCTAGCCCGGCCCGGAAACGCTCAAACGTGCGGTTCGGCTCAGTGGGGGCTCACGTACGCGCTGTATACGGCCGGGATGCCGCGTTCACGCGACCTTGCGCGCCGCGTACTCCGCGATCTCCACCATGGGCGGCCGTTCCTCGGTGTCCACCGAGTACGTCCGTGGCTCGAAACCGTCCTGGCCGCGCTCGAACTGGGTCAGCGCCGGGCGCACCAGATGCCCGCGCGCCAGCCGCAGCTGGGCGGTGCGGTAGATCGCCGCGGACATGCGCCCCAGCGCCTGCCCGTCCTGGTGCCGGTGCTTGCGCACCCCGACGTCCACCTGCGCGAGGGCGTCCAGGCCCACCAGATGCAGGGCGTCCACCAGCATGCCCAGCTCGACGCCGTACCCGACCGGGAAGGGCAGCTGCTCAAGGAGGCTGCGCCGGGCCGCGTACTCGCCGCCGAGCGGCTGCACGAATCCGGCCAGCTGCGGCCAGTGCATGTTCAGCAGGGGGCGGGCCATCAGCTCGGTGACCCGGCCGCCCTGCCCGGACGCGCCGCCGAGCGGGCGGTCGTACATCGCCTTGACCAGGTCGACGCCGGGGTCGGTGAGCAGCGGGCCGACGATGCCGAGGACGAAGTCGGAGGAGAATTCCCGCAGGTCGGCGTCGACGAAGCAGACGATGTCCCCGCCCGTCACCAGCAGCGAGCGCCACAGCACCTCGCCCTTGCCGGGCACGGCGGGGATGCGGGGCAGGATGTCGTCGCGGTGGACGACCCGCGCCCCGGCCGCCGCGGCGACCTGGGCGGTGCGGTCGGTGGACCCGGAGTCGACGACGACGATCTCGTCGACCAGCGGCACCTGGTGCACGAGGTCGTGGGCGATGATCGCGACGATGTCGCCGACCGTCTCCTCCTCGTTGAGGGCGGGCAGGACGACCGAGACCGACTGGCCCGAGCGCTGCTTGGCGGCCAGCACATGGTGCAGCGGACGGTCGGCCAGGGACCAGGAGCGGCTGATCAGCCAGCGCTCGACTTCTTCCAGCACGGTCGGCGGCTCCTCACTGTCGCATTCTGTCGAACTGACGAATCGGTCGAACGACCTCGGTGATCCATCTCGCGGTTCGGACTGCTCTCTCAACTGTCCTGGCCTTCGGTTACAGTCTTGAACAACGCGAGTGACCATCGCATGTCAGGGTCGCCCGGCGTTCACAACCGCAGGACAACCGCATACCGCTCATCCAGAGGGGCAGAGGGACACGGCCCGATGAAGCCCCGGCAACCCTCCAGTCGGTTCTCGTAGATCAGCGTCGATCGTCACCGTTGATCGTCTCCGCGAGGCTCCCGGCTAGGGAAGGTGCCAAATCCGTCTCACGGCGAGATGCGTCGTGAGGAAGATGAGGAGAAAGGGCCTCGCCTCACATGGCTGTGCAGACTGTTGCAAGCAGCACCGACTCCACCGTAGACCTCGGTCCCGCCGCCGCGCTGTCCTGTCGCGAGTGCGGCCACCGGGTCCCGCTCGGCCCGGTCTTCGCCTGCGAGGAGTGTTTCGGCCCGCTGGAGATCGCCTACGACTTCTCGGGCTACGACACCGAGAAGCTCCGTCAGAGCATCGAGGCGGGCCCCGCGAACATCTGGCGCTACGCGCCCCTGCTGCCCGTCCCGGCCGACGTGGCGGACAAGCCGAACATCAACCCCGGCTGGACCAAGCTCGTCAAGGCCGACAACCTCGCCCGCGAACTGGGCGTCACCGGCGGCCTGTACGTCAAGGACGACTCCGGCAACCCGACGCACAGCTTCAAGGACCGCGTGGTCGCGCAGGCCCTGGAGGCCGCGCGCGCCTTCGGCTTCACCACCCTGTCCTGCTCGTCGACCGGCAACCTCGCCGGCGCGGTGGGCGCCGCCGCGGCCCGCGCCGGCTTCCGCTCGTGCGTGTTCATCCCGCACGACCTGGAGCAGGGCAAGGTCGTCATGGCCGCGGTCTACGGCGGCGAGCTCGTCGGCATCGAGGGCAACTACGACGACGTGAACCGTTTCTGCTCCGAGCTGATCGGCGACCCCGCCGGCGAGGGCTGGGGCTTCGTGAACGTCAACCTGCGGCCGTACTACGCCGAGGGCTCCAAGACGCTCGCGTACGAGATCTGCGAGCAGCTCGGCTGGCGGCTGCCGGACCAGCTCGTCGTGCCGATCGCCTCCGGCTCGCAGCTCACGAAGATCGACAAGGGGCTCCAGGAGCTGATCAAGCTCGGCCTGGTCGAGGACAAGCCGTACAAGATCTTCGGCGCCCAGGCCGAGGGCTGCTCGCCGGTGTCCACCGCCTTCAAGGCCGGTCACGACGTGGTCCGCCCGCAGAAGCCGGACACCATCGCCAAGTCGCTCGCCATCGGCAACCCGGCCGACGGCCCCTACGTCCTGGACATCGCCCGCCGCACGGGCGGCGCGGTGGAGGACGTGACGGACGCCGAGATCGTCGCGGCGATCAAGCTGCTCGCGCGGACCGAGGGCGTCTTCGCCGAGACCGCGGGCGGCGTGACCGTGGGCGTCACGAAGAAGCTCATCGAGAGCGGGGTGCTCGACCCCGCCAAGACCACCGTCGTCCTGAACACCGGCGACGGCCTCAAGACGCTGGACGCGGTGGCGGGTACGGGCCTCACCGCGACGATTCGTCCCAACCTTGACTCCTTCCGAGAGGCTGGCCTCGCATGAGCGTGACCGTTCGCATCCCGACCATCCTGCGCACCTACACCGGCGGGCGGGCCGAGGTCGCCGCCGAGGGCGCCACCCTGGCCGAGGTCATCTCCGACCTCGAGAAGAACCACACGGGGATCGCGGCCCGGGTGCTGGACGACCAGGGCAAGCTCCGGCGCTTCGTCAACGTCTACGTCAACGACGACGACGTGCGTTTCGAGCAGGGTCTTGAGACCGCGACCCCGGACGGTGCCGGCGTCTCCATCATTCCGGCCGTCGCCGGCGGCTGACCGGATGACCGAACATTACCTTCGGTAATCCCGGTTACCGAGCGTTCATCGAATTGCCTCCTCCGTGAGAGAAGCGGAGGAGGCAATTCTGTGTGATTGAGCGGGGTACAGTTGGGGAACGCACCGCCGGTCCCCGGACCGGCCGTCTTTGATTTCTGCCGCCGACCCGACAAGAAGTAGCCAAACTCCGCGGGTCCTATGCGGCTTTTGTTCCGTTTGCCCGGCCCGACTTGACCTGAAGTCAGCGGAATTGTCGCCACATTCCCGACCGGTCGTGCCCGGATTTCTCGTCCGATTGACCTGTTGCAGACGGCAGTTGGGCAGATACATTCAGCCGCGGTCGACGCGTTCCGGCGCACGCCCCCGACCGATTTGGGGGGTGAGGTCTGACCCGGATCCGCGAAGTGTGGATCTGTGCAAGGGCCAGTAATAGGGGAGTTAGGCATGGCTCAGGGCACCGTCAAGTGGTTCAACGCGGAGAAGGGGTACGGCTTCATCGCGGTCGACGGTGGTGCGGATGTTTTCGTCCACTACAGCGCGATCCAGATGGACGGGTACCGCACCCTGGAAGAGGGCCAGCGGGTCGATTTCGAGATCTCGCAGGGTCAGAAGGGGCCGCAGGCGGACATGGTCCGGCTGGCGACCGGCTGAAGCACGCGTCGACGAACAGCAGCGACGTTCTTCTTCGAAGGGCCCGCGCCTCCTGGGGGGCGCGGGCCCTTCGCCGTGCCCTCGCGCCCCCGTGTGCCGACGGGCGCGAGGCCCGGGCGCCTTGCACTCTCGTACCCCGAGTGCTAATCATTGGCGTTAGCACTCTGAAGGTGAGAGTGACAAAGGAGGACCGGGTCGGTGAGGCCCGCAGGCCAGGTGGGGCAAGGAACCACGCGGCCGGCGAGCCGTCCGTCGCGGGCGCGGGCGCGGTCCGAAGGAATCACCCCCAGTCCTGGAGGGACCACTTCACATGGCCAAGATCATCGCGTTCGACGAGGAGGCGCGGCGCGGCCTCGAGCGCGGCATGAACCAGCTCGCGGACGCCGTCAAGGTGACGCTCGGCCCCAAGGGCCGCAACGTCGTCCTCGAGAAGAAGTGGGGCGCCCCCACGATCACCAACGATGGTGTGTCCATCGCCAAGGAGATCGAGCTCGAGGACCCGTACGAGAAGATCGGCGCCGAGCTGGTCAAGGAAGTCGCCAAGAAGACGGACGACGTCGCCGGTGACGGTACGACCACCGCGACCGTCCTCGCCCAGGCCCTGGTCAAGGAGGGCCTGCGCAACGTGGCCGCCGGCGCCAACCCGATGGCCCTCAAGCGCGGCATCGAGCGTGCCGTCGAGGCCGTCAGCGCCGCCCTGCTGGAGCAGGCGAAGGATGTCGAGACCAAGGAGCAGATCGCTTCCACGGCCTCCATCTCCGCCGCCGACACCCAGATCGGCGAGCTCATCGCCGAGGCCATGGACAAGGTCGGCAAGGAAGGCGTCATCACCGTCGAGGAGTCCCAGACCTTCGGTCTGGAGCTGGAGCTCACCGAGGGTATGCGCTTCGACAAGGGCTACATCTCGGCGTACTTCGCCACCGACATGGAGCGTATGGAGGCCGTCCTCGACGACCCGTACATCCTGATCGCGAACTCCAAGATCGCCAACGTCAAGGACCTGCTCCCGCTCCTGGAGAAGGTCATGCAGTCGGGCAAGCCGCTGCTGATCATCGCCGAGGACGTCGAGGGCGAGGCCCTGTCGACCCTGGTCGTCAACAAGATCCGCGGCACCTTCAAGTCCGTCGCGGTCAAGGCCCCGGGCTTCGGCGACCGCCGCAAGGCGATGCTGAACGACATCGCCATCCTCACCGGCGGCGAGGTCATCTCCGAGGAGGTCGGTCTCAAGCTCGAGAACACCTCCCTGGACCTCCTGGGCAAGGCCCGCAAGGTCGTCATCACCAAGGACGAGACCACGATCGTCGACGGTGCCGGCTCCTCCGAGCAGGTCCAGGGCCGGGTCAACCAGATCCGCGCCGAGATCGAGAACAGCGACTCGGACTACGACCGCGAGAAGCTGCAGGAGCGCCTGGCGAAGCTCGCCGGCGGTGTCGCGGTCATCAAGGCCGGTGCCGCCACCGAGGTGGAGCTCAAGGAGCGCAAGCACCGCATCGAGGACGCCGTGCGCAACGCCAAGGCGGCCGTCGAGGAGGGCATCGTCGCCGGTGGTGGCGTGGCCCTGCTGCAGGCCTCCCAGGTCTTCGAGAAGCTGGAGCTGGAGGGCGACGAGGCCACCGGTGCCGCCGCCGTGAAGCTGGCGCTCGAGGCCCCGCTGAAGCAGATCGCGGTCAACGCCGGCCTCGAGGGCGGCGTCGTGGTGGAGAAGGTCCGCAACCTCACCCCGGGTCACGGCCTGAACGCCGCGACCGGTGAGTACGTCGACCTGGTCGCCGAGGGCATCATCGACCCGGCCAAGGTGACGCGCTCCGCGCTGCAGAACGCCGCGTCGATCGCCGCGCTGTTCCTCACCACCGAGGCCGTCATCGCCGACAAGCCGGAGAAGGCCGCGGCCCCGGCCGGCGGCGGCATGCCGGGCGGTGACATGGACTTCTGATCGTCCACGGGGCTCCGGCTCCGGACGGTCCACGTCCTACACGGAGGGCGGTGCTTCCTGTTCGCAGGAGGTGCCGCCCTTCGGCGTGTCCGGGCTCACAGCGGGGCGGGGCGGCGAGCGGGGTGCGCGAGGCACCGAGAAGTGCTTAAGGTGGTGCAACAATGCACATGCACATACTGCTCGGTCAGTCGACCGGAACCCCTCCCGAGGAGCCCCCCGTATGACCCTCGCCCAGCCCACCGCCTCCCGAGCGGCCGAGATCCTGTCCCGGCCCGCCGTGATCAACGGCCTCACCGTCCCGAACCGCATCGTGATGGCGCCGATGACCCGGATGTTCTCGCCGGGCGGCGTCCCCGGTGAGGACGTCCGGTCGTACTACGCGCGGCGTGCGGCGGCCGGCGTCGGCCTGATCGTCACCGAGGGCACCTATGTCGGGCACCCCTCGGCCGGGCAGAGCGGCCGGGTGCCCCGGTTCCACGGCGAGGAGCAGCTCGCCGGGTGGGCGAAGGTCGCCGAGGCGGTGCACGCGGCGGGCGGCACGATCGTGCCGCAGCTGTGGCACATCGGCATGGTCCGCGAGCAGGGCCAGCCGCCCTTCACGGACGCCCCGGCCGTCGGGCCCTCGGGGCTGCGCATCGGTGCCGACGAGCCCACCGGCCGGGCGATGACCCGGCAGGACCTGGACGACGTGATCGGCGCCTTCGCCGACGCCGCCGCGGCCGCCGAGCGCATCGGCTTCGACGGCGTGGAGATCCACGGCGCCCACGGCTACCTCGTCGACCAGTTCCTGTGGTCGGGCACCAACCGCCGCACCGACGCCTACGGCGGCGACCCGGTCGCCCGCACGCTCTTCGCCGCGGAGATCGTGGCCGCCGTGCGCGAGCGGGTGTCCCCCTCCTTCCCGGTGATCTTCCGCTACTCGCAGTGGAAGCAGGAGGCGTACGACGCGCGCCTCGCCGAGACCCCGCAGGAGCTGGAGGCCATCCTGGCACCGCTCGCCGCGGCCGGTGTCGACGCCTTCCACGCCTCCACCCGCCGCTACTGGATCCCGGAGTTCGACGGCTCCGACCTCAACCTCGCGGGCTGGACGAAGAAGCTGACCGGCAAGGCCACCATCACGGTCGGTTCGGTCGGCCTCGACGGCGACTTCATTCGGGCGTTCGCCGGAGAGGGCTCCGTCACCAAGGGCTTCGACGACCTGCTGGACGCGCTGGAGCGCGAGGAGTACGACATGGTGGCCGTCGGCCGGGCCCTCCTGCAGGACCCGCAGTGGGCCGCGAAGGTCCTCGACGGCCGCTTCGACGAGCTGAAGCCGTACGACGCGGCGTCGCTGAAGACCCTCAGCTGACCCCCGGCTAAGCCGACCCCCGGCAGCTGACCCCCGGCCCCCTCGGGCCCACGACCCCCGTGCCGCACGGCCGGGGGTCCCCTCATGTTCGGTTGAGTAAGTCAATCAACTGACTTAAGGTTGCCTTCGTCAATCAGTGCGTGGCCCTCACGCCCGCACGCCCGACGGAGGCATCCCATGTCCCACACCCCTGCCCCTCCCACCGCGGTGGCCGGGGGTGACACCCCGCCGAGGGCGAACGCCGTGGTCGCGGTCCTGGCCTTCGCGGGCATCGTCGTCTCGCTGATGCAGACCCTGGTCATCCCGATCGTCCCGGAACTGCCGAAGCTGCTGGACGCCCCGGCCTCCGACACGGCCTGGGCGGTCACGGCCACGCTGCTCGCCGCCGCCGTCGCCACGCCCGTCATGGGCCGCCTCGGCGACATGTACGGCAAGCGGCGGATGCTGCTCGTCAGCGTCGTCCTGCTGATCGTCGGGTCCGTGACGTGCGGGTTCAGCGAGTCGCTCGTCCCGATGGTCGTGGGACGTGTCCTCCAGGGCCTGGCCTCCGGTGTGATCCCGCTCGGCATCAGCATCATGCGCGACGAACTGCCCGCCGAGCGGCTCGGCTCCGCCACCGCCCTGATGAGCGCCTCCCTCGGCATCGGCGGCGCCCTCGGCCTGCCCGCCGCCGCCCTCATCGCGGACAACTTCGACTGGCACATGCTGTTCTGGACGTCGGCGGCCATGGGGGTCGTCGCGCTGATCTGCGTGCTGCTGTTCGTCCCCGAGTCGCGGGTGCGCACCGGCGGGCGCTTCGACGTCGTCGGCGGCGTCGGCATGGCGGCCGGCCTCGTCTGCCTGCTGCTGGTCATCTCCAAGGGCGCCGACTGGGGCTGGGGCAGCGGCACCACGGTCGGCCTGTTCGTGGCGGCCGTCGTGATCCTGCTCGTGTGGGGCTGGTGGGAGCTGCGCACCGCCGAGCCGCTGGTCGACCTGCGCACGACGGCCCGCCGCCAGGTGCTCGTCACCAACCTGGCGTCCATCGCGGTGGGCTTCGCGATGTTCGCGATGAGCCTGGTGCTCCCGCAGCTGCTCCAGCTGCCCGCCGGGACCGGCTACGGCCTCGGCAGGTCGATGCTGGTCGCGGGCCTGTGCCTGGCCCCCTCCGGCCTGGTCATGATGGTCACGGCCCCCGTGTCGGCGGCGATCTCCCGGACCAGGGGCCCCAAGGTCACGCTGATGATCGGCGTCCTCGTCGTCGCCGCGGGCTACGGCCTCAACATCGTCCTGATGTCCGAGGTCTGGCACTTCATCCTGGTGGCCTGCGTCATCGGCATGGGCATCGGCTTCGCCTACGGCTCCATGCCGGCCCTGATCATGGGGGCCGTCCCCGCGTCGGAGACGGCCGCCGCCAACAGCCTCAACACGCTGATGCGCTCCCTCGGCACGTCGACCGCGAGCGCGGTCGCGGGGGTGATCCTCGCCCAGATGACCACGGACCTCGGCGGCTACGCCCTGCCGTCCGAGAACGCCTTCAAGGTGGTCCTCGCGGTCGGCGCCGGCGCGGCACTGCTCGCGTTCGTGGTGGCGTCCTTCATCCCGAAGCCGGACACCTCCGGCCCCGGCGAGCCCGCCGCCGAGTCGGCCCCCGAGCCCGCCACGGTGAAGTAGCGGCTACAGATTGCCCAGCGGCTCGATGTCCACCTTCACCGGGGTGCCCCAGATCCGCAGCACCTCGTAGTCGGTGAACTCGTGCACCAGCCGGTAGGCCATCGCGGGGCGCGGCCCGCGCCGCTGGGCGGCGAGATACAGCTCGGCCTCCCGGCGGTCGCGGCGCGGTGTGCCGCACAACTGCCACTCCTGCCCGTTCCACAGCTCCGGCAGCCAGCGCTGCTGGGGCTGCGGGCGGTCGCCCCGCACCCCGTACCGGGAGGGTGCCGTGCGCTCGGGGGAGCGGGGCACGTCCGGGCCGTTGAACTCCGAGCGCCGCGCGGCCCGGCGGCGGGTCTCGCAGAGCAGACACAGGTCGTGCGCGTTCTCGTCGACCGGCCCGTTCGGATGCTCGGGGCAGCGCGTCGCGGGCGCGGCGCCGGTGACGCTCTCGTCCAGCAGCTCCAGCGCGCGGCGCAGATCCGCCTTCATCTCGTGCAGCCGGGCGTCGGGCGTGTCCGCGGTGAGGGCGTCGCCGTGCTCACCGACGAGACGGAGAGCACGGCCCAGGGCGGTCATCTGGGCGTGGTTCATGGACCCCAGTCTGGGCAGTCCCCACCCCTTTACGCCATCTCGTCAGCCCATCGTCCTCGCACCGTCCAGGGACTCCCGGATGATGTCGGCGTGCCCGGCGTGCTGCGCGGTCTCGGCGATGATGTGCAGCAGCACCCTGCGGGCCGACCAGCGGGCGTCCGCGTCGTTCCACGGCGCCCGGGGCAGCGGGTGGGAGGCGTTCAGGTCCGGGAGCTTCGCGACCAGCTCGTCGGTGCTCCGGGCGACCTCCTCGTACTCCGCCAGCACACCGGCCAGCGTCTCGCCCGGCAGCATCCTGAACTCGTCGGCCCGCTTCGCGAAGTCCGCCTCGGTCATCGCGGAGAAGTCGGGCATCGCCGACGGCCCCTCCACGATGAAGGCGGCCCAGCTCCGCTCCACCGACGCGACGTGCTTGATCAGCCCGCCCAGACACAGCGCGCTGGCGGTGGTCCGGGCGCCGGCCTGCTCGTCGGTCAGGTCACGCGTGGTGAACCGCAGGAAGTGCCGGTGCTTGGCGAGCGCCTCCAGCAGGTCGGCGCGCTCGTCTACGACGGTGGTGTTCGTGGTGTCGGTCATGAGCCCACCGTAGAAGCCGATTAGGTCAGATCCTGACCGCTTCGACGAAGGTCGCCCAGACGGTCCCGGAGAAGACGAGGGTGGGGCCGTGCGGGGTCTTGGAGTCACGGACGGGGACGACGGAGGGGAAGTCGTGGGTGACTTCGAGGCAGTTGCCGCCGTCGCCGCCGCTGTGACGGGACTTGTGCCAGGTGGCCGCCTTCAGGTCCTGCTCAGGGATGCTCCTCATGCGCGTAATCCTGGGCCATGGCCTCGATGAGGGCCAGGGACTTCCGGGGAGAGAGCGCGCAGGCCGCGAGCAGGTCGTAGGTGTGCCGTCGGCGGCGGACCGTGGCGGGGTCGTCCTCCAGCCGTCCGGTGCCGATCCCCTCGAAGTAGACGAGCGGCGGTGCGTCGGCGAAGTCCATCAGCTTGAGCGCGCCCTGCATGGCGGCGTGGGCCCCGGCCTCGAAGGGCAGCACCTGGACGATGACCCGGCTGCGGCGCACGAGGGCGGCGATGTGCCGCAGGGCCTCCGCCATCACCTCGGGCCCGCCGGTGAGCCGCCGCAGCGCGGCCTCGTCCAGAACCACCCACAACAACGGGTGTGTTGGATCGCCGAGCAGGCGCGTCCGCTCCATCCGCGCGCTCACCAGCCGGTCGATGGTCTCCTGCGGGGCGGTCGGCTGGTAGGCGCGGCACACCGCCTCGGCGTAGGCGGGCGTCTGCAACAGGCCGGGGACGAGAAGCGGTGCGTACTCGCGGATCTCTGTGGCGGTCGCCTCGGCCTCCGCCGCTTGTGCGAAGTGCTCCGGATACCGGGAGGTGGCCGTCACCCGGCAGTTGCGCTGGAAGAAGTCCCCGGTCCCCAGCACCTCGTCCAGCACGCGGGCCTGCCCGGTCTGGATCCGGCGGGTGCCGGTCTCCAGCTGGCCGACGAACGAACCGCTGACGAACAGCAGTTGCCCCAGCTTCTCCTGGCTCAGCCCCGCCTTCTCGCGCGCGTGGCGCAACTCGGCGCCGAGCAGCGCGCGCGGCGACGACGACGGATCGAGATCCTTGGGACCCGGCATGACACCTCCCGGTCGGACAGCCGAGGGTGTTGGGACACCCCCTCTGGCCAGCCTAGGCACTCACCCGCCACTCTGTGTACCGAATCAGTGACTCAGCGTGGAGAGGTGACCGCCCATGAGGTCGTCCGAAGAGATCGTCGCGGCCCTGCGTGAAGCGCTCGCGGCCGTCGGTGTCGTCCTGCCCTCCCTGTGCGTGGACCCCGTCACCGGGGCCGGCAAGGAGCCGTTCGCGCTCGTGCAGCTGGGGCGCTGCAACGTACGGACCGCCGAGCGGCTGCTGGCCGTGCTCCGGGACGCGGCGGAGGTCAGGCGCCCGCCTCTCGCAGCGCCACCCGCAGATGCCCCTTCGCCGCGCTGAGCAGCTCGGTGGCCCTCGGGCCGTCGACGTCCGCGAGGAGGACGAGGATCGCCGCCTTGACCTCGCCGTCCGCCTCCGTCAGGGCCCGTTCGACGGCCGCGTCGTCCGCGCCCGTGGCGAGGGAGACGATCCGGCGGGAGCGGGCCCGCAGCTTCTCGTTGGAGGCGCGGACGTCGACCATCAGGTTCCCGTACGTCTTGCCGAGCCGGATCATCGTGATCGTCGACAGCATGTTGAGGACCAGCTTCTGGGCGGTGCCGGCCTTCAGCCGGGTCGAGCCGGTCAGCAGCTCGGGGCCGACGACGACCTCGATGCCGTGCTCGGCGGCGGCCGCCAGCGCGCTGTCCGCGTTGCAGGACAGGCCGATCGTCAACGCGCCGAGCCGCCGGGCGTGTTCGACCGCGCCGACGGCGTAGGGGGTGCGTCCGGACGCCGAGACGCCGACCACCGTGTCGAGCGGGGTCAGCGCGAGGGCGTCGAGGTCGGCGCGGGCCAGCTCGGCGGAGTCCTCGGCCCCCTCCACGGAGGTGACGACGGCCTGCGGGCCGCCCGCGATGACGCCGACGACCTGCCCCGGATCGGTGTTGAAGGTGGGCGGGCACTCGGAGGCGTCGAGCACGCCCAGCCGGCCCGCCGTGCCCGCGCCCGCGTAGACGAGGCGCCCGCCGCGCGCCATCCGCTCCGCCACGGCGTCCACGGCGGCGGCGATCTCGGGCAGCCGCCGGGCGACGGCGGCGGGCACCGAGCCGTCCTCGCCGTTCATGAGCCGGGCGATGTCCAGGGTCGGCAGCCGGTCGATCTCGGCGAACTCGGGCCGGAACGCCTCGGTGGTCAGGGTCTCCAGCTCGGCGCGGAGGTCACGAGGAGTGGAAGCGGAGGTCATGCGCGGGCGGCTCTCTTCGTTGCTCGACGACGGTGACGCTAGCGGCGGTGCCGGTGGGCCAGGGCCTCGTAGGAGGCGGCCAGCGCCGGTGCCGCGGTGTCGTACGTCCGCTGGGCCACCCCGACGAACAGGCAGTCCACGACGAGGAGCTGGCTCGTGCGGGACGACATCGCGGCCGGGCGCAGCTCGCTCTCGCGGGCCGTCGACGTCGTGAGGACGTGGTCGGCGTACTGCGTGACCGGGCCGTCGGGGCGGCCGGTGATCGCGACGGTGGTGGCCCCGCGCTCGAAGGCGACCCGCAGCGGCTCGATGACGTCCCCGGTGGAGCCGGAGTGCGTGATCGCGATGGCCACGTCGCCGGCGCGCAGCTGGACGGCGTTCGTCACCGCGAGGTGCGGATCGCTGTGCGCGTGCGCTATCAGCCCTATCCGCAGCAGCTTCTGGGTGAGGTCCTGGGCGACCAGCCCGCTCGCCCCGATGCCGTACACGTCGATCCGGCGGGCCGCCGCGGCGACGGTGACCGCCGCGCCCAGCTGGACGGTGTCGAGACCGGCCGCCGTGTCGGCGAGGGTCTGCTGCTCGTCGTAGGCCAGCTTGGCGACGACGTCGGCGATCGGGTCGTCCACCGCGATGTCGGTGGTGATGGCGGGGGCGCGGCCCGACTCCTGCTGGGCGGCCAGGCCGGCCAGGGCGAGCCGCAGGTCGCGGTAGCCGGGGTAGCCGAGGAGGCGGGCGGTGCGCACGACGGTGGCCTCGCTGGTGCCGGTGAGCTCGGCGAGTCCGGTGACCGTGAGGGCGGCACAGCCCGCAGGGTCGTTCGCCACCGCTTCGGCGACGCGCTGCATGGAGCGGGTCATCGACGGGGCGAGCGTGCGCACCTTGGCCGCGAGGGCGGCGGGCGCGGGCGCGCGGCCGAAAGTTTCCTTCACGTCATTGGTCACATATGAAACGTATTTTCAATGCCGGGTCGTGGTCAAGAGTGCGCACAATAGACGCATGGACCCCGTCACCCCGCTCGAACAGGCGCTGCACACGGCCCGCGCCCTGGTGCTCGCCGACCTGGCCGCCGACGAGGTCGCCGAGGCGGACGTCGTCTCCCTGGTGGAGCAGTCCGTCGCCGAACGGCGCTGGTGGGTGGAGCAGTGGCCGGACGGCGCCGCGTACGTGGCGGGACTGGTCGCCCAGGACGTGCAGGACGCGCTGCTGGACCGGCACGGCCGCTGGCCGCTGTGCCCGGCGTGCGGCACCGGCGAGCCGCACGCGCTGGACGTCGAGCCCGAACTGGGCCCCGACCCGCACTGGGTGTGCCACAAGGCCGGGGTGAAGGTCGCGGCGGTCGGCTCGCTCGGGTCCGCGCTCGGCGGGACGCCGCCCGCGTGACGATCTACATCGACCCGCCCACCTGGCCGGGCCACGGCCGCCTGTGGTCGCACGTCGTCAGCGACGTCTCCTACGACGAGCTGCACCGCTTCGCCGACGGCATCGGCGTCCCGCGCCGGGCGTTCGAACGGGACCACTACGACCTCCCCGCGCACCGGTACGCCGACGCGGTCCGGGCCGGCGCGGTGGAGGTCAGCAGCCGCGAGGTGGTGCGGCTGCTGTACGGGGCCGGGCTGCGCCGGCGCAAGAAGGACATGCGTCACTGACCGGACGGCGTGCCCGGGTCCCGGCGGACGTACAGCAGGAGCGCGCCCTCCGACTCGTGCCGGTCCTGGACCGCGCGTTCCTCCTCGGCGCCGGCGCGGACGTATCCGGCGCGCTCGGCGACGCGCTGCGAGGGGGCGTTGTCCTCCTCGACCGTCGCGCACAGGCTGTGGACGTCGTCGCGGGCCAGCGCCCACCGGGACAGGGCGTCCAGCGCCTCCGTCGCGTAGCCCCGGCCGCGGGCGCCCTCCACCAGGTCGTAGCCGATCTCCGCGCGGCCCTCCTCGTCCGGGGCGCCGTGGAAGCCGATCCCGCCGACCGCGAGGCCGTCCTCCCGCCGTACGAGGACGAACACGCCGAACTCGGGGCGGTGCAGACCCGCCTCGTACGCCTGCGTCAGCATCCCGGCGGCCTCCCGCGTCCCCTCGTAGGGGCCGCCGACGACCCAGTCGAACCCGCCGTCGCCGCCCTGGGCGAGATCGGCGGCCGTGGCCGGGGTGAGCCCCTGCAGGGTGAGCCGCCCGGAGGTGAGGACGAGGTCGTTCTTCCAGCGCCAGGCGTCGACCGGGGCGCGGCCGGGCAGGTCGCCGCGTCCGGTGGCCCACAGCAGGGTGCGCCAGGAATCCGCGTCCGGGCGGACCTCCGGGAAGATCGTGGTCAGCACGAACCGGGGGAGGTGGGCCGGGGGTTCGTAGGCCAGCCCCAGCCCGACGGCGATGTCATGGGTGTGCAGCAGCACCTCGGCGACGCCCATCGCGGCGAACCCCTCGCGGTTCGCGCTGCGGAACGGGTACGGGTGGAAGGCGCGCACCTCGGGCGGCGTGGTGCGCAGGACCGCCGTGAGCAGGACGCCGGTCGTCTCGACGACGTCGAGCAGCCCGTCGTTGCCGGTGCCCTCGTCCAGGGTGATCTCGAACGGGACGTACGCGCGCCGCGCCCGCCCCGCGAGCTGCCCCGCGTAGGCGATGAGGTCACCCGCGACGTGCTCGGCCGTGGCACGGCAACTCCAGTCCAGACGCCCGGCCTTCACCCCGTCCCAGTCCCGGTCCGCCACCGTGCGCAGCAGCGCCACGGCATCGGCCACGGCCTCGGTCACGCGTTCCCCGCCCATGTGTCGCATGCCGTGCAGGCTACGGCTCCGCATGGCTCAGAGCGACAGCATTTCCAGCTCCGAGGAGAGGTTGTAGCGGGCGGTCGCCTCCCACGTCTCCCGGCCGTACGGCGTGCGGAACAGGCTGGGCAGGGTCAGGAGTTGACGCAGCACGTCGGCGCGCCCGGCGCGGAAGGCGTCGTTCGGGACGAAGTGGTACTCCTCGCGGACGGCGGCCGTGTAGGCGGCGTACGCCGACGGCGGCGCGGCGAGGATCGCGAGGTCGGCGTCGCACAGCACCTCGCCGTTCGGGTCGTCGGGCGCCGGATCGTGCGTGACGGTGAGCCGCACCAGCCGGGCCACCTCGGCGGTCCGCTCGGCGGGCACCCCGGCCTCGGGAAGGGCCCGCTCGGCGAGCCGGGCGGACCGCTCCTCGTTCTCGGACCGCTCGGGCAGGTACACGGCGTCGTGGAACCAGGCGGCGAGCCGTACGGCCTCGACGTCCCGGGCGTGCTCGGCCAGCACGTCGACGTGCTCGAGCACCGCCGCCAGATGGTCCACGGTGTGATACCGCCGCTGCGGCTCGGACCAGCGCTTCAGCAACGCCTCCCCGTACGGCTCGGGCGCTGCGGTGCCGTCGGAGCGCGCGGCGAGCAGGGTGCGCAGCCAGCGGGCGCGGAGATCATCGAGATCGGCCATGACGTCATTCTGCCCACCGGCGCTTCCGGCCCCTAGCGTGGTCGGCATGACTTCTGCAGACGTGTACGACGTACGGGATCCAGAGCGGCCGGGGCGGCTGCTGGCCGTCGAGCGGGACACCCTGGTCCCGCTGCTGCGGACCCGGACCGACGAGGACTTCGCCCGTCCGGCCGCCGCCTGCCCGGGGTGGTCGGTGCGGGACGTGCTGGCGCACTGCTCGGCCGCGCTGACCCGGGTCGTGGACGACCGGCTGGAGGAAGGAGTGTTCTCGCCCGCCTCCAACGACCGGGACATCGCCGAGCGGGCCGGATGGAGCACCGCCCGGATCGTCGACGAGCTGGAGCACGCGATGACGGAGGCGGGGCCGGTGATCGCCAAGGCGGGCGGGGCCCTGGACGGGGTCGGGCTCGGCGAGTGGGTGCACGCCGGTGACGTGCGCGAGGCGCTGGGCGAGCCGGGGGCGTACGCCGGGGCGGGGCTGCCCGACGCGCTGGCCCTGCTGGCGTGGCTCACCCGTGAGCGCCGGCACGTGCCGCTCCAGGCCGACCTGGACGACGTGGACGAGCCCCTGCGGCTGGGCGACCCCGTCGCGCCCCGGCCCCCGGCGCGCTTCATCGGGGACGCCACCACGCTCGTACGGCTCTACGCGGGGCGCCCGGCGGCAGGGGCGTCGTACGAGCTGGCCGGGGCGGAACCGGGGGAGCTGAACATCTTCGCGTGACCCCGTTCCGGGCCCGGGGTTGAGCGGGACCCCGGATGGGCAGGCGTAGGCTTTGATTGGACTAGACCTGTAGTCGTCACCAGTCGCCGTCGAATGCCGAGGAATGGGGTCCCATGAGCGAGCGTGCAGTCCTGGAGGTGATCGCCCTCGGCGTGGAGGACGCGGTCGCCGCCCAGGCCGGGGGTGCGGACCGGCTCGAACTCGTCACCGACATGGCGGCGGACGGGCTCACCCCGCCCGTCGAGACGTTCACCGGGATCCGCGCCGCCGTCGACATCGATCTGCGCGTGATGCTGCGGCTGGCCGACGGGTTCGCGGTCGGGGACGTCGAACGGGTCGTCCGCGCGGCACGCGAACTGCGGGACGCCGGGGCCGAGGAGTTCGTGCTCGGCTTCCTCGACGCCGAGGGCTGCGTGGACCTCGCCGCCATGGAGCGGGTCGTGCCGGAGCTGGACGGGTGCCGGTGGACGTTCCACCGGGCGATCGACCGCGCCGCCGACCGGGACGCCCTGCGCAAGCAGCTCGACGGGATGCCGGGCCTGGACACATACCTCACGGCGGGGGCGGCGGGCGGCGTGGACGACGGCCTGCCCACGCTGCTCGCGGAG
The DNA here is from genome assembly GCF_042731455.1 of Streptomyces sp. NPDC059852. NCBI lineage: Bacteria > Bacillati > Actinomycetota > Actinomycetes > Kitasatosporales > Streptomycetaceae > Streptomyces > Streptomyces sp. NPDC059852. Next base: position 361,603 of record NZ_JBHWJK010000003.1, on the reverse strand, counting down.
GCGGCACGGGACGGCGAGCCCGGCTACGAACAGCGCGTCCTGGTCGGCGGCGGCCTGCGCCTCGACCACGTCCCGGACCTCCTGGCGGCGGGCATCGACGCCTTCCACATCGGCGGCGCGGCCCGCCCGGACGGCTGGACGGGCCCGGTCTCGACGGAGGCGGTATCGCGATGGAGAACGGTGCTGGACACCCCGGCATAGCTGCCCGGGGGCGGGGGGACCTCCTCTTCGAGGGGCGCGTGCAGGTGCTTTTCAGGGGCGCGGGGAACTGCGCGATCAACCCCCACCCACCGGCACCCGGCACACCAGCCGAACCCCCCACCCCCTCACCCCAACTGCGCGGGCAGCGCCTCCGTGTGGGTCACGGTCAACCCGGACACGGCCCGCGTCAGCGCCACATACAGCCGCCGCAACCCCGTCCGCTCGTCCGGCTCCCCGTCCACCACGGCCGCCGGTTCGTCCAGGACCACGTAGTCGTACTCCAGACCCTTCGCCAGCGACGCCGGCACCAGCGTCAGCCGGGCCTGCCGGGTCGTCTCCTCACCCGGCGCCAGATACTCGAGCCCCGCCGCCTTCAGCGCCTCCGCCAGCACCGGCACCCGCGCGTCCGCGGCGATCAGCCCGACCGACCCCTCGTGCCGCAGCGACTCCACACACGCCGCGGCCACCTCCGCCGCCTCCGCGACCTCACGGATCTCGAAGAGCCCGGGGTTGTCACGGATCGACGCCACCGGCGTCAGCCCCGGCGCGATCGACGGCAGCAGCCGCGACGCGTACGTGATGACGTCCGTCGGCACACGGAAACCGGCCGTCAGCTCCTCGATCACCCCGTCCCGCTTGCCGAGGTGCGTCAGCGCCTCCTCCCAGCTGCGGGTCGCCCACGGCGTCGTACCCTGCGCCAGGTCGCCGAGCACCGTCGCCGAACCGGTCGTGCAGCGCCGCCCCACCGCCCGGTACTGCATCGGCGAAAGGTCCTGCGCCTCGTCCAGCACCACATGTCCCAGCGACGGCGTCCGCGTCACGAGGTCGCTCGCCTCGTCGATCAGCACCGCGTCCGCCGCCGACCACTTCGCCGACTTCACCGACCGCGCCGGCTTCGCCCACAGGATCGTCCGCTGCTCGTCCTCGTCGAGGACGCCGTCCGCGTGCTCCGCCAGGAACTCACCGTCCGACAGCAGCCGCAGCACCAGCTTCGCCGGGTCCACCGGCGGCCAGATCGCCTTGACGGCCGCCTTCACGGCGGCGTTGCGGGCCACCGCGTCCTGCACCCGGTCGTCCGGCGCCTCGCCCGACCGCTCCATCTGCACCAGCACCGCGTGCGCGATCCGCTGCGGCAGCGCCTCCCGGGCGGCGCCGTACCGGATGTCGCGGTCCAGCAGCTCGCGGACGATCTCCTCGACCTCGTACGCCGGGACACGCCACCGCCGTGATCCCCGCACCACGACCACCGCCTCGGCCGGCATGCTCACATGCGCGTACACCGCCCGCCGCAGCACCTCGGCCATCCGCGCGTCCCCCTTGATCACCGCGGCGGCCGCGTCGTCGGTGCCGCGCACCTCGACCTGGGCCACGAGATCGTCGACCGTGGCCTGGCGGACCGTCAGCTCACCGAGCGCGGGCAGCACCTGCTCGATGTAGTGCAGGAAGGACCGGTTCGGCCCGATCACCAGCGTCCCGGTGCGGGCCAGCCGCTCCCGGTGCGCGTACAGCAGATACGCCACCCGGTGCAGGCCGACGGCCGTCTTGCCGGTGCCCGGGCCGCCCTGCACACACACGGTCCCGCCGAGCCCGGACCGTACGATCTCGTCCTGCTCGGGCTGGATCGTCGCCACGATGTCCCGCATCGGGCCCACACGCGGCCGTTCGATCTCCTGCTGGAGCAGCCTGCTGGTCCGCGCCGCCTCCGCCGGGTCCGACAGGTGCTCGTCCTCGTACGCGGTCAGGTCGCCGCCGGTGTAGCCGAAGCGGCGGCGCAGCGCGATGTCCATCGGGTCCTTCTTGGAGGCCCGGTAGAACGGCTGGGACACCGGCGCACGCCAGTCGATGACCATCGGGTCGCCGTCCGCATCGTGCACATGCCGGCGCCCGATGTAGAAGCGCTCGCCCTCGGCGCCCTCCGCCCCCTCGGCGCCGGGGGCGTGCAGATAGTCCAGCCGCCCGAAGAACAGCGGAGTGTCGCTGAGGTCCGCCAGCGCCTTGATGCGTTCGTCGATCTGCCGGGTCAGGACCTCCGCGTTGACCCAGTTCGCGGTGACGTCGCGGATGTCGAGGGACTCGACGTCCTCGCGCATGGCGCGCAGCGCGGCACGCGAGGACGCCAGATGGGAGCGCTCACGCTCGAGCGGATCGAGGCTGTCGTCGACGGGCCTGGACAAGGGGGTGCCTCCGGATGACCTGTGAGCAGGTGGACGAGAGAGAGCCGTCCGGTTTCCGTCCGGGCGGCGGCACTCCGCGAGGGGAGGCGGGCAAGAGCGGAGATTTTAGGTGAGCGCCTGCCATGGACGCCAACCAATAACCGGGCCCCGACCGAAGACCACTGCCCCCTAAGGGTTGCCGTCCTCCTTGAGGGCGGCCCGTCCGTCCCGAGGCGTACACGGGCGGCCCCCGGCTTCGGCCCTTGGACCGATGCGGACTTCACGGACACGAACGCATCATGGAGACATGAGCGCAGCAACCATCCACTCGGCCCCCGCGGCCCCCCGCGGAGCGACCGCGCTCCAGGGGAGCCACCGTCATCGACTCGGTGAAGCCCTGCGTGCCGTCAAGGTGTTCGTGGGCGCCGCCTTCGACGTGATCGTCCTCGGCGAGTACCGGGAGGAGGCGGGCGTCCGCCACAAGTGACGGACCCGCCGGTCACGGTGACATACCGTCAGCGACCGTGACCGTACGGAACCGCCCGTCCCTCCCGGGCCTTCAGCCCTCGGCGCCCTCGGCGCCTTCCGCCAGGATCTCGTCGGCGTCCACGATCCGGTACGCGTAGCCCTGCTCCGCCAGGAAGCGCTGGCGGTGGGCGGCGAAGTCCTGGTCGAGCGTGTCCCGCGCGACCACCGAGTAGAAGTGCGCCTGGTGCCCGTCCGCCTTGGGCCGCAGCACCCGGCCGAGCCGCTGCGCCTCCTCCTGACGCGAGCCGAACGTCCCCGACACCTGGATGGCGACCGTCGCCTCCGGCAGGTCGATGGAGAAGTTCGCGACCTTCGACACCACCAGCACGTTGATCTCGCCCTGCCGGAACGCCTCGAACAGCTTCTCCCGCTGCGCGTTCGACGTCTCGCCCTTGATCACCGGCGCGTCCAGATGCTCGCCCAGCTCGTCGAGCTGGTCGATGTACTGGCCGATCACCAGGATCTGCTGCCCGGCGAACCGGCGCACCAGCGCCTCGGTGACCTTCCGCTTGGTGTCGGTCGTCGCGCAGAAGCGGTACTTCTCCTCCTGCTCGGCGGTGGCGTACGCGAGCCGCTCGGAGTCCGTGAGGTTCACCCGGACCTCCACGCAGTCCGCGGGCGCGATGTAGCCCTGCGCCTCGATCTCCTTCCACGGCGCGTCGAACCGCTTCGGGCCGATCAGGGAGAACACGTCCGACTCGCGGCCGTCCTCACGGACCAGGGTCGCGGTCAGCCCGAGCCGCCGCCGCGCCTGGAGGTCGGCGGTGAACTTGAAGACCGGCGCGGGCAGCAGGTGCACCTCGTCGTAGACGATCAGGCCCCAGTCCCGGGAGTCGAACAGCTCCAGATGCGGGTAGACCCCCTTCCGCCGGGTCGTCAGCACCTGGTACGTGGCGATCGTGACCGGGCGGATCTCCTTGCGCGTCCCGCTGTACTCGCCGATCTCCTCCTCGGTCAGCGAGGTCCGCTTCACCAGCTCGTGCTTCCACTGCCGCGCCGAGACGGTGTTCGTGACGAGGATCAGCGTGGTCGACTTCGCCTGCGCCATCGACCCGGCGCCGACCAGGGTCTTGCCCGCGCCGCACGGGAGGACGACGACACCGCTGCCGCCGTGCCAGAAGTTCTCCACGGCCTGCCGCTGGTACGGCCGCAGCGCCCAGCCGTCCTCGGCCAGCTCGATCGGGTGCGCCTCGCCGTCCACGTACCCGGCGAGGTCCTCGGCGGGCCAGCCCAGCTTCAGCAGGGTCTGCTTGATCTGCCCGCGCTCGGAGGGGTGCACGGCGACCGTGTCCGGGTCGATGCGGGCGCCGACCAGCGGCGCGACGCGCTTGGAGCGCAGCACCTCCTCCAGGACCGGCCGGTCGGTGGTCGTCAGGACGAGGCCGTGCGTGGGGTGCTTGGACAGCGTGAGCCGGCCGTAGCGGTCCATCGTCTCGGCGATGTCGACCAGCAGGGCGTGCGGCACGGGATAACGGCTGTACGTCACCAGCGCGTCCACGACCTGCTCGGCGTCGTGCCCGGCCGCGCGCGCGTTCCACAGGCCGAGCGGCGTCACCCGGTAGGTGTGGATGTGCTCGGGTGCCCGCTCCAGCTCCGCGAAGGCCGCGATCGCCCGACGGCACGCGTCGGCCTGCTCGTGATCCACTTCCAGGAGCAGGGTCTTGTCCGACTGGACGATCAGTGGTCCGTTCACGTGGGTCCGTCCTTCCGCTCACCACTCGGCCAAACGTCCAGTGTGCCTGATCGCTTCCCGGCCGCTCTCAGATCTCGTCGTCGGCCAGCTCGGCGACCCCGGTGATCCGGTGCAGCGGATACGTCCGCACCTCGTCCGCGGTGTGGTCGTACGCCGTCACGAACCCGCCCTCGACCCGGACCGGCGCGATCACCCGCTGGCTGGCGGCGCCCTCGGCGTTGACGTACCCGATCCACAGCGCCTCCCCGGTCAGCACGGCCGCCTGCATGGTGGCCAGCGTCTCGGCGGAGGTCGTGCGGGGCAGCTCGCCCCCGCCCACGGCCGGGGCGGCACCGCTCGGCCTGCGCGGCGCCGTGGACGCCAGGTCGCCCGCGCGGATGGCGCGGATCGCCGCGGCCAGCAGCGTGGCGTCCGGCGCGGGCGGGCCGTCCGGCACCGGCTCGGGGGCCGAGCGCGGCGGGGTGCGGTGGGCGTCGGCGCGGGTGATCAGGACGTCCCCCTCGGCCGACTCGGCGGCCGGCGCGAACCCCATCGCGCGCAGCCCCTCCAGCAGCGTCGCCGGGTCGCTCTGCGCGGCCAGCACGGTCGGCGCGAGACGGCGCAGCCGCAGCCCGGCCGCGCGCTTGTCGGCGAGGATCTCGTTCAGCATCGCGTCGTCGTCACAGCGGACGTACGCCGACGCGGCCCCCACCCGCAGCTGCCCGTGCCGCCGCGCCACGTCGTCGATCAGGTACGCCAGCGGCTGCGGCACCGGCGTACGGGAGTGCTGGGCCAGGAAGGCATGCAGGTCGGAGGCGCTGCGCCCGGCGTCCAGGGCCCGGCGCACCGACCCCGGCGTGAACCGGTACACGGTCGCGCCGCCCTTTGACTCGACGTCCGCGAGAACCCCCAGCATGTCAGCGAGCGGCCGCCGCAGCGGGCCGGGCGCCACCGCCGTCAGGTCGGCCTGGAGCAGGACGTGGTCCAGCGGCTCCGGGAGCAGGGGCGCGAGGAGCCGGGCGGCGGCGGCCGCCGCGGCGGCCTGCTCGGCCGGCGCGAGCGGATCGAGCGGCGGGACGGGGCGCGGCTGCTCGTGGTGCACGGGCAACTTGTCGCCGGGCCCGGTGGGCTCCCCGGCCGGAGCGCCGTGCGGGGCCCCGGCGGGTCCGTCCGCGGTCGGGCCGGTGGCCGAGGGACCCGCGGCGGCGGGTGCCGTCCCGGCGGGCCGGGCCGCGGGCGCGCCCAGCAGGGCACGCCCGTGCGACGACAGCGCGCCGCGTCCCGTCACACCCAGCCGCTCGGCCTCGTCCAGCGTCCACCGGGCCAGCCGGGCGCGCAGATCGTCGTCGCGCTGGGGCCCGCGCAGGGGCCGCTCCCAGCGCAGCCGGGCCAGCACCGAGTCGGGTGCCGGGGCCGCCCCCTCCGGAAGCGCGGCGAGCAGCGCCAGCACCCGGTGCCGTACCTCCGGCGCCGCCGAGCGGTCCAGGCCCGGGCCCAGCGCCGACAACGTGCGGTCCTTCGCGTCCCGCCCGCCGACCACGCCCGCCGTCCGGGTCGCCGTCAGCCAGGCGCGGGCCAGCGCCACCCAGCGCTCGGCGGCCGGCCGCTCCAGCCACTCGTCGTAGGCCGGGGTCGCCGCGTACCGCTCGTCGGCCTCGCCGTCGGAGGCCACCAGCCCGGCGGCGTAGGCGAGCTCCACCCAGAACGCGGCGACCGGCTCCGGCACGTCCAGGGCGACAGCCGTCCGCTTCAGGTCACGCACGCTCAGACCGCCCGCCCGCAGCACCGGCGGCCCGCCCTCGTGCCAGTCCTTCAACAGCTCCTCGACGGTGGCGAGCGCGGTGTACGCCTGCCCGGCCGCCGTCGCGTCCACGATCCCCGCGCGGTGCGTGGCCGCCGGCTCCACCGACGGCGGCAGCGGCTCGGTGGCGCGGTGCGCGCGCCCGCCGCGCAGATGCAGCGCCGCCTCACGGGGCAGCACGACCGTCCCCGGCGCCGTGGGCAGCAGCAGCCCGCGGTCCATCAGCCAGCGCAGCCGGGGCGCCGGATCCGCGGTCACCTGTCCGTACGGCGGCCCCCACACCAGCCGGGACAGCACCTCCACGGAGTCCGCCGGCGCCTCGTCGAGCAGCGCCGCCATCCGCCGCCGGTCGGTGAACAGCGCCGTGAGCGCGTCCAGCGCGGACACCGCGTCGTGCGTGGACGGCAGCCCCGCCGCCGTCACGATCTCCTGGATCCGGCCCGGCGACATCCCGGCCGCCGCCTCCCGCACGGTCGGCCCCAGCCCCGTCGGCGACGGATGCTGCGGCGAAGGCGCCAGCAGCTCACGGGCCGTGCGGACCAGCCGCAGCCGGTCGTCGCCGCCCCACACCAGCGCCTGGTCGCGCAGCGTCCCCAGCGCCTGCGGCAGCGCGCCCTCGACCGCCGGGTCGCCGTCGTCACCGGCCATCAGCCCGAGCAGCTCCGCGTACGTCGCCGGGTCCGGCGCCACGGCCAGCGCCTCCGCCGTCTGCAGCGCGAACCGGTCCAGCCGCTCCAAGGCGCGCACCACGGACGCCCGCGTACCGGCCCGCGTCGCGAGCTGCGTCAGATCGGTCGGCACGGGCGTGATGAGGTCGGGCCGGCTGCGCAGGAGCACGGCCAGCGAGGCGTCGTCCCGCGCGCGGAGCGCCTCCGCGAGGGAACGGGGCGGTGTAGCCGGTTCGCTCATCCGACCCAATCTAGCGGGTGCGCGGCCGGCGCAGGGGAGGCGGCGAACCCCTGGATCGCGCGCGGCGGCCGGGGCCGGCGGCGCCGACGGCACCGCCCCCGCGTCCCGGGCGCCGCGCGCGCCCTGCGCTACCGTCGTCCCACGGGGTATCACAACGCGTCCGCCCCGGAGGGGACTTCGTGGGGATCGAGAGCGACCAGGTCGTCTACGAGTATCTGAGCCGCGTCGGGGACGTGGCCCAGCAGCGGCAGCTGCCGTCGGCCACCCGGATGCGCCTGGTGAACGAGTTGCGCGGCGAGATCGACCGGCGCCGCGCCAAGGCACCCGTCGACAGCCCCGCCGCCGTCCGGCGCATCATCGACCGGCTCGGCAGCCCCGACGACGTCGTCACCGCCGCCGGGGGCGCCCCCTCCTCCGCCGCCGCCCCGCAGGGCCCCGTCACCGCCGTACCCGCCCAGCCGTCCGCCGACGACACCGCGTCCACGGCCCGGCGCCCCAAGGGCCTGCGCCGGATCGTGCCGCGCCCGCGTCCCGCCGAGCCCGCCGCCCGTCCCGACGTGCCCCCGCCGCCCCATCTGGCGACCGCGGCCGACCTGGGCGGCAGCGCGCTGCGGCCCGACTGGTGGCAGGTGGACAGCACCCCGCTCGGGCCGGGCGAGGACATCCCCGGGTTCGTCGGCGGCGTCGAGATCCCCGAGATGCTCCGCCGCCCCCCGGCGAAGGACGCCCCCGGCACGAAGGACCCGGCACCGGCCGCCGTCGAGCAGGCCGACGACGACACGGTGGTGGACGAGGCACCCAAGCGCCGCCGCCTGCTGCGCCGCCCGGCCCTCCCCGAGAGCCGCTGGAACAACCCGCTGCTGCTGGCCGCCGCCGCCCTGCTCGTCGCCGGGGCGGTCCTCGGCAACGTCCTCGTCCTGCTCCTGGGGTGGCTCATCGCCTGGGGCTCCCGGCGGCTGAGCGACACCGAGACCAAGTGGGCGGTCGTGATCCTGCCGGGCCTCTCGCTCACCGCCGGGGTCGCCTGGCTCTGGGGCCGCGCCACCGGACGCTGGGGCGAGGCACTGCTGCCGGGCGAGACCAACGCGGCGGTCGTCGAGACCTGGCCCTGGGTGGTGCGCGGCGCGGCCGTGGCGTCCGCCCTGTTCATCGTCTGGCGTTCCCAGCGGCGCACCTGACGCGTCCCCGCGGGACGGCCGCGCGCGGCGGCTCGGCACAATGGTGCATATGGCACTCACCGTCGGCTTCGACCTCGACATGACCCTCATCGACTCCCGCCCCGGGATCCACGCCTGCTACCGGGCGCTGTCCGAGCGGACCGGGACGTACATCGACGCCGACCTCGCGGTCACCCGGCTCGGGCCGCCGCTGGAGGAGGAGCTGGCGAACTGGTTCCCGGCCGAGCGGGTCGCGGCCGTCGCCGAGGAGTACCGGGCGATGTACCCGGCGTTCGCCGTCACCGCCACGACCGCGCTGCCCGGCGCCCGCGAGGCGATAGCCGCCGTACAGGAGGCCGGTGGGCGGGCGATCGTCGTCACCGCCAAGCACGAGCCGAACGCGAAGCTGCACATGGAGCACCTCGGCCTCGAACCCGACGCCGTGGTCGGCGACCTGTGGGCCGAGCGCAAGGCCGTCGCCCTGCGCGAACACGGGGCGAGCGTCTACGTCGGCGACCACCAGGGGGACATCCGGGCGGCGCGCGCGGCGGGCGCGCTGTCGGTCACCGTCGCCACCGGGCCGTTCGACGCCGCGCAGCTCGCCGAGCTGGGCGCGGACGTCGTCCTCGCGGACCTGACCGGCTTCCCGGACTGGCTCGCCGGCTACCGCGCGGCCTGACGGGCCTGGCGCCGGCCGGCCGCGATCGACCGGAGCACCCCGGCACCGGCGACGAGGAATCCGACGCCCATGAGCATGCTCAGACCGAACATGAAGGTCGGAAAGGGCGTCGTACCGAGCAGGAACGGGGCCACCGTGACCAGTGTGGCCACGGCGCCGATGAAGAAGACGATCGCGCCGGCCCGGATCAGCCGGTCTCCGGGCGCGGTGGAATCCGTTCGGGTTTTGTCACGCACCGGACCAGGGTAGTTCCCTGCCCGAGGGAACGACCCGGCGACGTCTTGTCACCGGCCCGGGGACCATTAGCCTGGGTACCGGCGGGTCGGGGCCGACCCGCTGCAGTGCTGTCAAGAGCCGTTTTTTCAGAAGCAGTTTCCCGACGAGTACGAGGACGAGGACAGACGTGCCCACCGGCAAAGTCAAATGGTTCAACAGTGAGAAGGGCTTCGGCTTTCTCTCCCGTGACGACGGCGGTGACGTCTTCGTCCATTCCTCGGTCCTCCCCGCCGGCGTCGACGCGCTCAAGCCGGGCCAGCGGGTGGAGTTCGGTGTCGTCGCCGGTCAGCGCGGGGACCAGGCGCTGTCGGTCGTCCTGCTCGATCCGACGCCGTCCGTCGCGGCCGCCCAGCGCAAGAAGCCGGACGAACTGGCGTCCATCGTCCAGGACCTGACGACCCTCCTGGAGAACATCACGCCCATGCTGGAGAAGGGCCGTTACCCGGAGAAGAACTCCGGCAAGAAGATCGCGGGCCTGCTCCGGGCCGTCGCCGACCAGCTCGACGTATAGGCGGCACGGGCGGGATTCGGGGATTTCTAGGGGAAATCCAGTGCGTGCGGGTCGAGGGGCGGAAGGAGTCCCTCGGCCGCCGCGCGGGTCAGCAGTCCGCGCACGGCCGCGTATCCGTCCTCGCCGAGACCGGCCGTGAACTCGTTGACGTACAGACCGATGTGCTGGTCCGCGACCGCCGGGTCCATTTCCTGCGCGTGTTCCATGACATAGGGCCGGGAGATCTCCGGGTCGTCCCACGCGGCCCGCACCGAGGCGCGGATCGCGTCCGCCAGGGCGGTCAGCCGCTCGGCGCCCAGCGACCGCTTGGCGATGATCGCGCCGAGCGGGATCGGCAGCCCGGTGGTGTCCTCCCAGTGCTCGCCCATGTCGGCGAGCTTGTGCAGCCCGTAGTTCTGGTACGTGAAGCGGGCCTCGTGGATGACGAGTCCCGCGTCCACCTTCCCGTCGCGCACGGCGGGCATGATCTCGTGGAACGGCATCACCACGATCTCCCCGACCCCGCCGGGCACCGTGTCGGCGGCCCACAGCCGGAACAGCAGATACGCCGTCGACCGCTCGCTCGGCACCGCGACCGTGCGCCCGGCCAGATCGGTGCCGGGCTCGCGGGTCAGCACCAGCGGCCCGCAGCCCCGGCCCAGCGCGCCCCCGCAGGGCAGCAGGGTGTACTCGCCGAGGACGTACGGCAGCACGGCGTACGACACCTTCAGCACGTCGAACTCGCCGCGTTCGGCCATGCCGTTGGTGACGTCGATGTCGGCGAACGTGACGTCCAGGGCGGGGGCGCCGGGGACGCGGCCGTGGGCGAGGGCGTCGAAGACGAACGTGTCGTTGGGGCAGGGGGAGTACGCGATCTGCAAGGGGTCACCGGTCATGTGGGTTCCAACTCCGGAGGACGGGGGTGATCTTCCCGAAGCCCTCGGCGAGCGCGGCCAGCGCGTCCCCGATCCGCCAGGCGGCGCGGTCGCGCGGGCCGACGGGGTTGGAGACGGCGCGCAGTTCCAGCACCGGCGTGCCGTGCGCGGCCGCGGCCTCGGCGACACCGAAGCCCTCCATGGCCTCGGCGAGGGCGGTGGGGTGGCGTTCCCGCAGGCGGGCGGCGCGGGTGGCGGTGCCGGTGACGGTGGAGACGGTCAGCACGGCGCCGGGGCGGGCGCCCGTCGCGGACGCCACCTCGCGCACCAGGGCCTCGGGCGGGCGGTGGGTGACGGTGCCGAAGCCCAGCTCGGTGACCGGGAGGAAGCCGTCGGGGGTCTCGGCGCCGAGGTCGGCGGCCGTGATCTCGTCGGCGACGACGAGGGAGCCGACGGGCGCGTGCGGCGCGAAGCCGCCGGCGATGCCCGCGGAGACGACCAGCGTGAAGGGGCGGCCGCCGAGGGCGGCGGTGGTCAGGGCCGTGGCGGTGGAGGCGGCGGCGAGGGCCGGGCCGACACCGGCGGCGATCACCTCCGCGTCCGGCAGGCCGAGCGCCGGGGCCACCGCGTCCCGCTCGGCGGGGACCGCGGTGGCCACGAGGATCCGTGCAGCGGACGTGATCAGCTGTCCTTCTTCAGCTTGAAGGACCACAGGCCGGTGACGCCCCGCTCGCCCTCCTTGATGGAGACGAGCGTGGAGTTGCCGCTGGCGCCGTACTGGGCGTTGAAGAACACGCTGCCCGGGACGGTCCGGTAGGTCTTGGTGCTGGAGTCGGTGAGCGGCTGGCCGTTCATGAGGATGGTCCAGCCCTCGTCGGCGATGTCCGGGTCGACACCGAAACGCACGGTCTCGTCCGGGTCGACCTTGATGGACTTGATGTCCTTGTCCTTCAGGCACTTGGCGAGGTCCGAGGTCTTCACGGTCTCACCGCTCTCGCCGCCGCAGGTGGCCTCCGCGTGGACGGAGTCGGTTCCTACGGTCACCGTGGCGAGCGGCGTCGGCTTGTCGCAGGCCGACAGGACGAGCAGTCCGGCGGAAACGGCGCCGGCGGCGGCGAGCGCGCGGCGGCGTCGCACAACGGATTGCAGCGTGGTCATGGGCGAAGGCTATCGGGCGTGTGTGGTGCTCTCTCCATGCGGGGGCGGCGTGCCGTGTCGCGGGCGCGGCGCGGCGGGTCGCCGGGGCCCGCTCACTCGACCCGCGCCCGGACGTGCCCGCCGTGCCGGGCGGAGCCGAGCAGGCCCTTGGCGGTGGTCAGCCAGCCGGCGGCGACGATGGCGGCGCCGATCAGCAGCCCGAACGAGCCGCGCAGCGGCAGCACGATGCCGATGGCCCCGCCGAGCACCCACGACACCTGCAACAGCGTCTCGGAGCGGGCGAACGCGGAGGTGCGCACCGACTCCGGGACGTCCCGCTGGATGAGGGCGTCCAGGGACAGCTTGGCCAGGGCCTGCGCGAACCCGGCGACCGCCGCGAGGCAGGCCACCATGACCGCCCCGAACAGGGCCGCCGCCGTGAGCGCCACGGCCATCACCAGGCCGACGACGGTCACGATGATGATCTCCGGCGCCCGGGATCTGAGCCAGGCGCCGACCGCCGTGCCCAGCGCGTTGCCGGTGCCGGCCGCGGCGGCGACTATGCCGAGGGACACGGCGGCGCTCTGCCCGGACATGGGGTGCTCCCGCAGCAGGAACGCCAGGAAGAAGATCAGGAACCCGGAGAGGCAGCGCAGGGCGGCGTTGGCGCCCAGGGCGTGGGTGACCGCGATGCCGACGGTCCGCAGGTTCGGGCGTTTGACGGGCTGCCGGTGCGGGCCGTGCAGATGCTGCTCGTCGGCGGCGAGCAGAGCCCGGTCCTCGCCCTTGGCCGAGTCGACCTTGCGGGGCAGCGTGAACGACAGGACCGTACCGGCGATGAAGATCGCGCAGGCGCCGAACAGCGGCCAGCGCGGTCCGATCGACTGCAGGCCCGCGCCGATCGGCGCCGCCACGCCGGTGGCGAGCAGGCCGCCCAGGGTGACCCGCGAGTTGGCCTTCACCAGTGAGAAGCCCGGTGGCAGCAGCCGGGGCACGACGGCGCTTCTGACCACGCCGTACGCCTTGGAGGCGACCAGCACCCCCAGGGCGGCCGGATACAGCTGCAGATCGCCGCTGACGACCGCGCTGGAGAGCACCAGGGCGAGCAGCGCGCGGGCCAGCATCGCGCCCGCCATGGCGGCGCGCCGGCCGTGCGGGAGGCGGTCGAGAAGCGGACCGATCACGGGGGCCAGGAGAGTGAACGGGGCCATCGTGATGCCGAGGTAGAGCGCGACCCGGCCGCGAGCCTCGTCGGTGGGGACGGAGAAGAAGACGGTGGAGGCCAGCGCGACGGTGATCATGACGTCGCCCGCGCCGTTCACCCCGTGCAGCTCGATCAGCTTGCCGAGGCCCGACTCGCCCGCCCCGTGCGCGTGCGTGGCCTTGCGGATGCCGCGCGCCGGTCCGGTGAAGGGGAAGTGCAGGGCACGGCCGATCGTGCGGAGGGAGCCGCGCCTCCGGCCCGATCCGCCACGTAGATTGCGCCCTCCCTCGGGCCCACCGACACCGGTGGCTCCTTCGGGCTGCCTCGCGGTCGCCACGACGCAATAGTGCCCCGTAATGGGGGTGGCTAGTGCGGTTACGGCGCGTATGGAGGGCACGCGGGGCCGCTCGGCGGGCATCGCGGAGCGCCGAGAAGCACCGTCGGTGTAGGCCCAGCGGCCGCGAACAGGTAGCGTGCGTATCTCAGCCATCCCGCACAATGGATGACGTAGGTGCGCCCGAGCGCGATTCGGACGCGGACGTCGACGCGGCCCACAGGTCCGCTCCGTCCGCTCCGCCGCCTTGAGGCACCCGCACCCGTAAGACGGCGTAGGAGAGAAGCGATACCTGTGAGCGCAGCGACCACGCGAAGCCGCACCCCCGATCGTCTGTGCGCGGAGGCCGTCGACCTCGCCCGCGGCGCCGCCGAGGAGGCCGCCGCGCCCGGTGTCGTCGGCGAGCACGCGGGCGTGGTGTCCGAGGGCGACCGTGTGGTGACGCACTTCTTCGAGTGCAAGGAGCTCGGGTACCGCGGCTGGCGCTGGGCGGTGACGGTGGCCCGCGCCTCGCGCGCCAAGGTCGTCACGCTCGACGAGGTCGTGCTGCTGCCCGGTCCCGACGCCCTGCTGGCCCCCGAGTGGGTGCCGTGGAGCGAGCGGCTGCGCCCCGGCGACATGGGCCCGGGTGACCTGCTGCCCACCGACGCCGACGACCTGCGTCTGGAGCCCGGCTACACGGGGGTGGACGAGCCCGGCCCGAACGCGCCCGTCTCCGACGAGATGGCCGAGCTGGTCGAGGCGGAGGACGCCGAGGTCACCGGCGGCACCCCGGCGAACCTGCCGGTCGCCCCGTCCCGCGGCTCGATCGCGGCCCTCGCGGACGAACTGGGCCTGCGCCGCGCCCGCGTCCTGTCCCGCTACGGCCTGCACATCGCCGCCGACCGCTGGGAGGAGGCGTTCGGCGCGAAGACGCCCATGGCGCAGGCGGCCCCGGCCACCTGTGTCAGCTGCGGCTTCCTCACCCCGATCGGCGGCTCCCTCGGCCAGGCCTTCGGCGTCTGCGCCAACGAGTTCTCCCCGGCCGACGGCCATGTGGTCTCCCTGACCTACGGCTGCGGCGGGCACTCGGAGGCGGCCGTCATGCCCAAGCCGCCCCGCCCGGCCCCGCCGGTCGTCGACGAGACCCGCGTCGACCCCTTCCCGCTCCGCCCGTCCCCGGACTCGGGCTCGGTCCCGGCCACGACGGACGAGGACTCGGCGGAGCTCGGCCACTCCTGACCGGGCCTGCGGCCTCCTCGGAGGGCCTGGTCGGACGCCCCGCGCATCGGCCGTCCATGAGCGGTACCTTCGTCGCGACGGCGATGAGGAGTGTCAACGTGAGCAAGTTCGTGCGGCCCGCGGCCGAGGGCGCCGACCCGTTCGGTACGGCGCGTCTGCGGCGTGGAGTGCTGGACGCGTGGGCGACCAGCCCCGCCCGGTTCCGGGAGGACGCCAACGCCGAGGAGGACCTCGTCCTCGGCGGGTACCGGGACCGGCTGGTCGTCGAGCTCGCGCAGAACGCCGCCGACGCCGCCGGCCGGGCCGGGGTGCCCGGACGTCTGCGGCTGACCCTGCGCGAGGGTGTGCTCGTCGCCGCCAACACCGGTGCGCCGCTGGACGCGGCCGGCGTCGAGTCGCTGTCCACGCTGCGGGCCTCCGCGAAACGCGACAGCGAGGCCGTGGGACGGTTCGGCGTCGGCTTCGCCGCCGTCCTCGCCGTCACCGACGAGCCCGCCGTCGTCGGACGGCACGGCGGGGTGCGCTGGTCGCTCGCCGAGGCCCGGGAGCTGGCCCGGGACACCGCCCGTCACAGCCCCGGGCTGGGCGACGAGATCCGGCGCCGGGACGGTCATGTGCCGCTGCTCCGGCTGCCGTTCGCCGCCGAGGGCACCGCTCCCGACCCGTACGACACCGTCGTCATCCTGCCGCTGCGCGACACCGCCGCCGCCGACCTCGCGGAGCGGCTGCTGGGCGGCGTCGACGACGCGCTGCTGCTCGCCCTGCCCGGCCTGGAGGAGGTCGTGGTGGAGATCGGCGACGCCCCGCCGCGCACCCTGCGCCGCGGCGCCGACGGTCCCCTCACCGTCGTGGAGGACTCCTCGTCCGGCGTCACCCGCTGGCGCACGGCCACCGCCCACGGCCCGCTCACCCCCGACCTGCTCGCCGACCGCCCCGTCGAGGAACGGCTGCGCCCGCACTGGTCCCTGACCTGGGCAGTCCCCGTGGACGCCGCCGGCGGCGGCCCCGCCCGCCCAAGCACCGCGCCCGTCGTGCACGCCCCCACCCCCAGCGACGAACCGCTCGGCGTGCCCGCGCTGCTCATCGCCTCGTTCCCGCTCGACACCACCCGCCGGCACGCCGCGCCCGGCCCGCTCACCGACTTCCTCGTGCAGCGCGCGGCCGACGCCTACGCCGAACTGCTCGCCGGCTGGCGCCCGGTCGACGAGGGCGTCATCGCGCTCGTGCCCGGCCCGCTCGGCAAGGGGGAACTGGACGGAGCCCTGCGCCAGGCGATCCTGGAGCGCCTCCCGCGGACCTCGTTCCTGCCGCCCGCCCTGCGCCCGTCCGAGCCGGACTCCGAGCTGCCCGAGTCGCTGCGCCCCCGGGACGCCGAGGTCGTCGAGGGCGCCGGCGCCGACACCGTGCGGGTGCTGGCCGAGGTCCTGCCCACCCTGCTGCCCGCCGGTCTCGAGCGACGGGTGGAGCTGCGCACCCTCGGGGTCGCCCGGGTGCCGCTCGCCGACGCCGTGGACCGGCTCGCGGGGCTGGAGAAGGAGCCCGGCTGGTGGCACCGCCTCTACGACAGCCTCGCCGGGGTCGACCCGGACCGGCTGTCCGGGCTGCCCGTGCCCCTTGCCGACGGCCGGACGACCATCGGTCCCCGGCAGGTCCTGCTGCCCACCCCCGGCGGCACCTCGGTCGCCCCGGACGTCCTGGCCCGCCTCGGCCTCAAGGTCGCCCACCCGGACGCCGCGCACCCCCTCCTGGAGAAGCTCGGCGCCCTCGCGGCCACGCCTCGCGCGGTCCTGACGACGCCTCAGGTGCGGGCCGCCGTCGCCGCCTCCCTCGACGACGACGCCGTGCCGAGCTGGGAGGAGGACGCGCCCGACGCCGAGGAACTCGCCGACACCGTGCTCGCCCTCGTCCGGGACGCCGGGCTGGAACCCGGCGAGGAGCCGTGGCTGGGGGCGCTCGCCCTGCCCGACGAGGACGGGGAGCTCGCCGCCGCCGGTGAACTCGTGATGCCCGGCAGCGCGTTCGCCGAGGTCATGCGCGAGGGCGAACTGCCCTTCGTGGACGCGGAGCTGGCCGGGCGCTGGGGCGAACAGCCGCTCGCCGCCTGCGGGGTGCTCGCCGGGTTCGCCCTGGTGCGCGCCACCGACGTCGTCCTCGACCCGGACGAACTGGAGCCCAGGGACGGCGACTTCGCCGAGCCCGACGACGCCGGCCTGCTGGACGCCGTCGACGTGTGGTGCGAGGACGTCCTGGACCGGTTCCCGGACACCCCGGTGCCGCCCGTCGCCACCGAACTCGTCGCCGTACGCGATCTGGAGCTCGTCGACGACGACAAGTGGCCGCGGGCCCTCGCCCTGCTCGCGCGACCGCCGCTGCGGGACGCCCTCACCCAGCCGGTGCGGATCCTGCTGCCCGACGGCACCCACGAGGTCGTACGGCCGTACACCGCCTGGTGGTTGCGGGGGCACCCGGTGCTGGACGGCCGCCGCCCGGCGGGCCTGCTGGCCGCCGGCGGCGACCCGCTCCTGCGCGGCCTGTACGAGGAGGCCGACGCGACCGGCTTCGACGACGAGCAGGTGCTGCGGGCCCTCGGCGTACGCACCTCGGTCGCCGCGCTGCTGGACGAGCCGGGCGGCGCCGCCGAACTCCTGGACCGCCTCGCCGATCCGGAGCGGACGGTGACCGCGGCCCAACTCCACGCCCTGTACGGGGCGCTGGCCGAGCTGGACCCCGACCAGGTGACCCTGCCGGACGACCTGCGGGCCGTCGTGGACGGGCGGGTGGAGGTGGTCGACGCGGCCGACGCGGTGGTCGTCGACTCGCCCGACCTGCTGCCGTTCACCGCGGGCGTGCCGCTGCTGCCGGTGCGGCCGGCGAGGGCGGCGGAGCTGGCCGAGCTGTTCCAGGTGCGGCGGCTGAGCGAGTCCGTCACCGGTGGCGTGGACTCCGAGGGCACCGAGCACGAGGTGCCGGAGGCGGTCCGGGTGCTGCTCGGGGCGCGGACCCCGGCGTCGTACGTCGAGCACGAGGAACTCGTCGTGGACGGCGTGGAGATCGACTGGCGGCTGACCGGCGACGGTGTCCTGCACGCGGCCACCCTGGAGGGTGTGGCCGCCGGGCTCGCCTGGGCGGCCGGGCAGTGGCCGCGCCGCTTCGAGGTGGCGGCGCTGCTGGAGGATCCGTCGCGGACGGGGGAGCTGGCGCGGGACCGCTGGTTCGACTGACGGACGCCGAAGGTCATGCGATCACAAAATCTTCACCGCCCGTACAACCATTCGCATCCGCTGTCGATCTGATCACGCGAGTCAACAGGCTCCACGATCACCTGGGCCGGCCGGCGGCGTCCTCCTTCCGTGAGGACGGTCGCGGCCGGGCCCTCTTCCCACCAGGGGAGCGCATGCGCATTCGAGCCACTGTGGCCGCCGTCTCCGGCGCCCTGGCCCTCTCCGCCCTCGCCGTGCCGGCCGCGCAGGCCGACGGCGGTCCCTCGCACGGCAAGGACGCGATCCGCGAGGCCGTGCAGGCGGCACGCCAGGCCGCCGGCCACTCCGGCCGCAGCACCTTCGCCGCCCGGGACACGGGCGAGCCCTACGCCCTGAACGTCAGCTTCTCCAACGTCAAGGTCAACAACGGCAAGCCGATCGTCGTGGGCACCACCAACACGGTGACCGTCCCGGTGACGTACAAGGTCACGCACGCCGCGGACCTGGACCTCAACGCCCCGGAGGTCTTCCTGGACGTCGAGATCTACCGCGGCTCGTCCTACGCCGACGCGACGAACGTGCTGTTCGGCGACGACTGGCCGGTGTGCACGGCGACCACGTCGACGACCGCCACCTGCAAGGGCACGCTCGACATCTACCCGCAGTACGAGCTGAGCAACGCCGACGCCACGTCGTGGAAGGCCGGCGGCTACGCCTACGACTTCAACGACCAGGACCCGATGGCGGACGACATCGACTGGGACCAGGTCGGCTTCACCATGCAGAGCGACCTGGCGTCCACCCGGCTGCAGCGCTACTCGAAGCTGACGGTCAACGCCTCGCCGGAGCCGGTGACGAAGGGCAAGACCCTCACGGTCACCGGCAAGCTGTCGCGCGCCAACTGGGACGACGGCAAGTACCACGGCTACACCAACCAGTCGGTGAAGCTGCAGTTCCGCAAGAAGAACAGCAGCACCTACACCACGGTGAAGACCATCAAGTCGAACTCGACGGGTGAGCTGAAGACCACGGTCACGGCCTCCGTGGACGGCTACTACCGCTACTCCTTCGCGGGCACCACGACCACCCCGGCGGTCAACGCCGCGGGTGACTTCGTCGACGTCCGCTAGCCGGATGTGCGCCAACCCCCGGGAGCCGTCCGGGGGTTGGTGACGAAGGTCACTGAATCGGCCCGCCGGTGAGACAACCGGCACCGGCGGGCGCGTATCTGATCACATGGGTCAACAGGCCCCCGATCACCCGGGCCCCGTCGCGACCGAGCGGGGCCCCTTTCCGTACCAGGGGAACGCATGCGCATCAGAGCCACCGTGGCCGCCGTCTCCGGCGCCCTGGCCCTCTCCGCCCTCGCCGTCCCGGCCGCGCAGGCCGACGGCTCCTCCGTGGACCGCGCGGACGTGGCGAAGGTCCGCCGGGCCGCTCTCGCCGCCACCGGCCGTGCCGCGGCCGCCGAGGGCGAGCCGTACGCCCTGAACGTCTCCTTCTCGAACTTCAAGATCGCCAAGACGGTCGAGGTGGGCACCACCAACCGCGTCTCCACGAGCGTCAGTTACACGCTGACCCACGGCGCGGACGTCGACATCGAGGCCGCCGACTTCCTCACCGACCCGATCCTCTACAAGGGCTCCTTCACCGCCCCGGAGAACCGGCTGTACGGCGACAAGCCCGCCACCTGCACGGCCACCTCCGCGACGACGGCCACCTGCAAGGGCACCATCGACGTCTACCCGGCCCAGAGCGAGCTGATCAACTCCGACGCCGGCGGCTGGAAGGCGTCGGCGGAGGCCACCGCGTTCAACGGCGAGGACCCGGACGCCGAGGTCTTCGACATCACCAAGGTCGGCTACACGAGCCAGGGCGGCCTGGGCACCACGCTCCTGCAGCGCTACTCCAAGCAGACGGTGAACGCCTCGCCGGAGCCGGTGAAGAAGGGCAAGACCCTCACGGTCACCGGCAAGCTCTCCCGGGCCAACTGGGAGGACAACAAGTACCACGGGTACACCGCCCAGCCCGTGAAGCTGCAGTTCCGCAAGAAGAACAGCAGCACCTACACCACGCTGAAGACCGTCACCACCAACGGGACGGGCGAGCTGAAGGCCACCGTCACCGCCACCGTGGACGGCTACTTCCGCTACACCTTCGCGGGCACCTCGACGACCCCGGCGGCCACCGCCGCGGGCGACTACGTCGACGTGCGGTAGAAGCACATCCCGCGACTCAGCACGGGACCCGGCGGTCGACCCACTTCCACAGGAACTCCAGGGCGACCGCCGCCACCGCGGCGATGCCGACCGCGACCCACGGCAGCATCATCCCCACCAGCCGCAGCGCGAAGAACTCCTGCAACCAGGGCACGACCAGCACCAGCAGGAACGCGAAGCCCATCGCGGCCACCAGCGCGATCCGCCACCAGGTGTACGGGCGGGCGATGATCGCCAGCACCCAGATCGAGATCAGGAACAGGGTCAGGGTGGCCGCGCTGGTCTCCGCGGGCAGGCTGTCGGGCCCCGTGTAGTGGTGACGCGCGATCAGATACGTCGCGAACGTCGCCAGACCCGCCACCACGCCGCCCGGGATCGCGTAGCGCATGACCCGCCGTACGAAGTGGGGCCGCGCCCGCTCCCGGTTCGGCGCGAGGGCCAGGAAGAAGGCCGGGACCCCGATGGTGAGCGTGGACAGCAGGGTCAGATGGCGCGGCAGGAACGGGTACTCCACCTGCCAGAACACCACGAGCAGCGCCAGCAGCACCGAGTACACCGTCTTGACCAGGAACAGGGTCGCCACCCGGGTGATGTTGCCGATCACCCGCCGCCCCTCGGCCACCACCGACGGCAGCGACGCGAAGCTGTTGTCCAGCAGCACGATCTGCGCGACGGCCCGGGTCGCCTCCGACCCCGAGCCCATGGCCACCCCGATGTCGGCGTCCTTCAGGGCCAGCACGTCGTTCACGCCGTCGCCGGTCATCGCGACGGTGTGCCCGCGCGACTGGAGCGCCCCCACCATGTCCCGTTTCTGCTGAGGGGTGACCCGCCCGAAGACGGTCGCCTCCTCGATGGCGCCCGCCATCGCGTCCCGCTCCCGGGGCAGCCGGCGCGCGTCGACGGTCGTACCGGCCAGCCCCAGCTTGGACGCGACCGCGCCCACCGAGACCGCGTTGTCCCCGGAGATCACCTTGGCCTCGACGTCCTGCTCGGCGAAGTAGCGCAGGGTGTCGGCGGCGTCGGGCCGCAGCCGTTGCTCCAGGACGACGAGGGCGGCGGGCTCGGCGTCCCGGGCGACCTCGGGATCGTCGAGCTCACGGCCGGTGCGGGCGAGCAGCAGCACCCGCAGGCCCTGCTCGTTCAGCCGGTCGGTCTCGGCCAGCGCCGGGTGCCCGTCGGCGAGCAGGACGTCGGGCGCGCCCAGCAGCCAGGTGCCGGTCCGCCCGTCGCCCTCGCTGAGGGTGGCGCCGCTGTACTTGCGGGCGGAGGAGAAGGGCAGGGCGGCGGTGGAGCGCCAGTCCTCCGCGTCCGGGAAGGCGGCGATGACCGCCCTGAGCGAGGCGTTGGGGCGGGGGTCGGTCTCGCCGAGGGCACCGAGGACCGTGCGGACGTAGGGCTCGTCGAAGCCGTCCAGCGTGCGCAGCGCGGTGACGTCCATGCCGCCCTCGGTGAGGGTGCCGGTCTTGTCCAGGCAGACGGTGTCGACGCGGGCCAGACCCTCGATGGCGGGCAGCTCCTGCACCAGGCACTGCCTGCGGCCCAGCCGGACGACGCCGATGGCGAAGGCGACGGAGGTCAGCAGCACCAGCCCCTCCGGGACCATGGGCACGATGCCGCCGACGGTCCGGGCGATCGAGTCGTCGAGGTCGTTCTCCTTGACGAACAGCTGGGTGATGATCAGGCCGATCGCGGCCGGGACCATCATCCACGTCACGTACTTGAGGATCGTCGAGATGCCCGAGCGCAGCTCGGAGTGGACGAGCGTGAACCGGGACGCCTCCTCGGCGAGCTGGGCGGCGTACGCCTCGCGCCCGACCTTCGTGGCCTGGAAGGTGCCGCCCCCGGCGACGACGAAGCTGCCGGAGAGGACGGGGTCGCCGGGCCGTTTGACCACCGGGTCGGCCTCGCCGGTGAGCAGGGACTCGTCGATCTCCAGCCCGTCGGCCTCGACGCACACCCCGTCCACGACGGCCTTGTCCCCGGGCCCGATCTCCACCAGGTCGTCCAGGACGATCCCGGAGGTCGCGATCTGGGCCGACACCCCGTCCCGGCGCACGGTGGGCCGTGCCTCGCCGATCACCGCGAGCGAGTCGAGGGTCTTCTTGGCCCGCCACTCCTGGATGATCCCGATGCCGGTGTTGGCGAGGATGACGAACCCGAACAGGCTGTCCTGGATCGGCGCGACGAAGAGCATGATCAGCCAGAGCACGCCGATGATCGCGTTGAACCGGGTGAAGACGTTGGCGCGGACGATCTCCGCCATCGACCGGCTGCTGCGCACCGGTACGTCGTTGACGGCCCCCCGCGCGACCCGTTCGGCCACCTGGGCCGCGGTGAGTCCGCTCGCCGCGACGGTGACGGAGGCGCTCTGCACGGGATGGTTGACATCGGTGCCCGCGTCGGCATGCGTCATGCCTTCGACGGTACGTGCGGAGCGGGGAGTTCACCCGCCGAGTGCGCGGAAGATCCGACCGGGGGAGGAGCGGGTTCGTACCAGGGGTGTACGGACGCTACTCGGCGGAGGGGGCCGTGGGCTGCTCGGCGCGCGTGCCGGGGGTGTCCCGCTCCGCCGCCGCCCGCTTGAGGGCCGCGTCGCGCCTGCGGACGTACCAGATGCCGATGAGGCCGAGTCCGGCGCCGGCCAGGCAGGTCCACACCCACCAGGTGTGCCCGTGGTCGTCGAACCAGCCGTAGAACGGCAGCTGCACGACGAAGAGGACGAACCAGATGATGGTGCCGCCGGTGATGGTCGCGACCACGGGGCCCTCCAGGGGCTCCGGCGCCTCGTGCTTGGGGGTCCACTTCGCCATGCGACACAGCTTACGAGGTGATCAGGTCTACGCGCGGAGATGGCTCTTCCGGGCTTTATATGTTCATACTGAAACGGTTTGAGTCTGACCACTTCTCTTCGTAGGAAACACCAAAAGCATGTCCACCTCGGCTCCTGCCAAGGCCCCCACCCCTGAACAGCCGGGAGCCGGGCCCACCTACGGCGCACTCGACCGCTTCTTCAAGATCTCCGAACGCGGCAGCTCCCTGCCGCGCGAGATCCGCGGCGGTCTCGCCACCTTCTTCGCGATGGCGTACATCATCGTGCTCAACCCGATCATCCTGGGCAGCGCGAAGGACATGTACGGGCATCAGCTGGACAACGGCCAGCTGGTCACCGCGACCGCCCTCACCGCCGCCTTCAGCACCCTGCTGATGGGCGTCATCGGCAACGTGCCGATCGCGCTCGCCGCCGGCCTCGGCGTGAACTCCGTCGTCGCCCTCCAGCTCGCCCCGCGCATGTCCTGGCCCGACGCGATGGGCATGGTCGTCCTCGCGGGCTTCGTGGTCATGCTGCTCGTCGCCACCGGTCTGCGCGAGCGCGTCATGAACGCCGTGCCGTTCGGCCTGCGCAAGGCCATCTCCATCGGTATCGGCCTGTTCATCATGCTGATCGGCCTGGTCGACTCCGGCTTCGTCACCCGCATCCCCGACGTCGCCCAGACCACGGTCCCGCTCCAGCTCGGCACCGGTGGGCACCTCAACGGCTGGCCCGTGCTCGTCTTCGTCCTCGGCGCGCTGCTCACCCTCGCGCTCATCGTCCGCAAGGTCCCCGGCGCGATCCTGATCTCGATCGTCGCGATGACCGTGGTCGCCGTCGTCATCGAGGCCGTCGCGAAGGTGCCGTCCTGGGGCCTCACCACCCCGAAGTGGCCCGGCAACCCGGTCGCCAGCCCCGACTTCGGCCTGATCGGCGAGGTCAGCCTGTTCGGCGGCTTCGGCAAGGTCGGCGTGCTGACCGGTGTCCTCTTCGTCTTCACCGTCCTGCTGTCCTGCTTCTTCGACGCCATGGGCACGATCATGGGCGTCAGCGACGAGGCGAAGCTGACCGACGCCCGCGGCCAGATGCCGGGCATCAACAAGGTGCTGTTCGTCGACGGCCTCGCCGTCGCCGCGGGCGGCGCCAGCTCCTCCTCGGCCACGACGGCGTTCGTGGAGTCCACGGCCGGCGTCGGCGAGGGCGCCCGGACGGGCCTGGCCAACGTCGTCACCGGCGGTCTGTTCGGGGTGGCGCTGTTCCTCACGCCGATCGCCACGATGGTGCCGTCCCAGGCGGCCACCCCGGCCCTGCTCGCGGTGGGCTTCCTGATCCTCGCGAACTCCGTCAAGGAGATCGACTGGGCCGACTACACGATCGCGATCCCGGCCTTCGTCACGATGGTGATGATGCCGTTCACCTACTCGATCACCAACGGCATCGGCATGGGCTTCATCACCTTCGCGGTCCTGCGGCTGGCCGCCGGCCGCGGCCGGGAGGTCCCGGCCGCGATGTACGTGGTGGCGGCGGTGTTCGGCTTCTACTACCTGATGCCGGCGCTGGGCCTCACGTGACGCCGTAGAACCTCTCGGTCTCCTCGACGGCGGTCTTGAACCGCTCGTCGAAGTCATCGCGGATGAGCGTCCGGACGACATAGTCCTGGACGCTCATTCCTCTTTTCGCGGCATGCTCGCGCAGCCGGTCGAGCAGCTCGTGGTCCATCCGCAGGCTGAGCACGCTGGTCCCCATGCACACGAGGGTCGCGGCACCTTCCGGTGCGACGTGTCACGTTCCGCCGCTGTATCACCCATATGAGTGACTGCGGGGTGACGTGGCGGGAGTCACGGGTGATGCGGGGCGTCCCCAGTGGTATTTAGCCAGAGTAATGAGTTACGCTAATGAACATGTCGGACCTCACCCATGGCGACGACGCTGCCGCCGTGAACTCCCTGCGCTCCGGGGTCATGCGCCTCTCCCGCCGGCTCAAGCACCAGCGGGTCGACGAGTCGCTGAGCCCCACCGAGATGTCGGTGCTCGGCACCCTCTCCCTCTGCGGCAGCGCCACCCCCGGTGAGCTGGCCCGCAAGGAGCACGTCCAGCCGCCGTCGATGACCCGCATCGTCGCCCTGCTGGAGGCCAAGGGCCTGGTCCGGCTGGAGCCGCACCCGGAGGACCGGCGCCAGAAGGTCGTCTCGAAGACCGAGCAGGCCGAGACGATGCTCGCCGAGAGCCGCACCAAGCGGAACGCCTTCCTGGCCACCCTCGTCGAGGGCCTCGACGAGGAGGAGTGGGCGACCCTGCGCGCCGCCGCCCCCGTGCTGGAGAAGCTCGCACACCTGTAAGCAGTCACCAAGGAGGCGACCACTTTTGAGTTCGGGACCCGGAGCAGACTCCGCCCCCGCACCGACCACCCACGACTCCCCGCCCGTCCCCCAGCGCCGTTCCTCGATGTTCAGCTCGCTCAGGATCCGCAACTACCGGCTGTTCTTCCTCGGCCAGGTCGTCTCCAACACCGGGACCTGGATGCAGCGCATCGCCCAGGACTGGCTGGTGCTCAGCCTCACCGGCTCCGCCACCGCCGTCGGCATCACCACGGCCCTGCAGTTCCTGCCCATGCTGCTGCTCGGACTGTACGGCGGCGTCCTCGTCGACCGGCTGCCCAAGCGCCCCACGCTGATCGCCACGCAGTCCGCGATGGCCCTCACCGGCATCGCGCTGGCCGCCCTCACCCTCACCGGGCACGTCCAGGTCTGGCACGTCTACCTGGCCGCCCTCTTCGTCGGCCTCGCGACCGTCCTCGACAACCCGGCCCGGCAGTCGTTCGTCTCCGAGATGGTCGGCCCCGGCCAGCTCCAGAACGCCGTCAGCCTCAACTCCGCCAACTTCCAGTCCGCCCGGCTCGTCGGCCCCGCCGTGGCCGGCCTGATGATCACCGGCGTCGGCACCGGCTGGGCGTTCCTCGCCAACGGCCTGTCCTTCGTCGCGCCCATCACCGGGCTGCTCCTGATGCGGGCCCGCGAGCTGCACGTCGTCGAACGGGCGCCGCGCCGCAAGGGACAGCTGCGCGAGGGCCTGCACTACGTCGCCGGACGCCCGGACCTGATCTGGACCATCGTCCTCGCCGGGTTCGTCAGCACCTTCGGCTTCAACTTCCCCGTCTTCCTGTCCGCCTTCGCCGACGACGTCTTCCACGCGGGCGCCGGCTCCTACAGCCTCTTCAACACCCTGATGGCCGTCGGCTCGCTCGCCGGGGCACTGCTCGCCGCCCGGCGCGGCACGGCCCGGATGCGGGTGCTGATCGCCGGGGCCGTGGCCTTCGGCACGATGGAGATCGTGGCGGCCGTCGCCCCCTCGATGTGGCTGTTCGCCGTGCTCATGGTGCCCATCGGCATGTTCGGCATGACGGTCAACGTCACCGCCAACAGCAGCATCCAGATGGGCACCGACCCGAGCATGCGCGGCCGGGTGATGGCCCTCTACATGATGGTCTTCATGGGCGGCGCCCCCATCGGCGCGCCGATCGCCGGCTGGGTCACGGACGCGTACGGCGTCCGGGCCGGCCTCGCTTCGGGCGGCGCCGTGACCGCCGCCGCGGCCGTCGCGGTCGCCCTGGTCCTGGCCCGCCTCGGCGGACTGCGCCTCGCCGTCGGCTGGTGCCACGGCCACCCGAAGGTGCGGTTCGTGCCCCGCGAGCGCGAGCAGCTGGCCACGGCCGCCTGAGTCCCCGGGACGCACACGGGCACGGCGGCGAGACTCTCCCCATGAGACTCTTCGCCGCCGTGCTGCCCCCGGACGACGTCGTACGGGAACTGGACACCGAGGTCACCGCCCTGCGGAAGCTGCCCGGCGCCGACCGGCTGCGCTGGACCGCCCGCCCCGGCTGGCACCTGACCCTCGCCTTCTTCGGTGAGGTCGACGACGCCCTCCTCCCCGAGCTGTCCGCCCGTCTGGAACGCGCCGCCCACCGGACCGCCCCCTTCCCGCTCGCCTTGCACGGAGGGGGCCAGTTCGGGCACGGGCGGGCCCTGTGGACGGGCGCACGCGGCGATGTGCCCGCCCTGCGGGTGCTGGCCGGGCGCTGCGAGGCGGCGGCCGTGAAGGCGGGCGTGCCGATGGGGGAGCACCGCCGGTACAAGGCCCATCTGACGCTGGCCCGCAGCCGTACCGCCGTGGACACCCGGCCGTATGTGACGGCCCTCGCGGACTTCGCCGGCCGCACCTGGACGGTGACGGAGCTGGCGCTCGTCCGCAGCCACCTGCCCACCTCCGGCGTGCCGGGCGAGCAGCCCCGCTACGAGGTGGTCGCCCGCCGGCCGTTCGGCGGCGCCGGTTAACCTCGATGGCGTGGACCCGAAAACCCGTAACCGGATCATGGCCGGTGCGCTCGTGCTGATGTTCGTCCTCGTGGCCCTGGCGGCGGCGCTCGGACGCTGACGCCCTCACGCCGCCCCCCTTCGCCTGGGGCGGTCTTACCAGGCGAACGCCTCCGGCGACGGCCCCGGGCCCGGGAACACCTCGTCCAGCGCGTCCAGCAGCTCGCCGCTCGGCTCCAGCTCCACGGCCCGCAGTGCCGACTCCAGCTGACCGGCCGTACGGGGGCCGACGATCGGGCCCGTGACGCCGGGCCGGGTCAGCAGCCAGGCCAGGGCGACCTCGCCGGGCTCCAGACCGTGCTTGTCGAGCAGGTCCTCGTAGGCCTGGAGGCGGGCGCGGGCCGCCGGGTCGGCGAGGGTGTCCGCCGCTCGCCCGGACGCCCGGCGCCCGCCCTCGGCCTGCTTCTTCAGCACCCCGCCCAGCAGTCCGCCGTGCAGCGGCGACCAGGGGATGACCCCGAGACCGTAGTCCTGCGCGGCGGGGATCACCTCCATCTCGGCGCGGCGCTCGAAGAGGTTGTAGAGGCACTGCTCGCTGACCAGACCGATGCCACCGCCGCGCCGGGCGGCGGTCTCGTTGGCCTGGGCGATCTTGTAGCCGGGGAAGTTGGAGGACCCGGCGTAGAGGATCTTGCCCTGCTGGACCAGTACGTCGATCGCCTGCCAGATCTCGTCGAACGGGGTGTCCCGGTCGATGTGGTGGAACTGGTAGAGGTCGATGTGATCGGTCTGCAGCCGCTTCAGGCTGGCGTCGACCGCGCGCCGGATGTTGAGCGCGGAGAGCTTGTCGTGGTTGGGCCAGGCCTCGCCGTCGGCGCCCATGTTGCCGTACACCTTGGTGGCGAGGACGACCTTGTCGCGCCGGTCGCCGCCCTTGGCGAACCAGTTGCCGATGATCTCCTCGGTGCGGCCCTTGTTCTCGCCCCACCCATAGACGTTGGCGGTGTCGAAGAAGTTGATGCCGGCGTCCAGCGCCGCGTCCATGATCGCGTGGCTGTCGGCCTCGTCGGTCTGCGGTCCGAAGTTCATCGTGCCGAGGACGAGTCGGCTGACCTTGAGTCCCGTGCGTCCGAGCTGCGTGTACTTCATGACCACCTAGCCAACGGCTTGGAGTGCGCTCCAGGCAAGGGCGTAGGTTCTAGTCGCGGGGGAACGTGGCCGTGTCGAAGGCGAGGTCGAGCGGGGTGTGGGTCAGATCCATCCGCTCGCCGAAGTCGTACCTGGACTCCGTGCGGTACTCGCCGTCCTTGGGGTCGGTGAAGAGGTGGCAGCGGCCCTGGTAGGGATCGGCGACGAGGTAGACGGGAACCCCGGCCTCCGCGTACGCGGCCTTCTTCGGGCCGTAGTCGTTCATGCCGGTCCCACGGGAGATGACCTCGGCGACGAATTCGACGTCCTCGTGGCGCCAGCCGCGCTCCGGGTCGCGTTCCGCGTCGTCACGCAGCTTCATCACGTCGGGGCAGAAGCCGTTCTCGAAGCCGGGGAAGTCGATGCGTACATCCGACTTCACGTTGATGTCCCTGCCGAACCTGTCCTCCAGCGCGTGGATGATCCGGCGACTGATCTCCCAGTGCGTGTCCCGCTGCGGCACCATGTGGACGGCCCCCTCGACGACCTCGGCTTTGTAACCCTCGGGGACCATCCGCTCAATCAGCTCGAACCACTGGTCGAGGCGCTGGGCGTTGTCGTCGGCCATCGCGATCCTGTCTTCGAGGACGGTCATCGTGGCGCTCCTCCCCGGTCGTCCACGGTCGGTGCGGCCGCGCTGTACAACGATACGCACGGTGACCTCGGTACGGAGACGAAGCTCACACAGCGGTGTACGGCTCGCCCAGGTCCCACGCCTGGTGCATCGCGTCCGCGAAGGCCGCGGCGATCTTGTGCTCGCCGCTCGCGTTCGGGTGGGTGCCGTCGTACGTGTCCAGGTCGATGGCGTACGACGGCGGCGGGGACGCCAGCAGCAGGGGGGAGCGGGGCTGGTCCAGGTCGGCGACCGCCTTCGCCAGGAGCTCGTTGAAACGGGTGACCTGCGCGGCGAAGGGGGCGTCGTTCGTGGCCCGCACGTTCGGGATCACCGGCAGCACGACGATCCGCACGCGCGGGTTGCCCGTCCGCGCCTCGGCGACGAAGGCCCGGACGTTCTCGGCCGTCTGCTCGGCGTTCGTGTAGAAGCCCAGGTCGATCAGGCCCAGCGAGACGAGGAGCACGTCGGCCCGGTGTGCGCGGACCGCGTCGGCGATCAGTGGGGCCATGTGCTGCCAGCCCTCGCCCCAGCCGGCCAGATGGGCGCGGGGGAAGTCGGGGTCGGCGTACTCGTACGAGCTCGGGGCCTCCATGGCCTTGTCGTACAGCGTCTCGCGCGGCCCGACGAGGGCGAAGGGGCCGCCGTAGGTGTCCCGCAGGTGCTGCCACATGCGGTAGCGCCATGTGTGTTCGCCGGCGCTGCCGATGGTCATGGAGTCGCCGACGGGCATGAACCTGAGCATCCGCTCATGATGGACGATCTCCGGGGGGCGCGAGGAGCCGGTGGGGTGTGAAGCCCGCCACGCGGCGCCCCGCGCGGGCCGGGCCCCCTGGACCCCGGCTCCGAACGCCTCGGCGGGATGGCAGGCTTGGGGCATGCGCCGACCGCTCGCCATACTCGCCGGGGTCCTGCTCACCGGCTGGCTGACGCTTCCCGCGTCCGCCGCCGACGGAGCCGGGAACGAGGACTTCACGATCAAGGACCCGCGGATCACCGAGTCCAGCGGCCTGGCCGCCTCCCGGCAGCACAAGGGCGTCTACTGGACGCACAACGACCAGGACACCGGCGCCTACCTGTACGCCGTCGACAGCGCCACCGGCAGGACGGTCGCCCGGATCACGATGACCGGCGTGGGGACCCCGCGGGACGTGGAGGCGATCTCCATGGGCCCCGACAACCAGCTGTACGTCGGTGACATCGGGGACAACGACGGTGTGGAGTGGCCCTATGTGTGGATCTACAAGCTGCCCGAGCCGAAGGTCCTGAAGGACCAGACGATCCGTGCCACGCAGTACGTGGTGAAGTACTCCGACGGCACCCGCGACGCCGAGTCGATGGTGGTGCACCCGAAGACCGGGCGCGTCTACATCATCGACAAGCAGGAGGACGGTGGGCACCTGTACGTGGGGCCGGCGGAGCTCTCCCCGTCCGGCGCGAACGTCTTCGAGCCGACCACGCCTGTCGACCTGTGGGCCACCGATGCCGCCTTCTCCCCGGACGGCGAGCGGCTCGTCGTACGCGGCTACTTCGGGGGTCTCGCCTACGACTGGAACGGCGGGAAGCTCAAGCGCCTGGAGCGGGTCGGCGTGCCGCTCGGGCAGGGGGAGTCGGTGTCGTACTCGCCCGACGGAAGCAGGATCATGCTGGGCAGCGAGGGCGTGAACAGCGCGGTGGTGGCGAAGGACGCGCCGGGGGGCGCGGAGTCCGACGCGTCGTCGTCCGGCGGCAGTTCGGCCTCCTCGGAGGGCGACGACGGCACGGACGGCACCCTCAAGGTCGGCGCGGTGGCCGCGGTGGCGGTCCTGGTGGTGTTCCTCGCCCTGCGGAGGCTGTTCCGGCGGGCGTGAGGCCGCGAGGGTCGGCAGTCTGTCCGGGTATGGCGGGAACTCCCCGTTCCTGAGGGGTTCTTGAGAGCTGACTGTGCCTCGATTTGGTCAAGTCTTGCTCGAATTCGCCCATACGCGGTGCGCTCTTCCGCGACGATGCCGGTCGGCCCGCGTCACTCGCGGGTCTGTCCCCTCACCGTTGCGAGAGATTCCATGAGAAGAAGCGCAGCCGTACTGTGCGGCGCCACGGTCGTCCTGGCCGGGACGCTCACCGCCGTCCCCGCCAGCGCCAGCGCGTCGCAGTCCGCGAACACCGCCCTGGCCACCGCCGCGGCGAAGGTCACCTGGAAGAAGTGCGGGACGGACGACACCCCGACACTCCAGTGCGGATCGATCAAGGTGCCGCTCGACTACGCGAAGCCGCACGGCAAGCAGATCACGCTGGCTCTCTCCCGCGTGCCGCACACCGCACGCAAGTCCCAGGGCCCGCTGCTGGTCAACCCCGGAGGCCCGGGCGGAAGCGGCCTGGGGCTGGCCGAGTTCGTCGCCTCCTCGCTGCCCGAGGACGTCGCCGCGCAGTACGACGTCATCGGCTTCGACCCGCGCGGCGTGGGTGAGAGCGAGCCCGCCATCGACTGCAAGCCGGGCCACTTCGACCCCGTGCGCCCCGACGCCGTGCCGAGCACCCCGGCACTGGAGAAGGCCAACCTGGAGCGCACCAAGGCCTTCGCCAAGGCCTGCGGCACGAAGTACGCGGCCGTCCTGCCCTACATCGACACGGTCAGCGCCGTGAAGGACATGGACTCGATCCGCAAGGGCCTCGGCGCGTCGAAGATCAACTACTTCGGCTACTCGTACGGCACCTACCTCGGCGCCGTCTACGCCAAGCTGTTCCCCGAGCGGGTGCGGCGCCTGGTGCTGGACTCGATCGTCGACCCGACCGGTGTCTGGTACGAGGACAACATCCAGCAGGACTACGCCTTCGACAAGCGCCACAAGGCCTTCACGGCGTGGGTCGCCAAGTACGACTCCACGTACAAGCTGGGCACGAACGCGAAGAAGATCGAGGCCAAGTGGTACGCCATGCGGGCGGCCCTGGCCAAGAAGCCGGCCGGTGGCAAGGTCGGCGCCTCCGAGCTGGAGGACATCTTCATACCGGGCGGCTACTACAACGGGTACTGGCCCACGCTCGCCAAGACGTTCTCGGCGTACGTCAACGACCACGACACGGCGGCGCTGGTCGAGGCGTACGACAACATCGCCGCCATCGACGCCTCCGGTGACAACGGCTACAGCGTCTACGCGGCCGTGCAGTGCCGTGACGCCTCCTGGCCGCGCGACTGGAAGCAGTGGCGCAAGGACACCTGGGCGGTGCACGAGAAGGCCCCGTTCATGGCGTGGAACAACGCCTGGTACAACGCGCCGTGCGCGTTCTGGCCGACGAAGACGCTGAAGCCGGTGAACGTCGCCAACAGCAAGCTCCCGCCGGTGCTGCTGTTCCAGGCGACGGACGACGCGGCCACGCCCTACCAGGGCGGTGTCACCATGCACCGGCTGCTGAAGAACTCCAGCCTGGTGGTGGAGCAGGGCGGCGGCAACCACGGCATCACGCTGAGCGGCAACGCCTGCCTCGACAAGCACCTCGCGACGTACCTCACCAGCGGCAAGGTCCCGCACGGCAAGGGTGTGGCCGACGCGGTGTGCAACAAGCTCCCCGACCCCACGCCGCAGCCGGCGGCGCAGAAGGCGGCGGCGGGCAACAGCCTGCGCGCCCTGCTGGGTTCCGGGCGGTGACCCGCTCCTGACGGAACGACAGAGGGGCGCCCGGCGGCATCCGCCGGGCGCCCCTTCGTCACGTACGGGAGAAGGTCAGAGCTTCTCGATGACGTGGTCGACGCACTTCGTCAGGGCCTCGATGTCGGCCGGGTCGATCGCCGGGAACATCGCGACGCGGAGCTGGTTGCGGCCGAGCTTGCGGTAGGGCTCGGTGTCGACGATGCCGTTGGCGCGCAGCACCTTGGCGACGGCGGCGGCGTCCACCTCGTCCGTGAAGTCGATCGTGCCGATGACCTGCGAGCGCTTGGCCGGGTCGGTGACGAACGGGTTCGCGTACTTGCTGTCCTCGGCCCAGCCGTACAGGGTACGGGCGGAGGTGGCGGTGCGGCGGACCGCCCAGTCCAGGCCGCCCTGGCCGTTGAGCCACTCCAGCTGCTGGTTCAGCAGGAACAGAGTGGCGAGCGCCGGGGTGTTGTACGTCTGGTTCTTGCGGGAGTTGTCGATCGCCGTCGGCAGCGAGAAGAACTCCGGGATGTGGCGGCCACTCGCGTGGATCCGCTCGGCGCGCTCGATCGCGGCCGGGGAGAACACGCCGATCCACAGGCCGCCGTCGGAGGCGAAGGACTTCTGCGGGGCGAAGTAGTAGACGTCCGTCTCGGCGATGTCGACCGGCAGGCCGCCGGCGCCGGAGGTGGCGTCGACCAGGACCAGCGCGCCCTCGTCGGCACCGGCCACGCGCTCGATCGGCATGGCGACACCGGTGGAGGTCTCGTTGTGGGTGAAGGCGTACACGTCGACGCCGGCCTCGGCGGCCGCCTCGGGGTGCGTGCCCGGGTCGCTCGCGACGACGGTCGGCTCGGCGAGCCAGGGGGCCAGCTTCGCGGCCTTGGCGAACTTGGAGGAGAACTCGCCGAACGTGAGGTGCTGCGACTTGTTCTCGATCAGGCCGTGCGTCGCGATGTCCCAGAACGCGGTGGAGCCGCCGTTGCCGAGGATCACCTCGTACCCGTCGGGCAGGGAGAACAGCTCCTTGATGCCCTCGCGCACCTGGCCGACCAGGTTCTTCACCGGGGCCTGGCGGTGGGAGGTGCCGAGGAGGGACGTACCGGTCGCGGCCAGCGCGTCCAGCGCTTCCGTCCGCACCTTGGAGGGGCCCGCGCCGAAACGTCCGTCGGCGGGCTTGATGTCAGCGGGAATCTGGATCTCAGCCACGACACGGAGGGTAGCCGGTGGAGGAAACCCGGGTGAAACCTCGTCCGTCCGGTGAGACGGCGGGACTGGTTGAGTGGACGCATGACCGAACTGGAGACGGAGCTGCGCGCGGCGGTCCGGGGCGAGGTCGGGTTCGACGTCACGTCCCGTGCGCTGACGACGATGGACGCGTCCAACTACCGGCGTGTCCCACTGGGGGTGGTGGCCCCCCGGGACGCCGACGACGTCGCCGCCGCGCTGGCGGTGTGCCGGGAACACGGGGTGCCGGTGGTGCCGCGGGGCGGGGGCACGTCCATCGCCGGGCAGGCCACCGGCACCGGGATCGTCCTGGACTTCACCCGGCACATGGACCGGCTGGTGTCGCTGGACCCGGGGACACGCACCGCCGTGGTGCAGCCCGGACTCGTCCTGGACCGGCTCCAGGAGGCCGCCGCCCCGCACGGACTGCGCTTCGGGCCCGACCCGTCCACGCACAGCCGCTGCACCCTCGGCGGCATGATCGGCAACAACTCCTGCGGCTCGCACTCCGTGGCGTGGGGGACGACCGCCGACAGCGTGCGCGAGCTGGAGGTTGTCACCGCGCGCGGCGAGCGGCTGCGTCCGGGCCGGGACTGGGCGGGCGCGCCCGAGGGGCTGCGCGACCTCGTGGAGGGCGACCTGGCGCGGCTGCGGACCGGCTTCCCGGAGCTGCCCCGCCGGATCTCCGGGTACGCGCTCGACGCGCTGCTGCCCGAGAACGGCGCCGACGTGGCCCGCTCGTTCTGCGGCAGCGAGGGCACCCTCGGCGTGCTCACCGAGGCGGTCGTGCGGCTCGTGCCGGCGCCCCGCGCGCGGGCGCTCGCGGTGCTGGCGTACGCCGACGAGAGCGCCGCCGCCGAGGCGGCCGCCGGGCTGCTGCCGCTGGGGCCGCTCACCGTGGAGGGCATGGCCGCCGACCTCGTGCCGGCGTCGGCCGCGCTGCCCCGGGGCGGCGCGTGGCTGTTCGTGGAGACGGGCGGGGAGTCGGCGGGCGAGGCACGCGCGCGTGCGGAGGCGATCGTGCGCGCCGCCGACGTGGTGGACGCGGCGGTCGTCACCGACCCGGCCGGGCAGCGGGCCCTGTGGCGCTTGCGGGAGGACGCCAGCGGCACGGCGACCCGGATGCCGGACGGCACGGAGGCCTGGCCGGGCTGGGAGGACTGCGCGGTGCCCCCGGCGCGACTCGGCGCGTATCTGCGGGAGTTCCGGGCGCTGCTGGCCGCCCACGGGCTGCGCGGGGCGCCGTACGGGCACTTCGGGGACGGCTGCATCCACGTCCGGATCGACTTCGACCTGCTCACCGAGCGGGGCGTCGGCCGCTTCCGGCGCTTCTCCGAGGAGCTGGCCGCCCTGGTCGTCGCGCACGGCGGCTCGCTGTCCGGGGAACACGGCGACGGGCAGGCGCGGGCCGAACTGCTGCCGAGGATGTACGGGCAGGAGACGGTCCGTCTCTTCGAGCGCGCCAAGGGCGTCTGGGACCCGGACGGCCTGCTCAACCCGGGGATGCTGGTGCGCCCGGCGCCGCTCGACGCGAACCTGCGCTTCGCTGTCCTGCCCCGCGAACCGGTGGACGTCGCCTTCGGCTACCCGGCGGACGGCGGTGACTTCTCGGCGGCCGTCCGGCGCTGCGTCGGCGTCGCCAAGTGCCGTACGACGTCGGTGTCCGGGTCCGCCGTGATGTGCCCGTCGTTCCGGGCGACCGGGGCCGAGGAGCACTCCACGCGCGGGCGTGCCCGGCTGCTGCACGAGATGCTCGCCGGGGAACTGGTGACCGACGGGTGGCGCTCGGACGAGGTGCGTGACGCGCTGGACCTGTGCCTGGCCTGCAAGGGGTGCCGCTCCGACTGCCCGGTCGGGGTGGACATGGCCACGTACAAGGCGGAGTTCCTGCACCACCACTACGCCGGCCGGCGCCGGCCCGCCGCGCACCACAGCATGGGCCGGCTGCCCCGGTGGCTGCGCCTGGTGGACCGGACGCGGACGGCGGCCCTGGTCAACTCCCTCGCCGCCGTCCGGCCGCTGGCGTGGCTGGCGAAACGGCTCGGCGGGATCGCGCCCGAGCGGCGGTTCCCGAAGCTCGCGACCCGCACGTTCAGCCGCTGGTGGGAGACGCGGCAGAGGCCCGCGACCCCGGCGGGCGGGGACCTGGTCGTGCTGTGGCCGGACACCTTCACCGAGCATCTGTCGCCGTCCGTCGGACGGGCGGCCGTCCGGGTGCTGGAGGCGGCCGGGCTGCGGGTCGCGCTGCCGCCGACAGTGCGCATGACGGCGTCCGGGCGGAGCGAGGGGGTGGCGGTGGCGATGGACCCGCTGTCCGTGCTGCGCGGCCGGGAGCGGGTCTGCTGCGGACTGACGTACGTCTCCACCGGCCAGCTCGACCGGGCCCGCGCGGTGCTGCGGCGCACGCTGGACCTCATGGAGCCGCTGCTGGAGCGGGACACCCCGGTGGTCGTCCTGGAGCCCAGCTGCGCGGCGTCCCTGCGCACGGACCTGCCCGAGCTGCTGCACGACGACCCCCGGGCCCGGCGCCTCGCGGACCGCGTCCTGACCTTCGCGGAGGCCCTGGAGCGGTACGCGCCCGGCTGGGCGCCGCCCCGGATCGGGCGGCCGGCGGTCGGGCAGACCCACTGCCACCAGCACGCCGTCCTCGGGGACGCGCCCGACCGGCGGCTGCGGGAGGCCGCAGGGCTCACCGGCGGGCTGAGCGGCGGCTGCTGCGGCCTCGCGGGGAACTTCGGGTTCGAGAAGGGGCACTACGACGTGTCCGTGGCGTGCGCGGAGGAGCAGCTGCTGCCGGCGGTGCGGGACGCCGGGGAGGACGCCGTCGTCCTGGCGGACGGCTACTCCTGCCGGACCCAGCTGGCGCAGCTCGCGGGCGTGCGGGGCCGCCATCTGGCCGAGGTCCTCGCGGACGCGCTGGAAACGCGGGGATTGGGCCGTCCGGGAGCGGACGGACCCGCAGGAGATGAGCGGGACGCGGGCCGCGCCTAGGCTGGCTGATCAGTGGACCGCCGCCCCCGGTGGGGCCAGGCACCCCTTTCCCGGACCGTCCGTCCGGTCGTCGACAGGAGCCCCCATGCCCCTCCTCCTCCGGCCCATCACGCGCGACGAGCATCTGGCGTTCGTCGCGGCCCGCCGCTCCGCCAGCCACACCCAGGTCCCGTCCTGGGGCGAGGTGAAGCCGGACTGGACGGCGGAGAGCCTGGGCTGGTTCGACGACGAGGGGCGGCTGCTGGGCGCCGGCCTCGTGCTCTACCGGCCGCTGCCCCGCCTGAAGAGGTACCTGGCGTATCTGCCGGAGGGCCCGCTCATCGACTGGCACGCGCCCGACCTGGCCGAGCGGTGGCTGGCGCCGATGGTCGCGCACTTCAGGCGCAAGGGCGCCTTCTCGGTGCGGATGGGCCCGCCCGTCGTCTCGCGCCGCTGGAGCCCGGACGCGGTGAAGGCGGCCATCGCCGACCCCGCCGCGCACCGGCTGCGGGACGTGGAGCCCACGGCGTACGACCCGCGCGCCGCCGAGGTCGAGGAGCGGCTGCGGGCCGCCGGATGGCGGCGGTCCGAGCCGGCGGGCGAGGAGGGCTTCGCCGCGGGCCAGCCCCGGTACGTCTGCCAGGTGCCGCTGGCCGGGCGGTCGCTGGACGACGTGCAGCGAGGGCTCAACCAGCAGTGGCGGCGCAACATCAAGAAGGCGGAGAAGGCGGGGGTCAAGATCGTGCGGGGCGGCCGCGAGGACCTGCCCGTCTTCCACGAGCTGTATGTGGAGACCGCCGGGCGCGACCGGTTCGTCCCGCGTCCGCTGCCCTACTTCGAGCGCATGTGGACCGCGCTCACCGCCGAGCACCCGGACCGGATGCGGCTCTACCTCGCCCACCACGACGGCGAGGTCCTGGCCGCCGCCACCATGCTCACCGTCGGCGAGCACGTCTGGTACTCGTACGGCGCCTCCACCGGCCGCCGGCGCGAGGTCCAGCCGAACAACGCGATGCAGTGGCAGATGATCGCCGACGCGCATGCGGCGGGCGCCGCCGTCTACGACTTCCGGGGCATCACCGACACCCTGGAGGAGTCCGACCACCTGCTGGGCCTGCTGCGCTTCAAGGTGGGCGCGGGCGGCGAGGCCGTCGAGTACCTGGGTGAGTGGGACCTCCCGCTCAACCGGCTGCTGCACCGGGCCCTGCATCTGTACATGGCCCGCAGATAGGCCAGGGCCGGGGCGGCCCGGCCGTCCATGGTCTGGGACAGTGGCATAAGGAGTTCACACGCCTGACCGAGTCCATTACTCTGGACTTGGTAGTACAGCATGCTGAACGACTCCGCCTTCCCAGCCAAGCCCAGGACCGCCCGTGAGCCTCCCCGAAGCCGCAGCCGCCCCCGCGCACACCGGCGCCCCGGCCCCCTCCACGCCGGCCGCCGGCACCCCCGGCCGCCGCGGCTCCCTCGGCCCGGTGGGCCTGGTGCTCGCCGGCGGCATCTCGGTCCAGTTCGGCGGCGCCCTCGCGGTGAGCCTGATGCCGCGCGCCGGTGCGCTCGGCGTCGTGGCGCTGCGGCTGCTGGTCGCGGCCGTCGTCCTCCTGCTGGTCTGCCGGCCCCGGTTGCGCGGCCACTCCCGGACCGACTGGGGCACGGTGGTCGTCTTCGGCGTCACGATGGCC
The DNA here is from genome assembly GCF_042731455.1 of Streptomyces sp. NPDC059852. Classification (NCBI taxonomy): domain Bacteria; kingdom Bacillati; phylum Actinomycetota; class Actinomycetes; order Kitasatosporales; family Streptomycetaceae; genus Streptomyces; species Streptomyces sp. NPDC059852. The sequence continues at coordinate 323,140 of NZ_JBHWJK010000003.1, read as the reverse complement.
GCGATGAACGGCCTCTTCTACCAGTCGGTCGCCCGCATCCCGCTCGGTCCTGCGGTCACCCTGGAGGTGCTCGGCCCGCTCGCCCTGTCCGTGCTGAGCTCGCGACGCGCCCTCAACCTCGTGTGGGCCGGACTGGCGCTCGCCGGTGTCTTCCTGCTCGGAGGCGGCGGCTTCAGCAGCCTCGACCCGCTCGGTGTGGTCTTCGCCCTGGGTGCCGGCGCCATGTGGGCGGCCTACATAGTCTTCAGCGCCCGTACGGGCCGGCGCTTCCCGCAGGCCGACGGTCTCGCGCTGGCCATGGCGGTGGGGGCGGTGCTGTTCCTGCCCCTGGGGCTGGCCGAGTCCGGCGCCAAGCTGGCCGACCCGGTGACGATCGGGCTGGGCGCGGCCGTGGCGATGCTCTCCTCGGTCCTGCCGTACACGCTCGAACTCCTCGCTCTGCGCCGCCTGCCCGCCGCCACCTTCGCGATCCTGATGAGCCTGGAACCGGCGATCGCCGCGACCGCCGGGTTCCTCGTCCTGGACCAGGCCCTGTCCACCACGCAGGCGCTCGCCATCGCGCTCGTCATCGCGGCGACCATGGGGGCCGTGCGGACGCAGGTGGGGCGGGGGAGGAAGGCGAAGGCCGCGTCCCCCGTGGGCGACGCGGCCTAGTACGGCCTGAGTACGGCCTGAGTGGGCCGGCCTAGCGCATCAGCAGGCCGCGCATCCCGAGCCCGTAGCGCACCCGCAACCGGCGCAGCTCCCACAGGCCCACCGCCGTGACGGAGAGCGGGGATCCCAGGATGAACACGTACCGGACCACCGTCGGCACGCCCTCGTGGGCGCCGGTGAACACGTCGATCAGCGCCATCTCCCACGCCAGAGCCATGATCAGCAGCGGCGGCACCGTCTCGTGGATGTCGGCCGTGCGGAACACGTGCTGTACGGCGAGTCCCACGCCCCAGACGACGAACGGCAGCACCCAGAAGGTCACGAGGAGGAGGACCGCGAGCATGAGGCCCTTCGTCGCGGTGAAGTGACCCTCGACGAGGGGTTCCTCGCCCTCGAAGAATCCCGAGAGCACGATGACCGGGAACACGGACGCCGCCGCCATCATCGCCACGATCGCGCCGAAGCACCGGCCGGCCCGGCGCAGCAGGTCCCGCCGCGCCGCCGGGGCGGCGAGGCCGTACAGGACGCCGACCAGGACCGGGAGGGTCGCCGCCAGCGCGAGGGCGCTGGTCCACGACTTGTCGACCTGGTCGCTCGCCGTATCGCTGATCTTGGTGGAGAGCTTGTACGTGTAGGACATCCACAGGAACGCGGCCACGCCGACCCAGGTCCTGATCCTCCGCATCCGGGCCACCTCGGGGTCCGAGACGATGCCCGGCCGTGACGGTGTGAAGACCCTGCGCGCGGTGTGGATGGGCCCGATCCGCCGCCGCAGCCGGGTGATCGGCCCGCCCGGCGGCGGCACCGGCGGCCCCGGGTGGGGCGGCTGGGGCTGCGGCGGCACATAGGGCCGGGGCGCGTAGGGCTGCGGCGGATAGGGCTGAGGTGGCTGCGGCTGGTAGGGCTGGGGCCCCTGGGGCGGTTGTCCGCCCGGGTTCCAGTTGCTCATCGTCCGTCCCCCGATATGCGAGTGTGCGCCGCGAGGGGCGCGATCGCCGAGTGTATTGAGCACACAAGGTCCGCACAGCCCTCACCTCGGGTCGTGCACCGAACGAACGCAATTATGCAAGCATGCTTGCTTGTTTTCTTCGGCGCTGCCATGCTCCTCAGCACGCCGCACACCGCCGTGCCCCGAGGGGAGCGTCCCGTGTCCGATCCGACGCCCGTGTTCGACGACCTGCGCGAGGAGAGCGAGGAACTCGACCGGCTGGTGGCCGAGTTGAGCCCCGAGCAGTGGGCGCTCGCCACCCCGGCGCCCGGCTGGAGCGTCGCCCACCAGATCGCGCACCTGGCCTGGACGGACCACTCGGCGCTGCTCGCCGCGACCGACACGGACGCCTTCCACACCCTGGTGGAGAAGGCGCTGGTCTCGCCGGGCTCCTTCGTCGACGACGGCGCCGAGGAGGGGGCCGCGCTGCCGCCCGCCGAGCTGCTGGCGCGCTGGCGCGCGGGCAGGGCCGCCCTGACCGAGGCGTTGCGCGCGGCACCCCGGGGAGCCAAGTTCCCCTGGTACGGCCCGCCCATGTCGGCGCCCTCCATGGCCACGGCCCGGCTCATGGAGACCTGGGCCCACGGACTGGACGTCGCCGACGCCCTTGGTGTGGTGCGCCCACCCACCGACCGGCTCAGGCATGTGGTGTGGATCGGGGTGCGCACCCGTGACTTCGCCTTCGGCGTCCATGGCCTGCCCGTGCCGTTCGAGCCGTTCCGCATCGAACTGACCGCCCCGTCCGGCGAACTGTGGACCTACGGCCCCGAGGACGCCGACCAGCGCGTCACCGGCTCGGCCGTCGACTTCTGCCGGCTGGTCACCCAGCGCGCCCACCGCTGTGACCTGGACCTGCGCGCCGAAGGCCCGGACGCCGACCGCTGGTTCGACATCGCCCAGGTCTTCGCAGGCCCGCCCGGCGCCGGACGCGGCCCGAAGGGGGACGCCCGGTGACGGCGGCCGCCCGGCCGCTGCGGATCGGCAACGCCTCCGGCTTCTACGGCGATCGCTTCGACGCCATGCGCGAGATGCTGACCGGCGGCGAACTGGACGTCCTCACCGGTGACTACCTCGCCGAGCTGACCATGCTCATCCTCGGCCGCGACCGGCTGAAGGACCCCGGCGCCGGCTACGCCCGCACCTTCCTGCGGCAGCTGGAGGAGTGCCTCGGCCTCGCCCACGAGCGGGGCGTGCGGATCGTCGCCAACGCGGGCGGACTCAACCCGGCCGGGCTCGCCGACGCCGTACGGGCCCTCGCGGACCGGCTCGGGGTGCCCGTGCGCGTCGCCCATGTGGAGGGCGACGACCTGGCCGCCCGCCACCCCGGCGCGCTCGCCGCCCACGCCTACCTCGGCGGCTTCGGGATCGCCACCTGCCTGCGGGAGGGCGCGGACGTCGTGGTCACCGGCCGGGTGACCGACGCGGCCCTGGTGACCGGTCCCGCCGCCGCCCACTTCGGCTGGGGGCCCGGCGACCACGACCGGCTCGCGGGCGCCGTCGTCGCCGGGCACGTCCTGGAGTGCGGGGCGCAGGCGACCGGCGGCAACTACGCCTTCTTCGACGCGGCCGCCGCGACCCGCCCCGGCTTCCCCCTCGCCGAACTGCACGAGGACGGGAGCTGCGTCATCACCAAGCACCCCGGCACCGGCGGCCTCGTCGACGTCGGCACGGTCACCGCCCAGCTGCTCTACGAGACGGCGGGCGCCCGCTACCCGGGACCCGACGTCACCGCCCGGCTGGACACCGCCCGGCTCACCCAGGACGGCCCCGACCGGGTGCGGATCGACGGGGTGCGCGGCGAGGCCCCGCCCCCCGACCTCAAGGTCGGCGTGAACCGGCTCGGGGGCTTCCGCAACGAGGTCGTCTTCGTGCTCACCGGACTGGACGTCGAGGCCAAGGCGGCGCTCGTACGGCGGCAGATGGACGACGCGCTCGCCACGTCCCGGCCCGCCGAGGCGCGGTGGGACCTCGTCCGCACCGACCGGCCCGACGCGCCGACACAGGAGACGGCGAGCGCCCTGCTCCGGCTGGTCGTGCGGGACCCGGCCCAGGAGAAGGTGGGACGGGCGCTCAGCGGGGCGGCCATCGAGCTGGCGCTCGCCAGCTACCCCGGCTTCCATGTGCTCGCGCCACCCGGAAAGGGCACCCCCTATGGGGTATTCGAGGGTGTGTACGTCCCCCATGGTGCCGTCGACCATGTGGCCGTCCTCTATGACGGACGCCGGATCAGCGTGCCCCCGCCCCAGGAGACGGCCGTGCTCGACGCCGTCCCGGAGCCGGCGCTGCCCGAGCCGCCGCCCGCCGGACCCACCCGGCGCGCCCCGCTCGGCCTGGTCGCCGGCGCCCGCAGCGGGGACAAGGGCGGGGACGCCAACGTCGGCGTCTGGGCCCGCACCGACGACGCCTGGCGCTGGCTCGCGCACGCACTCACCGTGGACCGGTTCCGGGAGCTGATCCCGGAGAGCCGCGATCTGAAGGTGACCCGGCACGTCCTGCCGGAGCTGCGCGCCCTGAACTTCGTCGTCGAGGGCATCCTCGGCGAGGGCGTCGCCGCCCAGCACCGCTTCGACCCGCAGGCCAAGGCCCTCGGTGAATGGCTGCGCAGCCGCCACCTCGACATCCCGGAGAGTCTGCTGTGACCGTCCTGCCCTCCGCCCTGGACCCCACGGGCCCCGACCACCGGGCCCACCGGGAGGCCATGCTCGCCAAGCTGGCCGACCTGGACGCCGAGCACGCCAAGGCCCTCGCGGGCGGCGGCGAGAAGTACGTCCAGCGGCACCGCAAGCGCGGCAAGCTGCTCGCCCGCGAACGGATCGAGCTGCTCCTCGACCCGGACACGCCGTTCCTGGAGCTGTCCCCGCTGGCCGCCTGGGGCAGCGACTACACCGTCGGCGCCTCCCTGGTCACCGGCATCGGCGTGGTCGAGGGCGTGGAGTGCCTGATCACCGCCAACGACCCGACCGTGCGCGGCGGGGCCAGCAACCCGTGGTCGCTGAAGAAGGCGCTGCGCGCCAACGACATCGCGCTCGCCAACCGGCTGCCCGTGATCAACCTCGTGGAGTCCGGCGGCGCCGACCTGCCCTCCCAGAAGGAGATCTTCATCCCCGGGGGCGCCATCTTCCGGGACCTGACCCGGCTGTCGGCGGCCGGCATCCCCACCGTCGCCGTCGTCTTCGGCAACTCGACGGCGGGCGGCGCCTACGTACCCGGCATGTCCGACCACGTGATCATGGTCAAGGAACGCGCCAAGGTGTTCCTCGGCGGTCCGCCGCTGGTGAAGATGGCGACGGGCGAGGAGAGCGACGACGAGTCGCTGGGCGGCGCCGAGATGCACGCGCGCGTGTCGGGTCTCGCCGACTATTTCGCCGTGGACGAGCCCGACGCCCTGCGCCGGGCCCGGCGGGTCGTGGCCCGGCTCAACCACCGCAAGGCGTACCCGGATCCGGGCCCCGCCGAGCCGCCCGAGTACGACCCGGAGGACCTCCTCGGCATCGTCCCCGGCGACCTGAAGACGCCGTTCGACCCGCGCGAGGTCATCGCGCGGATCGTCGACGGCTCCGACTTCGACGAGTTCAAGCCGCTGTACGGGACCAGCCTGGTGACCGGCTGGGCGGCCCTGCACGGCTACCCCGTCGGGGTGCTGGCGAACGCCCAGGGGGTGCTGTTCAGCGAGGAGTCGCAGAAGGCCGCCCAGTTCATCCAGCTGGCCAACCAGCGCGACATCCCCCTGCTGTTCCTGCACAACACCACGGGCTACATGGTCGGCCGGGAGTACGAGCAGGGCGGCATCATCAAGCACGGCGCCATGATGATCAACGCGGTCTCCAACTCCCGCGTCCCGCACCTGTCCGTCCTCATGGGCGCCTCCTACGGCGCCGGGCACTACGGCATGTGCGGCCGGGCCTACGACCCGCGCTTCCTGTTCGCCTGGCCGAGCGCCAAGTCGGCGGTGATGGGCCCCCAGCAGCTCGCCGGGGTGCTGTCCATCGTCGCCCGTCAGTCGGCGGCGGCGAAGGGGCAGCCGTACGACGACGAGGCGGACGCCGCGCTGCGGGCCATGGTGGAGCAGCAGATCGAGTCCGAGTCGCTGCCGATGTTCCTGTCCGGGCGGCTGTACGACGACGGCGTCATCGACCCCCGCGACACCCGCACCGTCCTCGGCCTGTGCCTGTCGGCCGTCCACACCGCCCCCTACGAGGGCGCGCGCGGCGGCTTCGGCGTCTTCCGGATGTGAGGGAACCACCAGTGATCACTTCTGTCCTCGTCGCCAACCGGGGCGAGATCGCCTGCCGTGTCTTCCGCACCTGCCGCGACCTGGGCGTCCGCACGGTCGCCGTGTACTCGGACGCGGACGCGAACGCCCTGCACACCCGGGAGGCCGACACCGCCGTACGGCTGCCCGGGGCGGCGCCCTCCGAGACGTACCTGGACGGCGCCCTGATCGTGAAGGCGGCGCTGGCCTCCGGCGCGGACGCCGTGCACCCCGGCTACGGGTTCCTCTCCGAGAACGCCGGCTTCGCGCGGGCCGTCCTCGACGCGGGCCTCGTCTGGATCGGCCCGCCGCCGGAGGCCATCGAGGCGATGGCGTCCAAGACCCGGGCCAAGGAGCTGATGGGCCTCGCCCCGCTCGGCGAGGTCACCGAGGCCGACCTGCCCGTGCTGGTGAAGGCCGCGGCGGGCGGCGGCGGGCGCGGGATGCGGATCGTGCGCCGCCTGGACGAGCTCGACGCGGCGCTCGCGAGCGCCCGCGCGGAGGCCGCGAGCGCCTTCGGCGACGGCGAGGTGTTCGTCGAGCCGTACGTCGAGGACGGCCGCCATGTCGAGGTGCAGATCCTCGCCGACACCCACGGCACGGTGTGGTCGCTGGGCACCCGGGACTGCTCGCTGCAGCGCCGCCACCAGAAGGTGATCGAGGAGTCCCCGGCACCCGGGCTCTCCGGCGCCCTCACGGCCGAGCTGCACGCCCTCGCCGTCCGGGCCGCCCGCGCCGTCGACTACGTGGGCGCCGGCACCGTCGAGTTCCTGGTCGCCGGCGACACCGCGCACTTCCTGGAGATGAACACCCGGCTCCAGGTCGAACACCCGGTGACCGAGGAGGTGTTCGGCGTCGACCTGGTCGCGGAGCAGCTGCGGATCGCCGAGGGCCACGCCCTGGACCCCGAGCCGCCGCCCGCGCGCGGGCACGCCGTGGAGGCCCGCCTGTACGCCGAGGACCCGGCCCGCGACTGGGCGCCGCAGACCGGGCGCCTGCACCGCCTCGCCGTGCCCGGCGCCGTCCGCCTGGACACCGGCTTCACCGACGGCGACGACATCGGCGTCCACTACGACCCGATGCTCGCCAAGGTGATCGCCCACGCCCCCACCCGCGCCGAGGCGGTCCGCGGGCTGGCGGCGGCGCTGGAGCGCGCGGTGATCCACGGCCCCGTCACCAACCGCGACCTCCTCGTGCGCTCCCTGCGCCACGAGGAGTTCACGCGGGCCCGTATGGACACCGGCTTCTACGACCGGCACCTGGCCGCCCTGACCGCGCCCGCGCCCGACCCGTACGCCCCGCTCGCCGCCGCCCTCGCCGACGCGCACGGCCGCTCCCGGTTCGGCGGCTTCCGCAACGTCCCCTCCCAGCCGCAGCTCAAGCGGTACGCCGTCGGCGACGAGGAGCGCGAGGTCCGCTACCGGCACACCCGCACCGGCCCGGAGGCCGACGGCGTACGCGTCCTGTACGCCGACGCCCACCGGGTCGTCCTCGAGGCGGACGGTGTGCGGCGGACGTTCGACGTGGCGCGGTACGGCGACGAGGTGCATGTGAACGGCACCCGTCTCACCGCGCTGCCCCGCTTCCCCGACCCCACGGCACAGCTCGCCCCGGGGTCCCTGGTGGCCCCCATGCCGGGGACGGTCGTCCGGGTCGCCGACGGCCTGGCGGAGGGGTCGGCCGTGGAGGCCGGTCAGCCGCTGCTCTGGCTGGAGGCGATGAAGATGGAGCACAAGATCATCGCACCCGGCGCGGGCACGCTCACCGCCCTGCACGCCGCCGCCGGACAGCAGGTGTCCGTCGGCGCCCTCCTGGCGGTCGTCCAGCCGTCCGGCTGACGGCCTCCACCGCACGGTCAGCCACGACGAAGGAGTCACATGGCCATGATCGAGACCGACGAGCACAAGGCCCTGCGGGCCGCCGTGGCCGCCCTGGGCAAACGCCACGGCCGTGAGTACGACCGGGAGACCCTGTGGGCGGAGGCGGCCAAGCTCGGCTACCTCGGCGTCAACCTGCCCGAGGAGTACGGCGGCGGGGGCGGCGGCATCTCCGAACTCTCCATCGTCCTGGAGGAACTGGGCGCCGCGGGCTGCCCGCTGCTGCTGATGGTCGTCTCCCCGGCGATCTGCGGCACGGTCATCGCCCGCTTCGGCACCGAGGAGCAGAAGCGGCACTGGCTGCCCGGCCTCGCCGACGGCTCCCTCACCATGGCCTTCGGCATCACCGAGCCGGACGCCGGGTCCAACAGCCACCGCATCACCACCACCGCCCGCCGCGACCCGGACTCGGGGGACTGGATCCTCAACGGACGCAAGGTGTTCGTCTCCGGCGTCGACATCACGGACGCGACCCTCATCGTCGGCCGCACCGAGGACGCCCGCACCGGCAAGCTGAAGCCGTGCCTGTTCATCGTCCCGCGCGACACCGAGGGCTTCGGGCGCCGGATGATCGACATGGAACTCAGCGCGGTGGAGAAGCAGTTCGAGCTGACCCTGGACGATGTGCGGCTGCCGGTCGACGCGCTGGTGGGCGACGAGGACGCCGGTCTGCTCCAGCTGTTCGCCGGCCTCAACCCCGAACGCATCATGACGGCCGCCTTCGGCATCGGCATGGGCCGCTTCGCGCTGGCCCGCGCCGTCGAGTACGCCCGCGACCGCACGGTGTGGAAGACACCCATCGGAGCCCACCAGGCCATCGCGCATCCCCTCGCGCAGGCGCACATCGACCTGGAGATGGCGCGCCTGATGATGCAGAAGGCGGCGTACCTGTACGACGCCGGGGACGACATGGGCGCGGGCGAGGCGGCCAACATGGCCAAGTACGCGGCCGGGGAGGCCTGTGTGAAGGCCGTCGACCAGTCCGTGCACACCCTCGGCGGCAACGGCCTCACGCGCGAGTTCGGCATCGCCTCGCTGATAACCGCCGCGCGCGTGTCTCGTATTGCCCCGGTGAGCCGGGAGATGATTCTCAACTACGTCTCCCACCAGACCCTGGGTCTGCCCAAGTCGTACTGACCGGCAGCCGACCGGCACCGTGTCGCGAGGAGGAACCGTGTTCCGCAGCGAGTACGCAGACGTCCCGGCCGTAGAACTCCCCATCCACGAGGCGGTGCTGGGCCGGGCCGCAGAGTTCGGGGACGCCCCCGCGCTGATCGACGGCACCGACGGCACCACCCTCAGCTACGAACAGCTCGACCGCTTCCACCGGCGGGTCGCCGCCGGTCTGGCCGAGGCGGGTGTGCGCAAGGGCGACGTGCTCGCCCTGCACAGCCCGAACACGGTCGCCTTCCCCACCGCGTTCTACGCGGCCACGCGCGCGGGTGCCTCCGTCACCACGGTGCACCCGCTCGCCACCCCCGAGGAGTTCGCCAAGCAGCTCAAGGACAGCGCGGCCCGGTGGATCGTCACCGTGTCCCCGCTGCTTGAGTCGGCGCGCCGGGCCGCCGAACTCGCGGGCGGCGTTCAGGAGATCCTCGTGTGTGACAGCGCGCCCGGACATCGGTCGCTGATCGACATGCTGGGCTCCACCGCCCCCGAGCCGCAGGTCTCCATCGACCCGGCGGAGGACGTCGCGGCCCTGCCGTACTCCTCCGGCACCACCGGCATCCCCAAGGGCGTGATGCTCACCCACCGGCAGATCGCCACCAACCTCGCCCAGCTCGAACCGGCGATCCCGGCCGGGCCCGGCGACCGCATCCTCGCCGTGCTGCCGTTCTTCCACATCTACGGCCTCACCGCGCTGATGAACGCGCCCCTGCGGGTCGGCGCCACAGTCGTCGTGCTGCCCCGCTTCGACCTGGAGACGTTCCTCGCCGCCATCCAGAACCACCGCATCACCGGCCTCTACGTGGCCCCGCCCATCGTTCTCGCCCTCGCCAAGCACCCCCTGGTCGCCGACTACGACCTGTCGTCGCTGGAGCACATCGTCAGCGCCGCCGCGCCCCTGGACGCGGGGCTCGCCGCCGCCTGCTCCCGGCGGCTCGGCCTGCCGCCGGTCGGCCAGGCGTACGGCATGACCGAGCTGTCGCCCGGCACCCATGTCGTCCCGCTGGGCGCCATGGCCGACGCGCCGCCCGGGACCGTCGGCAAGCTCATCGCCGGCACCGAGATGCGCATCGTCTCCCTCGACGACCCGGACAAGGACCTCGGCGTCGGCGAGTCCGGCGAGATCCTGATCCGCGGGCCCCAGGTCATGAAGGGCTACCTGGGTCGGCCCGACGCCACCGCCGCCATGATCGACGCGGACGGCTGGCTGCACACCGGGGACGTGGGCCATGTGGACGCCGACGGCTGGCTGTTCGTGGTCGACCGGGTCAAGGAGCTCATCAAGTACAAGGGCTTCCAGGTGGCCCCCGCCGAACTGGAGGCGCTGCTGCTCACCCATCCCGGCATCGCGGACGCGGCGGTCATCGGCTTCTACAACGACGAGGGCAACGAGGTCCCGCACGCGTACGTGGTCCGCCAGCCGTCCGCGCCGGACCTGAGCGAGGGCGACGTCATGATGTACGTCGCCGAACGCGTCGCCCCCTACAAGCGGGTCCGCCGGGTCACCTTCATCGACGGCGTCCCGCGGGCCGCCTCCGGCAAGATCCTGCGCCGCGAACTGCGGACGCCGAAGGAGAGCGCATGACGATGGTCGGCCGCGCCCACGCGCGCGGTGTGCACACCCTGAGCCTCGACTCCCCGGACACCCGCAACGCGCTGTCGGCGGCCCTCGTGGGCGAGCTGGCGGCCGCGCTGGAGGAGTGCGGCAAGGACCCCGAGGTGCGCGCGGTCGTGCTCACCCACACCGGGAACACCTTCTGCGCGGGCGCCGATCTGCGGGACCCGCCGGACCCGGACGCGCTGGTGGCGCTGCTGCGGGCGATCGTCGCCCTGCCGAAACCCGTCGTCGCCCGCGTCACCGGCCATGTCCGCGCGGGCGGCCTCGGGCTCCTCGCGGCCTGCGACATCGCGGCCGCCGCCCGCACCGCCACGTTCGCGTTCACGGAGGTCCGCATCGGGGTGGCCCCGGCGGTGATCTCGCTGCCGGTGATGCCCCGCGCGGATCCGCGCGCCCTCGCCCGCTACTACCTCACGGGGGAGCGGTTCACCGCGCCGGAGGCGGTCCGCGTCGGCCTGCTCACGGCCGAGGGCGACGACGTGGACGCCGTGCTGGACCCCGTCCTGGACGGCCTGCGCAGGGCGGCCCCCCAGGCCCTCGCCGAGACGAAGGCGCTGCTCGCGGCTAAGGTGCTGGAGACCTTCGACCGGGACGCGGCCGGACTGACTGCGCTCTCGGCCCGGCTGTTCGCCTCCTCCGACGCCCGTGAGGGGATGACGGCCTTCCTCGAACGACGGGATCCGGAATGGGTGGTGTGAGCACGGCCGGCGACCGGGTGGACCGCGTGCCCAAGCAGGACCGCAGCCGCGTCACCCGGCAGCGGCTCCTGGAGGCCGCCGTGGCCTGTCTGGCCGAGCACGGCTGGGCGGGCTCCACGGTGTCCGTCGTGGCCGAACGGGCCGGCGTCTCCCGGGGCGCGGCCCAGCACCACTTCCCGACCCGCGAGGACCTGTTCACGGCGGCCGTCGAGTACGTCGCCGAGGAGCGCTCCACGGCCCTGCGCGCCCTCTTCCCGGAGGGCGCGTCCGGTGACCGGCAGGCGGTCGTCGCCGCCCTCGTGGACCTCTACACCGGCCCGCTGTTCCGTGCCGCCCTGCACCTGTGGGTGGCCGCGTCCGACGAGGAGCAGCTGCGTACCCGGGTCACCGAGCTGGAGGCCCGTGTCGGCCGGGAGACCCATCGCATCGCCGTGGAGCTGCTGGACGCCGACGAGTCGCGGCCCGGTGTCCGGGAGTCCGTGCAGGGTCTGCTCGACATGGCCCGCGGCCTGGGCCTGGCCAACCTGCTCACCGACGACACCGGCCGCCGGGCCCGGGTGGTGGCGCAGTGGGCCCGGCTGCTGGACGACGCCCTGGACTGAGCGCCGCCGGGCGACGCTCAGTCGTCGTCGTCCTGCGCGGCGGCCGGGGACGGCGGAGCCGCCGGGTCCGAGGCACCCGTGGTCGGCGGGGCCTCCGACGTCGTCCCGGAGCCGCCGGTGTCGTCCGGGGCGAACCACTTCATGCCGAGCAGCATCGCGGCCATGAACAGCAGGGCGCCCGCGGCCGTGGCGGCGATACGGCGCGCGCCGAACGCGGCCGGGGGCGCGGGCCGGCTCCGGGCCCGCCCGCGCGAGCGCACGGGGGCCTGGGAGCGGGGGCGCGGCTCGGGGGCCGCCTGGGCCGAGGGCAGCATGTACGTGGTCGCGCCGCCGGTGCCGCGCCGCCGGGAGGCGGGGGCGGGAGTGGGTGCGGGGGCCGGGGCCGCCGGTGCCGGGCGGGAGGCCCGTGCGACCGGTTCCGGGAGCGGTTCGGGGCGGCCCTGCCAGGCGCCGGCGGCGAACCAGTCGGCGGCCTGCTGGGCGCCCGGCCGGTGCTCGGGGTCCTTGGCGAGCAGGCCCAGCAGATAGTTCTCGAAGGCGGGCGGCAGCCCGGTGACACCCAGCTCGCGCGGCGGCACGGGGGTGGCGTCCAGGTGCTGGTGCAGGATGGCGACGGCCGTGTCGGCGTTGAACGGCGGGCGCCCGGTGAGCAGCTGGTAGAGCACGCAGCCCAGCGCGTAGACGTCGGAGGCGGGCCCCGCGGGCTTGCCCAGCGCCCGCTCCGGGGCGAGGTAGAGGCTGGTGCCGACGATCTGTCCGGTGGCGGTCAGCGCGGCGCCGGGGTCGTCGAGGAAGCGGGCGATGCCGAAGTCGCCGATCTTGAGGGTGCCGTCGGCGTCCAGCAGCAGGTTGCCGGGCTTGATGTCCCGGTGGACGACGCCCTGCCGGTGCGCGGCGGCGAGTCCGGCGGCGGCCTGCGCGGCCATCCTGGCCACGCGGTCGGCGGGCTGGGCGCCGGACCGGGTGAGCACCCGCGCGAGGCTGTCGCCCTCGACGAGCTCCATCACCAGGTAGAGCTGGTTGTCGTGCTCGCCGAAGTCCCGGACCCCCACCACGTTGGGGTGGTCGATCCGTGACGCGGTCCGGGCCTCCAGCCGGAACCGGGAGGCGGCGGTCGGGTCGGAGTCCTGGGGCAGCAGCAGCTTGACGGCCACCTGCCGGTCCAGGGTCTCGTCGTAGGCCCGCCAGACCTCCCCCATGCCCCCGCGCCCGATCGACTCGATCAGCCGGTAGCGGCCCGCTATCAGCACCTGTTCCCATCCTCATGCCGGGGGACGTGTGGGTCGCCGCGGCCACAACTCGCCCTGTGGCGAAGGGCGATGACTGGGGGTGCCGCAGCCGCCCCAGCATACTGGCGCAGTGGATCACCGGTGCCGCGTGCGCCGTCCGCGCGAGGCGGCCGGCGGGGGTGCCTCCCGCCGGCCCGCCCTGCGCGGGTGCGGTCAGTGCGCGATCGAGGCGTAGCCCTCGACCTCGCGCGGATCGCGCGGGCCCGGGCCCACGTAGCGCGCGGAGGGACGGACGAGGCGGCCGGTGCGCTTCTGCTCCAGGATGTGCGCGGACCAGCCCGCCGTACGGGCGCAGGAGAACATCGACGTGAACATGTGCGCCGGGACCTGGGCGAAGTCCAGCACGATGGCCGCCCAGAACTCGACGTTGGTGGCGAGCACCCGGTCCGGGCGGCGGCTGTGCAGCTCGGCCAGGGCCGCCTTCTCCAGGGCCTCGGCGACCTCGAAGCGGGGCGCGCCGAGCTCCCGTGCGGTGCGGCGCAGCACCCGCGCGCGCGGGTCCTCGGCGCGGTAGACGCGGTGCCCGAAGCCCATCAGGCGCTCGCCCCGGTCGAGGGTCTGCTTGACGTACGCCTCGGCGTCCCCGGTGCGCTCGATCTCCTCGATCATGTGCAGCACCCGGGAGGGCGCCCCGCCGTGCAGCGGACCGGACATGGCGCCCACCGCGCCGGAGAGGGCCGCGGCCACGTCGGCGCCGGTGGAGGCGATGACGCGGGCCGTGAAGGTGGAGGCGTTCATGCCGTGCTCGGCGGCGGACGTCCAGTAGGCGTCGACGGCGGCCACGTGCCGGGGGTCGGGCTCGCCGCGCCAGCGGATCATGAAGCGCTCGACGACGGACTGCGCCTTGTCGATCTCGCGCTGCGGCACCATGGGCAGGCCCTGGCCGCGCGCGGACTGGGCGACGTAGGACAGGGCCATGACGGCGGCCCGGGCGAGGTCGTCGCGGGCCTGCTCCTCGTCGATGTCCAGGAGCGGTTTCAGGCCCCACACGGGCGCCAGCATGGCGAGCGCCGACTGCACGTCGACCCGGATGTCCCCGGAGTGGACGGGGATCGGGAAGGGCTCGGCGGGCGGCAGCCCGGGACGGAAGGCGCCGTCGACGAGCAGCCCCCAGACGTTGCCGAACGAGACATGACCGACGAGATCCTCGATGTCGACGCCGCGGTACCTGAGCGCGCCGCCCTCCTTGTCGGGTTCGGCGATCTCCGTCTCGAACGCGACGACTCCCTCGAGCCCGGGTACGAAGTCGGACATCAGGCGGCTCCTCGTGACGGTTGCGGCGGATGGTGTTGTGGTGGTGGAACGACCCTGGTGCGGCTGCTGAGACGGGATCGCGCCCCCGGCGGATCCACGGTCACGGACCCGCTCCCGGATCGTCCGGGTGCCACGGGCCTCGTCGGACTCGCGGTCCGGGGCGTATCCCTGTGATGCCCCGTGCGCCCGGAGCTCATCCAACCCGGGCCACATCCCCGACGATATCCCCGAGTGCCACGCTTGGGGAGGTCTCGCGGCACTCAGTGCCATGCGGGGACCCGGCGGCGACCGTCCCCTGCGGCGCGTCCCTCATACGGCAAGATGACCGCGTGACCGACCCAGACGCCTCCCTCGATCCCGCGGCGCCCGAGCTCGACCCGGCCGCGATGCGCAAGCACTACCGGGCCGAGGGCCTCGCCGAGCGCGACCTGGCCGGCGGCCCGGTGGAACAGTTCGCGCGCTGGTTCCGGCAGGCCGCGGCGCAGGCCCACCTCTTCGAACCCAACGCCATGATCGTCTCCACGGCCGACGGCGAGGGGCATCCCAGCTCGCGCACCGTGCTGCTGAAGCAGTTCGACGAGCGGGGCTTCGTCTTCTACACCAACTACGACTCCCGCAAGGCCCGCGACCTCGCCGAGAACCCGTACGTCTCGCTGCTGTTCCCCTGGCATCCGATGGCACGGCAGGTCATCGTCACGGGCGTGGCGCGGCGCACCGGCCGCGACGAGACGGCCGCCTACTTCCGCACCCGGCCGCACGGCTCCCAGCTCGGGGCCTGGGCCAGCGCCCAGTCGTCCGTCATCGCCTCCCGCGCCGAGCTCGACGCGTCGTACGCGGAGCTCGCCGCCCGCTATCCCGAGGGCGCGGAACAGGTGCCGGTGCCGCCGCACTGGGGCGGCTTCCGGGTCGCGCCGAGCACGGTCGAGTTCTGGCAGGGCCGGGAGAACCGGCTGCACGACCGGCTGCGGTACGTGGCGGAACCCGACGGCGGCTGGCGGGTGGAGCGGCTCAGTCCCTGAGCGGTCCGGTCCCGAGCGGTCGGGGCCCGAGCGGTCGGGGCGGCCCGGGAGACGCAGCGACCCGCGAGCTCTGGTCCCTCCGCCGGGGCGGGGGAGCCGGCCGGACGTACCGGCGAGCTCGCGGGTCGGGTGACTGCGTGGAATTGGCCGGCTGCGTGTTTCGCTCACACGCTGGTCCGGCACCGCACGTGGTGGGTGACGGGCCGCTAGCCCGCAGCCACCTCTTCCGTCCGGTATGCATACATCTGCCGAACCACCTCCTTTCCGAAGTACACCCCACCCTAGGAACCTCGTCCGCCTCGCTCAACCCCTTTTTTTCTTGGACGCCGGCGACCCCCCTGACCTAGCGTTCCGCGCATGACGGAACGGGGCGGGGCGCGGACGGCGGCGACGACGACGGTGTGCGGGCTCGCCGACCCGCGGATGCGTATCGAGGTCGAGGCCGGTGCGCGGAACGGGAGTGGGGCGGATGTCTGAGGCGAGGATCGTGCCGGTGGAGGGCGAGAAGGCGCTGGAGGAGTGGCGGCACGTCCACAACGTCATCGTGCCGCCCGCCGCCCTGAGCCTCGACGAGGTGCGCGAGCGCGCCGGGCGGTACCGCCTGCGCAACGCGTACGTGGGCGACGTCCTCGTCGGCTGCTCGACCGTGCGTCCGCCGCGGGACGGGGACGCGGTCGCGACGGTCATCGCACGCGTGCTGCCCGGCCACCGGGGCCGCGGGTACGGCACGGCCCTCTACGCGCACGGGCTCGCCCACGCGCGGGCGCTCGGCGCCCGGGCCGTCGAGACGTGCGTGCTCGCCGTCAACGAGGAGGGGTTGCGGTTCGCGCGGGCCCGGGGCTTCGCCGAGACCGACCGCTATGTGCTGGACGGCGCCACCGAGGAGTGGGTGGACCTGCGGCTGGACCGGCTGGAGACGGCCGGTACAACGATTCCTTCAATCTTGCGGGAACCCGGTGTGCGCTGAGTCTCGTTCCAGTTAGATGAGGGTGAGTGAGCGAACCGGCGCGCCGTTCCGGCGGCGCGGCTTGGCAGGGGGTCCAGGTGAGTGCTTCCCGGCGTAGTGGGACCACCGACGAGCTGGGACCGGACGAACCCGAGCGGGACGGTCCGGACGAGTCGTCGGCCGGTGCCGAGGGTTCGGCGGGCGGGTCCGATCTGCTGGCCGCCCTGCTGGACGGCATGGACGCGGCCCTGTGCGCCTTCGACGCGGACGGCGTCCTGACCCACTGGAACCGTGAGGCGGAACGCATCCTCGGCTGGACCGCCGCCGAGGCCGTCGGCCGGCGCGGCTTCGCCGGCTGGGCGGTGCGCCCGGCGGACGCCGAGGAGGTCGAGACGCGGCTGATGTCCGCGATGCGCTCCCCCGGCCGCCAGGTGCACGAGTTCGCGCTGCTGACGAAGGACGGCGGCCGGGTCCTGGTGCGCACCCAGTCGGCCGCCGTGCGCGGACCGGACGGCGAGCCCGCCGGGGTGTACTGCGCCTTCAGCGAGGTGCACACGCAGATCGACCTGGAGCGGTCCATCGCGCTCAGCGAGGCGCTCTTCGAGGACGCGTCCTGGGGCGTGGTGCTCGTCGACGCCGACCTGCGTCCCGCCGTCGTGAACGCGCACGCGGCCCGCGCCCTCGGCATCGGCCGCACCTCCGTGCTCGGCCGGCCGCTCGGCGACCTGCTCGCCCAGGGCGTGGAGGAGCTGGAGAGCGCGCTCACCCATGTGCTGGCGGAGGGGGCGCCGCCCGCCCCGGCCGAGATCTGGGTGAGCGTGCGCACTCCCGAGGGCGACCGGCGCCGCTGCTGGCGGTGCGGCTTCGTGCGCCTCGCCTCGCCGCTCGCGGAGGAGCCGGTGCCGCTCGGCGTCGGCTGGTTCTTCCAGGACGTCACCGAGGCCAAGCAGACCGAGCAGGAGGCGGCGCTGCTGCGGTTCCGGACCAACCAGCTGCACCGCGCGGCGCGGGCCGCCGCGGAGTGCGAGGACCCCGCCGAGGCGGCGACCGTCCATCTGGACTTCGCGCTCGCCGGCTTCGCCGACCACGCCCTGGTCGACCGGGTCGCGGGCGGCGCGCTGCGCGACGCGGAGGCCGCGGACCCGGTCCGGCTGGTCCGGGTCGCCGTCACGCCGTCCGGCACTCCGGGCCCCTCCCGGCTCGGCGGGGAGGCCGGTCTGCCCGTGCGCTACGGCGAGGGGCACCCCGCGCTCCAGTGCGTGGCCCGCACCGGGTCGGTGCGTGCGGCGGCCGGTGACGTGCCGCCCGAGCGGGCGCGCGCCTGGGCGGTGAGCCGGCAGTGGCCGGCGGACGCGGTGTACGCCCTGTGCGCGGTGCTGCGCAGCCGGGGCCGGACCCTGGGCGTCGTGACGTTCCTGCGGGGCGCCGGCCGGACCGCGTTCGAGCGGAGCGACGCCGTGTACGCGGAGGACGTGGCGGTACGCATCGCCGCCGCCCTGGACCTGGCGGGGGGCACCCCCTAGAGGGCTCCCGGTCAGTGCCGGTAGAAGATCCGGTCGCCGTACTCCTCGAAGACCCGGCGGTTCCACTCGTGGCCGCCGTCCACGTTGCCCGAGCGCAGCAGCGGGACCTCGATGCCGCGGGCGGCCAGTGAGGAGGCGGCGGTCGCCATGACGGCCTGCATCAGCGCCGAGGTGACGACCGTGGACGCCGGGGCGAAGGGCGCCGGGATGGTGTCGAGGGTCAGCTCCGCGTCGCCGATGGCGATCTTGGAGTCGAGGACGACGTCGCAGTGGTCCTTCAGGAAGGTGCCCGAGGAGTGCCGGGACGTCGTCTGCTCGGCGTACGCCACCGAGGTCACGCCGACGACCCGCACCCCGAGGGAGCGTGCGTGCAGGGCCATCTCCACCGGAAGCGCGTTGCGGCCGGACAGGGAGACGACCACGAGCGCGTCGCCCGCGCGCAGCGGCGAGCTGTCCAGCACGGCGGTCGCGAGCCCGTCGACGCGTTCGAGGGCGGAGCCCAGCGTGGCGGGCACGACGTCCACGCCCACGGCACCCGGCACCGCGAGCAGGTTCATCAGGGCCAGACCGCCCGCGCGGTAGACGACGTCCTGGGCGGCGAGGGAGGAGTGCCCGGCGCCGAAGGCGAACAGCCGCCCCCCGCCGGCGACGGTGTCCGCGAGCAGGGTGCCGGCCGCCTCGACGGCCTCGGCCTCCTCGGCGCGGACCCGCTGGAGCAGGCCGATCGCGGCGTCGAGGAACTGCTCGGCCGGCGTGCTGTCGCTCATGCGGGGCCCTCCGGGGTGCCGGTGGTGCGTCGGGGTGTGTCGCGGATCACCGTGCGGTCTGGACCACTGCGGTGTCAATACGGGGTGCCGGCGCGATGGCCTGCCCCGCGCGGGCCGGGCGGTGTCCGGGTTTCGGCGGCGCGGCACGGTTGTCAGTGCCATCCGGCAGAATTGAGTCAGGGCCAGCGCACGCGCCGCGGAGCTGTCTCGCTTCCGGCTGAGCCAAACGCAGAGCTAATCGAGGGGCACGTATGTCCGGACTGATCGACACCACGGAGATGTATCTCCGCACCATCCTCGAGCTGGAGGAGGAAGGTGTGGTCCCCATGCGCGCCCGGATCGCCGAGCGGCTGGACCAGAGCGGGCCGACCGTGAGCCAGACCGTGGCGCGGATGGAGCGGGACGGCCTGGTGTCCGTCGCCACCGACCGGCATCTCGAGCTCACCGACGAGGGGCGCCGGCTGGCCACGCGTGTCATGCGCAAGCACCGCCTGGCCGAGTGTCTGCTCGTCGACGTGATCGGCCTGGAGTGGGAGCAGGTGCACGCCGAGGCGTGCCGCTGGGAGCACGTGATGAGCGAGGCCGTGGAGCGCCGGGTGCTGGAGCTGCTGCGCCACCCCACCGAGTCGCCGTACGGCAACCCCATCCCGGGCCTGGAGGAGCTGGGCGAGAAGGACGGCGCCGACCCCTTCCTCGACGAGGGCATGGTCTCGCTGGCCGACCTGGACCCGGGCGCCGACGGCAAGACGGTGGTGGTGCGCCGGATCGGCGAGCCGATCCAGACCGACGCGCAGCTGATGTACACGCTGCGCCGGGCGGGCGTGCAGCCCGGCTCGGTGGTGAGCGTGACCGAGTCGGCGGGCGGTGTCCTGGTCGGCAGCAGCGGTGAGGCGGCCGAGCTGGACTCGGAGGTCGCCTCCCACGTGTTCGTCGCGAAGCGCTGACCGTATACACCGTCCGGCAAGATCCAGTGCTCCGAATCGCAGCGCGGGGCCCGCGCGCGTGCGAGGCTGTCGGCTGAGGCATCCACCTGAGAGCTCTTGGCCGTGACCCGGCGCCGCCGTGTCCGGCCGGGGAAGGGGCGGGAGGAGATGTGCCGTCGCCGTGGAGAGGGCCCCGGCGCCGTGTGGCGCCGGGGCCTGTCCTCCCCTGCTGACCCGGAGCCCCGAGCTCCCAGGGTCATCCCCCTCGGACCGTTTTCCCCGAGCGGTCCGCCTCCCGATGAAGGTCTCCCCCCGGCGACGGCGATCAATCGTGGCGAGGGGTCACCCGAAGGTGGGGTGTTGCCCGCGAGAACCGCATTTTCGAATAAGAGTTCGATAGTCTGCGGTGACAGGTCGGGCGGACCGTGCGCTGCAGAGATGTGCGCATAAGATCACGTCGGACACACACGGCATGCACATCGTTCGCGAGGGGGCCGTCGCCGCGGGGCACGCGGACGGCGGCGGCGACGCGCGAACGGGTGACGGCGGATACGGCAGGCACAGACGGAGCAGGCGGACGCGGAGCACAGGACCGGCCCACGCGAGCGGTCCGAGTGGAGCTAGGGGGGTGCCAGGACCAATGGCGCGGCGCATCGACGTGACCGGGACGGACGGCGTACGTCTCGCGGCCTGGGAGTTCGGCGACCCCCCGAAGCCCGACGTCCATCCAGGTCCCCAGGACACCCCCGGAGTGCTGTTACTGCACGGCCTGATGGGCCGCGCCTCCCACTGGGCCCCCACCGCCCGCTGGCTCTCCGAGCGGCATCGCGCGATCGCCCTCGACCAGCGGGGTCACGGCCGCAGCGACAAGCCCGCCGGGGCCGCGTACACCCGCGAGGCGTACGTCGACGACGCCGAGGCGGCCCTCGAACAGCTCGGCCTGAGCCGGGCCGTCCTCATCGGGCACGCCATGGGCGCCCTGACCGCCTGGCAGCTCGCCGCCCGCCGCCCCGACCTGGTGAGCGGCGTGGTCATCTGCGACATGCGGGCCTCCGCGCTCGGCGCGGCCTCCCAGCGCGAGTGGGCGGAGTGGTTCAAGGCCTGGCCGGTCCCCTTCGCCACGCTCGCCGACGTCCGCAAGTGGTTCGGCGAGGACGACCCGTGGGTCGAGCGCCCCAACGCCGCCCGCGGCGAGTTCTACGCCGAGGTCATGCACGAGTGCGAGGACGGCTGGCGTCCGGTCTTCGACCCGGAGCAGATGCTGCGCACCCGCGAGACCTGGGTGTACGACGCGCACTGGGAGGAGCTGGCGCAGGTCAGGTGCCCGGCGCTCGTCGTGCGCGGACTCGACGGCGAGCTGGGGCGGGCGGAGGCCCAGGAGATGGTCCGCGTCCTGCCGCGCGGGCAGTACGCGGAGGTCGCGGACGCCGGCCACCTGGTCCACTACGACCAGCCGGAGGGGTGGCGCACGGCCGTCGAGCCGTTCCTGGACGCGGTGTGGTCCTGAAGCGACGCCAGGCGGTGGCGGCTCAGCCCTTGCTGACCGCGGTGAGGATCTCCGGGAGGCGGGCCGCCGTCCGGGGCGCCGCGAGCCGCAGGCCCAGCAGCGTGATCGCCGCCCCGTAGGCCGCCCCGGCGGGCAGCAGCAGCCAGGTCCACGCCTCGCCGCCCTCGCTGACCCGCAGCCAGATCACCGCCGCGATCACCGGGGCGCACAGCAGGGCCGCCGCGACCATGCCACCGAAGATCGAGATCCACGCGAGTCCCGCCTGCCCGGGGGCGACGTTCTTGTGGCCCTCCTGCGGGATGGAGTACGGGAAGCGGGCCGACGTCCAGGCGCCGGTCGCGAGCATCGCGCCGAGCAGCGCCAGGGACAGCCCGAGCACCTCCGGCAGCCGGCGCCAGTCCCCGATGAGAGCCGTCGTCACCACCGTGACCAGCGTGGCGTACGGCAGGGTGATCAGCAGCAGGGCCAGCGCTCGGCCGCGCAGCTCCACATACGCGTCCCGCGGCGAGGAGATCGTCATCGCGACCATCCAGAACGCGGACGTGTCCTGGCCGAACTGGTTGTACATCTGGATGCCGAGCATCCCGGCCGCGAAGCAGGCGAAGTAGATCGACCCGGTGCCCTGCACGGCGTTGAACACCGGCACGATCAGGCCGATGGCCAGCGAGGTCACCCAGGCCGCCTTGGTCTTCGGGTCCCGCCAGACATAGCGCAGACTGCGCTCCATGACGGTGCCGGTGCGCCCCGCCGGCAGCAGCCGGGCCGGGCCGCCCGCGCCCTTCTCCCGTACGGCGCTCTCGCCGGCCGCCTGGAGCGTCGAACCGTCCGGGGCGGTCATCAGCCGGGTCAGATGCCGCGCCCAGAGCGCGATCAGGCCCGCCAACGCCAGCGCGCACAGGCCCAGTTGCAGCGCGGCGGCGCCGTAGGAGCCCTCGCTCACGGACCGTACGGCCCCGATCGCGGACCCCGGCGGCACCCAGCGCAGCACGTCCGCCAGCGGGTCGAGCCGCCCGAGCCCCGCCGAACCGATGCGCTGCGCCGCGAAGTTGACGACCTGCGCGCCGATCGCGACGACCAGTCCGCTCAGAACGGCCAGATCGCGGCCCTTGCGGCTGGTCAGCAGCCGGATGTTGGCGGCGGCGACCGCGCGCGCCAGCGCCACGCACACCAGCAGGGCCAGCGCGATACCGACGAAACCGACGGCGAACGCCGCCGCCCCGTGCGCCACCGCGATCACCGACCCGGTGAGCAGGCACAGCGTGAACAGCGGCCCGATGCCGACCAGGGAGGCCACGAGCAGCGCCCGCACCAGCGGCCGGGGCCGCAGCGGCAGCATCACGAGCCGCGTCGGGTCGAGGGTCTCGTCACCGCCGGGGAAGAACAGCGGCATCACGGCCCAGCCCAGCGCGAGCACCGCGACCAGCAGCACGACCAGGGCGTCGGCGTGCGCGGTGCCCCGCAGCAGGATCAGGCCGAGCAGTTGCAGGACGGCGAACAGCAGCGCCACGACCGCCGAGGCGATCCAGGCGGCCCGCCGGCCCCCGGACTGGCGCAGCCCGTTGCGCAGCAACGACAGCTTCAGCCGGACGAAGACCCCGGTCACGTCGGTGCTCATCGGGCCCCGCCGCCCAGCCAGTCGAGGTCGGACCCGGCGTCCCGGCCGTGCGCGCCGACCAGTTCGAGGAACGCCTGCTGCAGCGAGGGCGCCTCCCCGCGCACCTCGGCGAGCGGCCCGTGGGCGCGGATGCGTCCGGCGGCCATGACGGCGACCCAGTCGCACAGCGACTCGACGAGCTCCATCACATGGGAGGAGAAGACGACCGTGGCGCCGGAGGCGGTGAACCGTTCCAGCACGCCCCGGATGGTCTGGGCGGACACCGGGTCCACCCCTTCGAACGGCTCGTCCAGGAACAGCACTTCGGGATTGTGCTGCAGGGCGGCGGCGAGCCCGATCTTCTTGCGCATGCCCGTCGAGTAGTCGACGACCAGCTTGTGCTGGGCCCCGGCGAGGTCGAGGACGTCGAGCAGCTGCGTGGCCCGCTTGTCGACCTCGGTCCCGGGGAGCCCGCGCAGCCGTCCCGTGTAGCCGAGCAGCTCCCGCCCGGACAGCCGCTCGAAGAGCCGCAGCCCCTCGGGCAGCACACCGATACGCGCCTTGACCTCCGCCGGGTCGCGCCACACGTCGTGCCCGACCACCTCCACGGACCCCTGGTCGGGTCTGAGCAGCCCGGTCACCATGGACAGGGTGGTGGTCTTGCCCGCTCCGTTGGGGCCGACGAGCCCGATGAACTTCCCGGCGGGCAGCTCCAGATCGATCCCGGCGACGGCGACCTGCTGCCCGAACCGCTTCCAGAGCCCGTGAACGCGTACGGCTGCTGACGTCATGCGGAAAACCCTACGGGCCGGGTGGGAGCGGTGGGGCTACCGGTCGCGGCCGCACGCGTACGCGAGCGGCGAGATCAGCTCCTCGGCGTCCGGCAGCCAGCGGTTCGCGGGGGTCGGCCGGCACGCCCACTGCACGGCACCCCGGGACCCGAACCGGGTGGGCGGGGCGGCGACCCAGGCCCCCTCGCCGAGGGCGACCAGGTCCAGCGAGCCCATCGACCAGCCGAGCCGGCGGACCAGCTCGGGCAGTTTCACGGCGGCGCCTGGCAGCACGAAGAAGTGCATCCGGCGGTCCGGCGCCAGCGTCACCGGGCCGAGCGTCAGCTCCATCCGCTCCATACGGGCCAGCGCCAGGAACCCGGCCGTCTCGGGGACGGACAGCGCGTCGAAGGTCCGCCCCGTGGGCAGCAGGATCGACGCGGCCGGCTGCTTCTGCCACAGGCGGCGCGCGACCGTTGCGCTCCCCGTCGCCTGCGTCGCCCAGTCGGGGCGCGCGGGGTGCGCGCCGGGCGCGGGGCACGCCGCGTCGCCGCAGGAGCAGTACGGCACTCCGTCGACGGCCTCCAGCCAGGTCCCCGGAAACACGTCCCAGTGACGCTCCTCGGCGTAGCGGACGGCGGTCTCCAGCAGCGAATCCCCGCGCTGCTTCGGAATCTGTGCGGCTTCGGTGGCCGGGATCGTCTCTTCCACGCTCAGCACAACTCCCGCGTCCACCCGGGGTTACGGCCGCCGCGCGCGCGGGGGAGGAGCACCGCACCCGTCGCCGGGGCGCATGGGTGCACGGGTGGGGGCGCGCGGGAGGAACCCCGGCCGGCGCGGGGTAGCCCCCTGGGGGGCCGGCTCCGGTCGTGACCCCGGCAATCCTCACAAGCCTCGCATTTTCCGTATACGGACGGGGCATTGATCTTCACGGCCGGGAACCGCCGGGGCGCAGCCAGTGCCCCGGGCCGGGACCCGGCGGTGACAGGGACGTCAACTCGGTGCGCGGGCAGGCACCGCAGTCACAGGGGGTACGCCATGGCCGCAAGGCCTCTCGTCGCGCGGCAGCCGAACGAACGGCTCCAGGCGCTCATCCAGGAAGCGGGCTGCTCGAACGCAGGGCTGGCCCGCCGGGTCAACATGTGTGGCGCCGAACACGGTCTCGACCTGCGCTACGACAAGACGTCCGTGGCCCGCTGGCTGCGCGGACAGCAGCCGCGGGGCCGGGCGCCCGCCGTCATCGCCGAGGCGCTCGGCCGCAAGCTGGGCCGGACCGTCACCATCGACGAGATCGGCATGGCCAACGGCAAGAACCTCGCCTCCGGTGTGGGGCTCCAGTTCTCCCCGACCGTGCTCGGGGCGATCGAGCAGGTGTGTGAGCTGTGGCGCAGCGACGTCGGCCGGCGGGACTTCCTGTCCGGCTCGTCCGTCGCCGCGTCCGCGCTCGTCGAGCCCAGCCGGGACTGGCTGATCTCGGCACCCGACGCGCAGGTGGCGCGTTCGGCCGGGCCGCGGGTGGGCCCGTCCGACGTGGCGGCGGTGCGCGCCATGACCCAGGCCCTCGTGGACCTGGACCACCAGTACGGCAGCGGGCATGTGCGCCCAGTGGTGGTGCACTACCTCAACAGCGTCGTCTCCGGGCTGCTGGCGGGGTCGTACCGGGAGGCGGTCGGCCGTGAACTGTTCGCCGCCGTCGCGCGGTTGACGGAGCTCGCCGGCTACATGGCCGTGGACACCGGGCAGCCGGGCCTCGCCCAGCGCTACTACATCCAGGCGCTGCGCCTCGCGCAGGCGGCCGGGGACCGCGGGTACGGCGGCTATGTGCTGGCCGCCTCGATGAGCCACCTCGCCGCCCAGCTCGGGAACCCCAGGGAGATCGCCCAGTTGGCGCGGGCGGCGCAGGAGGGCGCACGCGGGCGGGTGACTCCCCGGGCCGAGGCGATGTTCCACGCGGCCGAGGCGCGCGGGCACGCGCTGCTGGGCGACGCGCGCGCCGCCCAGCTGTCGTCCGGGCGGGCCGTGGCCGCGCTGGAGGCGGCCGATCCGGCCTCCGGTGACGACCCGGCGTGGATCGGGCACTTCGACGAGGCGTACCTCGCCGACGAGTTGGCGCACTGTCACCGCGACCTCGGGCAGGCGGAGGCGGCGGCGCGGTGCGCGCAGGAGTCGCTGGCCGGGCTTCCGGAGACGAAGGCGCGCCGCCGGGCCATCGGATATGTGCTTCTCGCCACAGCCCAGGTGCAGCAGCGGGAGATCGAACAGGCCTGCCACACCGGGCTGAAGGCGGTGGAGCTGCTGGAGACCCTGCGCTCCAACCGGGGCGCCGAGTATCTGGAGGACTTCCAGCAGCGCCTGGAGCCGTACCGGGACGAGCCCGTGGTCAGGGACTTCGGGGAGCGGATCGATCTCCAGGTGGCCGCCTGACGCCTCGGGCGGCTGGGCGTGAAGACGCGGTGAAGAGAGGGGGGACGCGAAGCGCGGGTGGCGAAAGGGGACTTGCCGGGCGGATGAGGGGCCGGGACTGTAACGGCGGTCACAGGGGCGCCGGTCACGCACCGGGCTGCGTGGCACCGGCGTCGGCGGAGCCGGTAGCGTGAGCCGACGATTCACAAGGTCCCCCATTCGTAGGAGTCCCGGTGACGCAGAGTGGACAGGGCGAGGAGCCCTCGGCGCGGCCCGCGCGCGAAGGCATCGTGCTGCCCTCCGACGGTGGGGAGCCGCTGCTTCCGGGGATGACGGGCGGCCCCGCCGGCCGCCCGGGGACGCCCCCGGCCGCCCCTCCGCCCTCGGCGCCGCCCGGCGGCCGGTCCTGGGACACCCCCTGGGGACCCGAGCAGCACACCCAGGCCCCGCCCGCCGCGCAGGGCCAGCCCTGGGGCGCGCCGCAGGACCAGGGCTGGGGCGGCCAGGACCAGCAGCAGTACCAGGCGCCGCAGCAGCAGTACCAGGCGCCGCAGCAGCAGTCGTACGGTCAGCAGCAGTACGGGCAGGACGCGGCCCAGGGCCAGGGGGCCTACGGCGGTCACGGCGGGAGCGCGCCCATGCCGCCCGCCGCCGGCGGCTACGGCGCCCCGATGCCCCCGGCCGACGAGGGCGCGACCCAGTACATACCCCCGGTCGCCGCGCACCCGGACGAGCAGGCCACCCGTTTCATACCGCCCGTCCCGGCGGCCGACGAGGGCGCGACCCAGGTGATCCCGCCGGTCGGCCCGGGCGCCCTGCCGCCCGAGACGCACGGGGAGAGCACCCATGTGCTGGGCCGGGCCCGGCACGGGGCCGGTCCGATGCCGGCGGCCTCCGACGCCGACCCCACCCAGTTCCTGCCGCCCGTGCCGGGCGGCTCCGGCGAGCGTCAGCCGCACTCGGACTTCGACAACCTCTTCCGCAGCGAGGGCTCCGGCCCCGCCCCGGCGACCCAGCACCTGCCCCCGTACCAGCAGCAGCCGCAGGGCCCGCACCAGGGCGGGTACCCGCCGCCCGGCCGGCCCGGGCCGCACGACGACGGCGGGCACGGCGGCGGCCGCCGCCGCTCGCGGGTGCCGCTGATCGCCGCCGTGGGCGTCGGCATCGTCGCCCTCGGCATCGGCGCGGGCGCGCTGCTCGCCGGCGGGGGCGGCGACGACGACAAGGCCGACGCCAACCAGCCCGTCTCGGCGACGGCTCCCGCGGCCGAAGAGTCCGCGTCCCCGTCCGCCGACCCGGCGGAGCAGCAGGCGGTCGCCCTGGACAAGCTGCTGGCCGACAGCGGCGACAGCCGCAGCGCGGTGATCAAGGCAGTGGCCGACGTGAAGTCCTGCGGGAACCTGCAGCAGGCCGCGCAGAACCTGCGGGACGCGGCCGGGCAGCGCAACCGGCTGGTCGCCGACCTCGCCAAGCTGAAGGTCGACCGGCTCCCCGACCACGCCCGGCTGACGACCGCCCTGAACCGTGCGTGGCAGGCGTCGGCGTCCGCCGACAACCACTACGCGGCCTGGGCGGACCAGGTCGCCGGCAACAAGAAGCTGTGCAAGAAGGGCCAGGCCCGGGCGACCGACGAGACCAGGGCCGGCAACCGCGACAGCGGTACGGCGAGCCAGCAGAAGGCGACCGCCTCCCAGCTGTGGAACGCGATCGCCCGCGAGTACGGCCTGACGGAGCGCCAGCCGACCCAGCTGTGAGCGTGTCGGCCCGCTCAAGAACTCCGAACTCTCAGTCCGGGCGGGCCTCGCGCAGGATGTCCGTCACCTCGACGGCACCCTTGCGGGCGGCCACCAGCCGACCGTCCCGCACGACCTGGAACGTCACCTCGCCGTTGACCAGCCGGGGGCGGCCGACGGCGGCCAGCTCGCTCTGGAACGGCCACCGCAGGGGCGGGGTGAGACCGCCCGTGGAGACCTTCAGGCCGCCGTCGAGGGCCTTGCGCACGCCGGCGGCGTCGATCTCGCCGTCTCCGAGGGACTTGGCGGCCGCGCGGAACACCGTGTAGGCGATCCATGTGGTCTGCACCCCGGCGTCCGCGGGGTCGATGCGGTTGTCGCCGAAGGCGTAGTCGTCGATCACCTTCCGCAACGGCTTCCAGCGCGGATCGCCCGCGACCGGGTACCAGCCGGTGACGTAGGCGCCGTCGTACACCCGTGCGCCGCCGGTCGCGTCGATCACGGTCTGGTCGACGCCGCCCAGCACGGTCGCCGTGCGCACCGAGGGGTACTCCTGGCGGGCGCGCCGGAAGGAGTCCATGAAGGTGGCGGTGCGATCGCCGAGGGCGGGCACCACACAGCCGGGGTCCGCCACGCCGGTGCCGGCGTGCTCCAGCGCGCGCGACGACGGGCCCCCGTACTCGGTGGCGTCCTCGCGGGCCGGCTGGTCGTCGGAGGGAGCGTGGCCCCCCGCGCGCAGGCCGGCGTCGAGCAGCGGGGGCAGTTCGTCGCCCGCGATGTTGTCGGGGCGCACCAGGGACACCGGGCCGCAGTCGCGGGCCAGTTCGCGGCCGAGGCCCGCGAGGAGGGTGGGCTGGCCGCCGTTGACCGGGTAGGAGAGCGGGCTGGTGAACTCGGCTTCCGTGACGCCGTACCCGCCGATGTAGGGGATGCCGGCGGCCTCCAGGGTGGGCAGGAAGGTGTCGCCGAACTGGCTGTAGGAGCCGACGACCGCCACAGCGTCCTCCTCGACGGCGCGCTCGGCGCACTGGGCCGCGGACAGGCTGTCGTTGTGGTCGTTGCAGGTCAGCACCCGCAGCGGACGGCCGCCCAGCCCGCCCTCGGCATCGACCCAGCGGGCGTACGCCTGTGCGAGCGCGGGCATGCCGGGCTTGTTGGTCGCCTTGGTGCCCTCCGGCGCCCAGGTCATCACGGTGATCGGATCGTCCCCGGAGCCCTCCGCGGTGCCGGGGACGACCCCGCACCCGGCGGCGAGCGCGGCGCACGCCACCAGGGCCGTCGCGGCCCGGGCGGGACCGGTGGGAAGGAAGGGGCCACAGATGCGTCGCGCTCCGCTCATGGCCCGCACACTTCCGTCACACCGCTAACCCGAGCGTGACCCTCGGTTACCCTCTGGTGACGTCGAGGTGAATTGCGGGGGCCGGTGAGGCCCCTATGAGGGGGAACGTACGATCGATGACTGTGCAAGGTTCGGATAGCTCTTCCCGTCGCGGCCGTCGCTCCTCCACCATGGGCGGCATGCCACTCAACGACATGCCGTGGTGGCGCTGGCGCAGCAATGTGCGCTCCGCGCTGCACATGCTCTCCGATCCCGTGTTCCAGCGGGACGTCTGGCTGGCAGGCGTGGACGGCTACGGCGACGTGACCGACGCCGTCTACCGCCTCGTCGAGGACACCTGGCTGGACAACTGGTCCGCCGAGAAGTACGTCGGCACGATCTTCCGGGACTCCCAGGAGGCGGCCCTCGTCGACACCGCCGTGCTGCGCGTGCTGCGGATCATGCACCAGGTCGGCCCGGACGCCCCGGTCTCCGCCTACGTCGACCACCAGGGCTGGCCCGAGGCGGTGCGGGCCGCACGGGACGCGCACGTGCGGATGGCGACGGCCGACGGGGAGGACCCGGACGCGCCGCCGCGCACCCTCGAGGTGCTGCGCATCATGACGCGGTCCGCGTAGCGGGACGACCGCCCGCGCGGCACCCGTCGTATGGGACCCTGTCCTGCATGAACGAGCAGTCCACCGGAGCCGCGGTCCCCGCCGACCAGTACGTCCTCACGCTGTCCTGCCCCGACAAGCAGGGCATCGTGCACGCCGTGTCGAGCTACCTCTTCATGACCGGCTGCAACATCGAGGACAGCCAGCAGTTCGGTGACCACGACACGGGACTGTTCTTCATGCGCGTCCACTTCTCGGCGGACGCCCCCGTCACGGTGGAGAAGCTGCGCGCGAGCTTCGCGGCGATCGGCGACTCCTTCCACATGGACTGGCAGATCCACCGCGCCGAGGACAAGATGCGGGTCCTGCTCATGGTGAGCCGGTTCGGGCACTGCCTGAACGACCTGCTGTTCCGGGCCTCGATCGGCGCGCTGCCGGTGGAGATCACCGCCGTGGTGTCCAACCACACCGACTTCGCCGAGCTGGTGGGGTCGTACAACATCCCCTTCCACCACATCCCGGTGACCAAGGACACCAAGGCCGAGGCCGAGGCGCGGCTGCTGGAGATCGTGCGCGAGGAGGGCGTGGAGCTGGTCGTGCTGGCCCGCTACATGCAGGTACTCTCGGACGACCTGTGCAAGCAGCTGAGCGGGCGGATCATCAACATCCACCACTCGTTCCTGCCGAGCTTCAAGGGCGCCAAGCCCTACCACCAGGCGCACGCGCGCGGGGTGAAGCTCATCGGGGCGACCGCGCACTACGTCACCGCCGACCTCGACGAGGGCCCGATCATCGAGCAGGAGGTCGAGCGGGTCGGGCACGACGTCACGCCGGACCAGCTCGTCGCGATCGGCCGCGACGTGGAGTGCCAGGCGCTGGCGCGGGCCGTGAAGTGGCACGCCGAGCGGCGGATCCTGCTGAACGGCCGCCGCACGGTCGTCTTCGCCTGACGGCGCCTACATCCGGCTGAGGCTCGCCGCCGCGAACAGCACGTCCCTGATCGCCTCGCGATCGCCGAGCTGTCCGGCCGCCGCCTCCGCGGGCGGCACATGGCCGGCGGCCAGCCGGCAGAACTCGGCGCCGTCCAGGGCGACATGGGCCACCTCGTGCTCGGCGGAGCCCACGGCGGCCGGGGAGTCGAGCGGGATCAGCCACTCGCCGCCGCCCGACCCCTCGATCTCCAGGCGCAGGCTCCGGCCGGGCTCCCCCGCGGGCACGAGCCGGCGGCGGCCCGCGGGCGCCGGTGCGGCCAGCCCGGCCTGCCGCCGGGCCGACAGCACGCTCGGCAGCAGACGCGCCGCCAGGTCCACCATGTGGTGCAGATCGCTGCCGGACGGCGGCTCGTAGGGGTAGTCCACCGCCTCGGCGATGTCCTCGGCGTGCACCCAGCATTCGAACGCACGGTCCAGCATGGCGTCCCGCAGCGGCAGCGCGAAGTCGCCGTACGGCACGGACAGCGCACCGGTGCCGCCGCCCGTGAAGGAGACCGTGCGGACCAGGTCGTGGGCCTGCTCCCGCCAGGGCGCCCGCACGGCACGGGTCGGCGGGAAGTGCGAGGCCCGCCAGTACGCCTCGGTCCGCGCGGACGGGGTCGGCCGGTCGGCGGGCACGTCGCCCAGCGGATCGGGCAGCCCGAGCGCCGCCGCCACCATCCCGTCGACGGTCAGCAGATGGGCGATCACCCCGGCGACGGTCGTACGGCGGCTGGTGGGCTCGTCCTTGCGGAACCACCGCAGCCGCACGGGCGCGTGCCACTCGGCGTCCCCGAAGTCCTGGAGCAGGGCGTCCAGCCGGGCGGTCTCGGCGTCGTAGGGCGCGGCCCACTCGGGCACCGGGACGCGCGGCGGACGCCGCTCCAGGCAGCCCTGCAGGACACGGGCGCGCAGCGACGGGTCCAGGTCGAGGCTCTCCGCCGGATGCAGCAGGCCGACGGCCTCGCGCAGCCGCAGCGCCTCGTCCGCGCAGCGGCCGCAGTCGCCGAGGTGCTCCTCCACGGCGGCCGTCTCCTCCGGTGAGCAGGCGGCCAGCGCCCAGGCGCCGAGCAGCGACTTCAGGACCCGGTGCTCCAGGACGGGCACCGGCGCGTCCGGCAGGTCGGGCAGCGGGCGCCCGGTGTCCTCGACGGAGAGCCGGGGGAGCGGTATGCGGGGCGGCCCGCCGCGGCCGGGCTGGGGGGTGGGGTGCTGGTCGTCGCCGTCGCCGCTGTTCATGCCGTCGGCTCCGCGGGCGCTGTCCGCGGGGCCGTTCTCCTCCTCGTGCGGGTCGTCGGGTTCGTACGGTTCGGCCCCGGTCATGCGGCGCCCCCGTACTCCGGTGGCGCCCCGGGTCCGGTCCCGGCGTCGTGGGCCGTGGACAGCAGTTGCAGGCCGAGGCGCAGCCGGCGGCGGGCCTCCTCCTCGGTGACGCCGAGATCGGCCGCGGTCTGGCGGTAGTCGCGGCGCTGGAAGTAGGCCAGCTCCAGCGCGGCCCGCAGCGGGGCGGGCATGGACTGGACGATGTAGTCGGCGCGGGCGGCGACCGAGGCGTGGCGCACCTTGCGCTCCAGTTCCTCGGTGGAGCCCTGTCCGGCCCGCACCAGCGCGGCGGTCTCGGTGGCGCGCAGGCGCTGCACGGCCAGGCGGTGGGTCAGGGCGGCGACCCAGGAGCGCAGCGGACCCTGCCGCGGGTCATAGGTGCCCGGGTGCTCCCAGACGTGGGTGAAGACCTCGCGGGTGACGCGGTCGGCGGCGCGTTCGTCGCCCAGCACGGTGTGCGCGAGTCCGTGCACGAGCGAGGCGAACCGGTCGTAGAGCTCGCCGAGGGCGGCCGCCTCGCCGCGCGCCAGCCGCTGCTGCATCTTGCGGTCCCAGCGGGGCGGTGCGTCCTTCTTCGCCATACGGCCCCCCTCCGGAGCCTGTGCACAGGCTCTCACCGGTCCGTCCCTGTCCAGCGTGCGTCCGCCGTCTTCACGAATGTAGTCGGCACGTCCGGCGGCACACGCCCCTTTGTGGCAATGTGCGCCCCTTGCAGCGTCATGGCTGGTGACACACCTCGCTCTCGTGGTAGAGGGCTCGCTCTCGGGTCGGCTACCCGTCTCGTGTGATCGGACACGATCGAACAGGATCGAATGCGATGGAAACAAGCCTTTTCTGATCGGTGACCGTTTTCTGCAGGGAGTTTCAGGGAACAGCCGCTGGGCAGCCGCGCTGCAAGGAAGCGTAGGAATGGCTTCCGTTTCGACGGCCGAGGGGCGTGGTGGTGACCTTGAAAGTGACCGGTGACGAGCGGGGCGACTGGGCCGTCCTCCAGGTGTCGGGCGAACTGGACCTGGTGACCTCGCCGGTACTGCGTCAGCACGTCCACGACGCGGTGGCCGAGGGACGCCACAGCCTCGTCCTGGACCTGTCCGAGGTCCTGTTCTGCGACTCCTCCGGCGTCGGCGTGCTGATCGCGGCCCGCCGGCTCATCCGCTCCTGCCGGGGCAGTCTGCGGCTGATACTGCCCGCCCAGGGCGCGGTGGACGGCTCACACGTCAACCGGGTGCTCGGTGCGCTCGGCGTGCGCCGGCTGTTCGAGGTCTACCCCGACGTGGCGGCGGCGGTCGCGGACGACGCCCGCCCCCTGTCGGCCTGAGCGCTTCCCCCCCCCGCACCCGGGGGACGGCCACATCCCCGTACCGGTACGTGCCCGGTTCTGCCACAACCGCCGCCGCGCGGCGCCCCGGCGGCCCGCGGCGTCGTACGCTCCGTGCGAGAAGCACCCCACGTGACGTTAGGCGGCGCGACACAACATGGTCAGCAGCGAGTACGAGCGCAGGATCGCGGCCCGGTTCGCCACCTTCGACCAGGACGGCAACGGGTACATCGACCGGGAGGACTTCAGCGCGGCGGCCAAGGCGCTGCTCGCCGAGTTCGGCACACCCGCCCGGTGCGACAAGGGCCAGGCCCTGTACATCGGCGCCGAGGCGTTCTGGCAGGGCATGGCCGGGATCGCCGACCGCGACGGCGACCAGCGCATCACCCGCGAGGAGTTCGTCACCGGCGCGGTCAAGCGGCTGCGCGACAACCCCGACCGGTTCGCGGAGATCGCGCGCCCCTTCCTGCACGCGGCCCTCGCCGTGTCCGACACCGACGACGACGGGAAGGTCACCGTCGACGACACCGCGCGGGTGCTCGTCCGGCTCGGCGTCCCGCAGGACACGGCCCGCACGGCCGCCGCCGGCCTCGACGCCGACGGCGACGGCGCGGTGACGGAGGACGACGTCGTGACCGCCTTCGCCCGCTACTTCACCGTCCCGGAGTGAGCGTCCGGCCCTGAGGCCGATGCCTCCGACGCGGCCGGCGGGTCGCGTCCCGCGCCGGACGCGGTGCCGGGCGCACGTGCGAGCCGGCCGTGCAACACGCCCGGACCCGTGAGCAGTTCGGACGGCCGATCGGGGACTTCCAGGCGGTGCGGCACCTGTGCACGGACCCGCCCGTGCGGACCCGGACCGCGCGGGGCCGCCGTCCACGCGGCGGCCGTCACCGCCGGCCCGGCCGGCGTCCACACCGCGCGGCTGCTCGCCGACGAGCCGCCGCGCGAGGCGCCCGTGACCGTCTCCGGGTGCGCGGCGGCATGGGATCCACCTGGGAGTTCGAGGTCCATCCGGATCTGAAGCGGGCCCGGGTCCCCGCACCTACCGTGCCGGGCTCGCTACGGAATGTGAGGAGCTGGTGGCGGCCGTATTGCCCGCAGAAGAAGTCCGAATGGCCGTGGACTGCGCGGTCGCGGAAAAGGGCCGCAATGATGTCGCGGATTGTGGCACACCGGAATCACGGAGCGTTGATATCGCCTTGTGTCCGGAGTGTGACTCGTCACGGGGCGGAGTCGGGCGTTCGCTCCGGTACCTTGTGTGGGATGCGAGTGGTTCCGAGTACGAGCCATGCCGGAGCCGCCTTCGAGGCGGCTTCGTATCCGGCGGTGCTCGCCGCTGCTCGCCCGGCGTATGGGCTGTTCGCCCCCGCCTGTTCGACTCTCCACGGCAAGCGTCGCACAGTATGCAGCAGAGGTAATCCTTCGCGCTGGAATATGCCCGAAGCGCTTGTTGGGGTGACTGTACGTCAACCATGCTGTCAGTCAAGGGATTCACGTTCCGTGACCCTGGCTTTGGCCATTGTTCTGGCCATGAAAAAAATGGCTAGGATCGTGGCCCTCGTGAGGCGCGGGGTCAAGTGTCCGCCGGTTCGGATGGTGTGAGCGGTGCAGGTGCTTCAAGTGCAGTTGGAGATCCGGCCCGATCCCGCTGAGGTGGGGCGAGCCAGGCGCTGGGCGCGCTCACGGCTCGCCGGCTCGGGGATAGGGGCCGACGAGCCGCTCGCCGAGACGCTGATCCTGCTCGTCTCCGAACTCGTCACCAACGCCGTGGTGCACACCGGCTGTCCGGCCGTGCTGCGGCTCTCCCTGCCCGAGGCGCCGCAGGACTCCGCCACCGTCCGGCTCGAGGTGGCCGACCGCAGCGGCCGGGCGCCCGTGCCCCGCTGTGCCGACGGCGACGCGACGGGCGGGCGCGGGCTCGCCCTCGTCGACGGGCTCGCGGACCGGTGGGGCTGGGCCTCCGAGGGCTCCGGCAAGCGCATCTGGTGCGAACTCGACCGGGGCGGCGAGCAGGATGCCGCCGTCACCGCCTGCGGCGGCGGGGTCTCCGCCTACGAGGGGTTCGCGTACGAGGCGGTGTGACCGGCGCACACCGCGGTCGCCGTCGTGGTCCGCGGAGCACGGATGCAGGAGGCGCCCCCTCGTCCGGGACGGCGGCCCTCGATGCGCCCGTGCATGCTTCCGTGCGCGGGCATTTACAAATGGGACGTAAGTAACAAATCCCCAACGGGGTGTTGACGAGTCGTGTCCGTTTGATCACGCTTGTGGTCAGCGATTCGCCGCGAGGGGACGGCGAGGGCTTCGGTGACGGAGGCCCTTGCCGAGTGTGGGTCGTGTTCCGGCGTCGGTTCTCCAGGGCCAGGAGGGGCAGGCGCGCCGGAGCCGGATGGCGGCGCGCGTGCCGTGCTCGGGGCGGTCGGGGCATCCCCGCCCGGTGGAGCCGGGAGTGGGGGAGGCCGCGCCGCCAGCCGGCCTCATCGAGACCGTCGAAGAACCGCCACGGGGGCGACCGGGCCACCCGTGCCGCCGACGAAGGGCTCGGGCGTCGCCGGCAGCGGGAACGGGAAGCGGCCCTCTTCTCCACAGGTTGTGGACAACGCTTCGGGACTCCGGTTCTGGTGGCCCTGCGGCATGCCCGAACTCCGCCCCGGGACGGGTGGTTCGTCTCGCCCCGCAGGGTGCGGGGGAGTTTTCCACAGGCCCGGAAAACGGCTGCCTCGTTGTCGGTGCCCGGACTTACCGTCGACTGCATGACCTATCGAGACATCGCCTCCCGGCAGGTCCTGGTGTGGGCCGGCACCGCCGTCGCCGCGCGGATGCCGGTCGCCATGACCCCGCTGGCGCTGGTGTTCCTGGTGAGGGAGCGGCCCGGCGGCTACAGCCTGGGCGCGGCGCTCGCGGCGGCCTATGTGCTCGGCGAGATCGTCGCCGCGCCGGTCCTCGGCACCCGTCTGGACCCGGAGCGCGGCCGGCGCCAGCTGACCGCCGGACTCACGGGCGGCGCCCTGGGGTTCACCGGTCTCGGGGTCTTCGCCGGGTCGCACGCCGTGGTGCTCGGCGCGTTCGCGTTCCTCGCCGGGGCCGCCCCGTCCGCGGCCGCCGGAGGGCAGCGCGCGCTGCTGACCTTCCTGGTGCCGGAGCGTGCCGTGGCGCAGGCGCTGTCCGCGGAGTCGATGCTGATGTCCGGTGTGTGGGCGGTCTCGCCGGTCGCGGTCGCCGGGCTGGCCCTCGCCTGGGCGCCCCGGGTGCCGCTGCTCCTCGCGGCCGTCCTCATGGCGCTGTCCGTGGCCGGTCACCGGCTGCTGCCCGCGGGCTGGGCGAAGGAGGGGCAGGGCGGCCGGGCGAACCGGGTGCGGACCCGTGTGCTCCTGGGCGCCTGGCCGGTGTACGTCACGGGCGCGGCCAGCATCACCCTGCTCGGCCTGACCGAACTCACCCTGCCCGCCCTGCTGGAGCAGCGCGGGATCGGCGTGGGCTGGTCGGGTCCGCTGCTGGCGGGCATGGCGCTGGGGGCGGGCGCCGGGGCGTTCGTGTACGGACTGCGGTCGTGGCCGGGCCGGTTGCGCTCGCGCAGCGTGGTCCTGATGTGCGGCATGTCGGTGTTCGTGGCACTGCTCGCGCTGATACCCGACGGGCCGGGCATGGCGGTCGCCCTGATCCTCGCGGGCATCCTGCAGTCCGGCGCGCTGATCACCCGCAATCTGTCGCTGCGGGACGCGCTGCCGCCGGGCGCGCTGGCCGCCGGTTACTCCGTGCTGTACGCGGCGGCGGGCGCCGGGTACGCGGCGACGGGGTCGCTGGCGGGCGCCCTGCTCCGGGTGGTCGAGCCGTCCACGGCCGTGCTGGCCGGTGTCGGTGTGACGCTGCTGCTGACCGCGGTGGGCTGGTGGGGGGAGGCCCGGCGGGACCGGTCACCGGCTCCCGGCGACCTGGAGGCAGGCCCCGCCGCCCGCGCGGAAGGTGCGCCGGTAGCTGGTGGGGGTGACCCCGAGCGCGGCCTGTAGGTGCTGGCGCATCGACTGGGCGGTGCCGAAGCCGGACCGCTCGGCGACCTGGTCCACGGAGAGGTCGGTGGTCTCCAGCAGATGCCGGGCCCGTTCCACCCGCTGCCGGGTCAGCCACTGGCCGGGGCTGACACCGGCCTCCTCGCGGAAGCGCCGGGTGAAGGTGCGCACGGACATGGACTCCTGGTCGGCCATGTCGCGCAGCTGGATCGGCTCGTGGAGGTGGGCCAGGGCCCAGGCGCGGGCGGCGGTCGTGGACGACTGCTGCGGGTCGGGGACCGGGCGCTCGATGTACTGGGCCTGCCCGCCGTCCCGGTGCGGCGGCACCACCATGCGGCGGGCCACGTCGTTGGCGACCGCGGTGCCGTGGTCGCGGCGGACCATGTGCAGGCACAGGTCGATCCCGGCGGCGACCCCGGCCGACGTCAGCAGGTCGCCGTCGTCGATGAACAGCACGTCGGCGTCGACGTCGACCGCCGGGAACAGCTCCTGGAAGCGGCGCGCGTCCGCCCAGTGCGTGGTCGCGGGGCGGCCGTCCAGCAGGCCGGCCGCGGCGAGGACGTAGACGCCGGTGCAGATGGAGGCGATCCGGGTGCCGGGGCGGATCAGGGCGAACGCGGCGGCCAGTTCGTCGGTCAGGACGCCCCGCTCGAAGACCGGTCCGCGCTCGTACGACGCCGGGACGATCACCGTGTCGGCGGTGGCCAGGGCCTCCGGGCCGTGCTCGACCTGGATGGCGAAGTCGGCGTCGGTGCGCACCGGTCCGGGCGGCCGGACGGAACAGGTGACGACCTCGTACAGCGGCCGCCCCCCGGCGTCCCGGGGGCGGCCGAAGACGCGGTGTGCGATGCCCAGTTCGAAGGGGATCACCCCGTCCAGGGCG
Source organism: Streptomyces sp. NPDC059852 (assembly GCF_042731455.1). Classification (NCBI taxonomy): domain Bacteria; kingdom Bacillati; phylum Actinomycetota; class Actinomycetes; order Kitasatosporales; family Streptomycetaceae; genus Streptomyces; species Streptomyces sp. NPDC059852. The sequence continues at coordinate 285,122 of NZ_JBHWJK010000003.1, read as the reverse complement.
AGCACGGCGACCCGGTGGGGCTCCGGCCCCGGGCGGGAGTCCGCCGGGGGGCGGGAGCTCGGCTCAGAAGGCATGGCCCGATCCTAACGAATGCTGTCCTTCGGGCCAATGGAACCGGAAGCGCGCAGGCCCGAAGCTCGAGGACGTGACTCAGACGACCCCCGCACTCTCCGACAACGCCGCCCCGGGCGCCTCCGCCGCCGGGTCGCCGTCGCCGCGCCGGCCGCGTGTGCACCGCGCCTGGTTCGTCGCCGCGGTCGCCTTCGTGACGATCCTCGGTGCCGCCGCCTTCCGTTCCCTGCCGGGTCTGCTCATCGACCCGCTCAACGCCGACTTCGGCTGGTCGCGCGGCACGATCGGGGCCGCCGTCTCTCTCAACCTGGCGCTGTACGGCCTCACCGCGCCCTTCGCCGCCGCGCTGATGGACCGGTTCGGCATCCGGCGGGTCGTCGCCGTGGCCCTGGTGCTGATCGCGGCCGGGTCGGGGCTGACCTACTGGATGACGGCGGCCTGGCAACTGCTGCTGTGCTGGGGCCTGCTGGTGGGCCTCGGCACCGGCTCGATGGCGCTGGCGTTCGCCGCCACGGTCACCAACCGCTGGTTCACCGAGCGCCGGGGCCTGGTCACCGGCATCCTCACCGCCGCCTCCGCCTCCGGTCAGCTGATCTTCCTGCCGCTGCTGTCCTGGATGGTCGAGGAGCACACCTGGAGGCCGGCCGTCGTCACCGTCGCGCTCACGGCGCTCGCGGTCGTCCCCTTCGTCTGGCTGCTGCTGCGCGACCACCCGGCGGACGTGGGCCTCGCGCCCTACGGCGCCTCGGAGTTCGTGCCCAAGCCGCCGCCCGCGCGGGGCGCCGCCCGCCGGGCCGTGACCGTCCTCCTCTCCGCTGCCCGCACCGGTCCCTTCTGGCTGCTCGCGGGCACCTTCGCGATCTGCGGAGCCTCCACCAACGGCCTCGTCCAGACCCACTTCGTGCCCGCCGCCCACGACCACGGCATGCCGATCACGGCCGCCGCCTCCCTGCTCGCGGTGATCGGCGTCTTCGACGTCGTCGGCACGGTGTTCTCCGGCTGGCTCACCGACCGCTTCGAACCGCGCCGGCTGCTCGCGGTGTACTACGCCCTGCGCGGTGTCTCGCTGCTGTTCCTGCCGATGCTGCTCGCCCCGAGCGTCCACCCGCCGATGCTCTTCTTCATCGTCTTCTACGGCCTCGACTGGGTGGCCACCGTCCCGCCCACCGTCGCCCTGTGCCGGGAGCAGTACGGCGACGACAGCGCGATCGTCTTCGGCTGGGTCCTCGCCTCCCACCAGGTCGGCGCGGCGCTGGTGGCGTTCCTCGGCGGGGTCGCGCGGGACGTGTTCGGCACCTACGACATGGTCTGGTACGCGTCCGGCGCGCTGTGCGCGGCGGCGGCGCTGATGGCCCTGGTGATCCGGAGGCGTCCGGCGCCGGCCGTCCCCGCCCTCTGACCCGCGGTCACCGGAACCGGCCCCGGTGGAAGAGCGGTCAAGGGAGCTGACGCCACGTCAGGAACCGTCGTGCGCACGGAAGCCGGGCGGACGCCTCCCGTCCGGGCTCGTGGACGGGCCGGGTCAGACGGGCAGCCGGGCGACCACCCGGCGCCGGTCGCGGGCGACGGACCGGGCGATCTTCTGCGCGTCGAGCGCCATCTCCCGCAGATTGCCGCTGATGGGGTTGGTGTAGCCGGTGAAGTACAGACCGGGCGCGTCCGCCGGGGTCCGGGCGCCCCGCACGCCGGGTCTCCCGCGCTCGTCGAGCACCCCCAGATGGCCGACCAGCCCTTCCAGGCCACGCGCGTAGCCGGTGGCCGCGACGACGGCGTCCGGCGATATCCGGCTGCCGTCCGCGAGGACCACCTTGTCCGCGTCGAACCCCTCGACGGCGGCGACGATCTCGATCCGCCCCCGGCGCACCGCGTCGACGAGCCCGACGTCCAGGACGGGGATCGCGCCCTCCCTCACCCTGCTGTAGAGGCCGGTGTCGGGGCGGGGCAGCCCGTGCTCCGACAGGTCGGGGACGCTGAGCCGGGCCACGGGCCGGGCCAGCCGGTCGACGAGCCGCACGGGCAGCCGCCGTACGAGGATGCTCGTGAACTGCGCGGGCCACCCTGCGGTGGAGCGGCGGACGATGTGCGGCACCGTCCGCACCGCGAGCCGCACCCGGGCCGCGCCGCCCTCCACGAGGTCCACGGCGATCTCGGACCCGGTGTTCCCGGCGCCCACGACCAGGACGTCCCGGCCGGCGTAGGGGGCCGGGGAGCGGTACTCACCGGCGTGCAGCAGCTCACCGCCGTAGCCCGCGCGTCCGGGCCAGTCGGGGATGCGCGGTGTGTGGTTGTACCCGGTGGCCACGACGACGGCGGCGCCCGCCAGCTCCCGGCCGCCGGTGGCGTGCAGCAGCCAGCCGGAGCCGTCCGGCGCGGGGTCGACGCGGGAGACCTCGACGCCGGTGACGATCTCCAGGTCGTGGTGCTCGGCGTACTTCTCCAGGTAGCGCACCATGTCGTCGCGGGACACCCAGCGCCCGAAGCGGCGCGGCATCGGCAGGCCGGGCAGCGCCGAGAGCCGCCGGGTGGTGTGCAGATGGAGCCGGTCGTAGTGCCCGCGCCACGAGGCGCCGACCGCGTCCGACCGCTCCAGGACGACGGCCCGTATGCCGCGGGCGCGCAGGGCGTACGCGACGGCGAGCCCGCCGGGGCCGCCCCCGACGACGTAGACGGGGCGTTCCGGGAGATGGGGGGTGTCGGCCATGATTCGGAGCGTAATCACGCGATTCGTTGATGGGTCTCGGTCAAGCCCGGAATTGATTGCGGATCGATCACGACTGTAGGAGACCTGGGTGAGGTCTGTGACGTAGCTCTCCTGGTTGTGGGCGCGGTGGCCCGGATGCGGGTGCGCGGTGGCCCGGAGCGGCGTCGGGCGGCCTGTCTCCACCTGCCCTTGCGCGCTCCGGGAGTTAGGATCCGGGCCCATGGCCCTCACGGTGAACGACGTGGAACGGTTCGAGGCGGCCCGGCCCCGTCTGGAAGCCATCGCCTACCGGCTGCTCGGCTCGGCGAGCGAGGCCGAGGACGCCGTCCAGGAGACGTTCCTGCGCTGGCAGGCCGCCGACGTGGAGCGCGTCGAGGTCCCCGAGGCGTGGCTGACCAAGGTGCTCACCAACCTGTGCCTCAACCAGCTCACCTCGGCCCGCGCCCGCCGCGAGACCTATGTGGGCCAGTGGCTGCCCGAGCCGCTGCTCGCCGGGGACCCGATGCTCGGCCCGGCCGACACCGCCGAGCAGCGCGAGTCGGTCTCGTACGCCGTGCTCGTCGTGCTGGAGCGGCTCTCGCCCAGCGAGCGGGCCGTGTACGTGCTGCGCGAGGCGTTCGACTACAGCCACCGGGAGATCGCCGAGATCCTGGACATCACCGAGGCCGCCAGCCAGCAGATCCTGCACCGGGCCCGCAAGCACGTCGCGCGGGGCAAGGCGCGGGCCGAGGTCGACGAGGCGGCGGCCCGGCGGATCGTCGACGAGTTCCTCACCGCCGCCATCAGCGGCCGGACCGAGCCGCTGGTGCGGCTGCTCACCGAGGACGCGGTCGTGGTCGGCGACGGCGGAGGGAAGGTCCCGGCGCGGGCCAAGGCGGTCGAGGGCGCCCTGGCGGTCGCGAAGTTCCTGCGGGGCCTGTTCAAGCCCAGCGACGCGAAGCGGGCCCTGGTGGGCGGGTCGCCCGAGTACTACGCGGCCACCGCCAACGGCGGGCCCGCCCTCGTGGCGGTCGTCGACGGCCGGGTCATCGGCGTGATGTGCGTGGAGGTCGCCGAGGACGGCCTCGCCGCGTTCCGCAGCCAGGTCAACCCCGACAAGCTGGAGCGCGCGACCCGGGTCTGGCAGGCCCGCGACCACGGGGAACCGCTGGTGCGCGACGCGTTCTGACCGGCGTACGACGTCGTTGCCCTCGATGTGACGTGGTTCACATCGCGTTCCTGTCAGGAATCGGCGGGCCGCCCGGTTCAGGTGGCGAACCCGCTGAAGACAGGAGCAAGGACATGCAGCACCGCATCATCGTGCTCGGCGGCGGCTACACCGGAGCGTTCGCCGCCGGGCGGCTCGCCAGGCGCCTGCACGGCGACGACGTCACCGTCACCCTGGTCAACGCGGAGCCCGACTTCGTCGAGCGCGTCCGGATGCACCAGCTCGCCGTGGGGCAGACCCTCAGGCCCCGGCCGTTCGCCGAGATCTTCCGGGGCACCGGCGTCGACCTGAGGATCGCCCGGGTCACCGCCGTCGACGCCGACCGCAGGACGGTGGCCGTCGAGGACGCGGACGGCACCGAGGAGCTGGAGTACGACACCCTCGTCTACGCGCTCGGCAGCGGCTGGGACGACCAGGGCGTCCCCGGCGTCGCCGAGCACGCCTACGAGCTCGCGAGCCGCCCCGGCGCGCTGCGGCTGCGCGACCGCCTGGCCGCGCTGGACGCCGGGGCGCCCGTGGTCGTGGTCGGCGGCGGCCTCACCGGCGTGGAGGCCGCGACCGAGATCGCCGAGGCCCGCCCGGACCTCGACGTCTCCCTCGTCGTGCGCGGCGGACTCGGCGACTGGCTCTCCGACAAGGGCCGCCGCCACCTGCGCGACGTCGTCGGCCGGCTCGGGATCACCGTCCACGAGGACACCACCGCCACCGGGGTGGAGGCCGACCGGGTCCGCACCGCGGGCGGCGCGGAACTCCCGGCCGCGGTCACCGTGTGGACCACCGGCTTCGCCGTCCACCCGATCGCCCTGGCCACCACCCTGGAGGTCGGCGACCGGGGGCAGATCGTGGTCGACGAGACCATGCGCTCGGTCTCCCACCCGGACGTCTACGCCATCGGCGACGCGGCCCTCGCACGGGGCGTCGGCGGCAAGCCGCTGCGCATGTCGTGCGCCTCGGGCGGCTTCACCGCCTGGCAGGCCGCCGACGCCATCGTGGCCCGGCTGACCGGGGGCAAGCTGCCGAAGGTTCCGCTGCGCTACTTCAACCAGTGCATCTCGCTGGGCCGCAAGCAGGGCCTGATCCAGTACGTCACCGGGGACGACCGTCCGGTCCGCGCGGTCCTGAGGGGCCGGATCGCCGCCTTCTACAAGGAGCTGATCTGCAAAGGCGCCGCCTGGAACGTCGGCAACCCGGGGATGGGCATGCCGCTGCGCCGCCGCCGGGTGGTTGCCGGTCCCGACGCCGCCGTCTCCCCGGCCGAGGCGGCCGCCTGAGCCGCCCCGGGGGCGTGCCCCGGCCGGGAGACGGCCGGGGCGCCCGGACGGTCGCCAGGAGCGAGGACGTCGTCCGGGAGGCCGCGAGCGGCCGGGCCGCCCTCTCCACCTGGTCCGTCGTGCACCGCAGCGACCTGCCGCCCTTCGACACGCGCGTCCCGTACTTCGCCGCCGTCGTCGACCTCGCCGAGGGCCCCCGGACGACGACCGGGCTCGTGGACCGCCCGGACCCCGCCCGGCCGCGGCCCGGCCGGGCGCTCACCGCCGCCTTCCCGGACGGCGTGCCCCTGTTCGGCCCGGCCCCTTGACCCTCCGGGTTTCAATGGCCTCATGACCGACTCCGCGATACGCCCCGCGCCCCGCCCCTTCCCGGACCTGCACGGCCACGGACTGCGGCTGCGCCCCTGGGACCCGGACTCCGAGGCCGACCTGGACGCCTGGTTCCGGGGCCGCGCCGACCCCGAGTTCCGGCGCTGGAACACCCCGCTGTCGCTGGCCACGGACCGCGAGGGCGCCCTCGACTCCCTGCGGACCGCCGCCGACACGGCGGACGGCTCGGCGGCGTACTGCGTGACCGACGCCCGGTCCGCAGTGGTCCTCGGCCATGTCGGCGTGACGGTCGTCAGCCGGCGCATGGACTACGGCCTGGTCGGCTACTGGGTCCTGCCCGAGGCACGCGGACACGGTGTGGCCGGCCGCGCGCTCGCCCTCGCCGCCCGCTGGGCGCTGACCGCGCCGGACGGCCCCCGTCTGCACCGCCTCGAACTCGGGCACGCCGTGGGCCACGACGCCTCCTGCCGTGTCGCCGAGCGGTGCGGTTTCCCCGCCGAGGGCACTCTGCGGGGCGCGATGTGGGAGGCCGGACGGCACGACGCCTACCGGGACGTGCACCTGCACGCCCGGCTCGCCACCGACCCGGAGCCCGACCGCCCCTTTACCCCAACGCCCGCGCCGGTGTGAGGACTTGTGCCGTCTTCGTGTCCACGGCGGAGAAAAGTGCACAACTCCCGGCGGTGCGCGGGATCATGAGGCATGCGCCCGGACGACTGGTACTCCACCCAGGACCTCAACGGCTTCCTGTCCCACGCCGGAGGCTTCCTGCGCTCACGCCCCGACCTGCACACCGTCGCCCTGACGGTCACCGAGACGCTGCGCACCAACGGGCCGCGCGCGTACGGCGACGAGGCCCCGGTGTTCGGGGCGCTGGAACGGGACGGGCAGGTGCGGGCCGCCTACTTCCGCACCCCGCCCTACCGTCTGAACGTCACCCCGCTCACCCCGGACGAGGCCGACGCCCTCGCCGCCCATCTGCTCGCCCTCGGGCACGCGGTGCCCGGCGTCATCGCCGCGCAGGAGACCGCGGAGGCGTTCGTCGCGGCCTGGCAGCGGCAGACCGGCGCGCGCGGCACCGTCGGACAGCGCCAGCGCCTGTACCGGCTCGGCAATCTCACCCTCCCGCAGCCGGTCCCGGCCGGCCGCGCCCGGGTGGCCGGCCCCCAGGACCGGGAGCTGCTGGCCCAGTGGTACGGCGAGTTCACCGAGGCCACCGGGCACGCGCCCGCGCGCGATCCGGGCGCCTGGGCCGACGCGCGCGTCTCCTACGGCGGCGTCACCCTGTGGGAGGGCGAGGACGGCACGCCCCTCGCCATGGCCGGGGTGACGCCCCTGATCGCCGGGCAGGTCCGCATCGCCCCCGTCTACACCCCGGCCCCCCTGCGTGGACGCGGCTACGGCGGCGCGGCCACCGCCGCGGTCACCCGGTCCGTGCTCACCTCAGGGGTGCGCGAGGTGCTGCTCTTCACCGACCTGTCCAATCCGACGAGCAACGGCCTGTACCAGCGCATCGGCTACCGCCCGGTCGCCGACTTCACCGCGTACGACCTCCACCGCGCCCGCTGACGCCCGCCCCTCACGGCCAGAGCAGCTCCCTGGCCCATCCGGCCTCCGTACGCCGGTAGACGAGCCGTACGTGCCGGCGCCGCGCGTCGCCCTGGAAGAACTCCACCTCGTCGGGGCGCAACCGATACAGCGTCCAGGTCGGCACCGGCGCGTCCGGTTCCTCGCGGGCCCGCCGCCAGGCGGCCTCCGACGCGCGCGCCAGTTCCCCGGGGGAGGCGAGCACCTCGCTCTGCCGGCCGGTCAGGGCCGCCGCGAGCGCGCCGGTCGAGCGGGCGTGCAGATCGGCCCGCGCCTCGGCGGACGGGGCCGCCGTCACCGGGCCGCGCACCCGCACCTGGCGCCCCTGCGCCGGCCAGTAGAAGCCGAGGGCCGCGTAAGGGCGGGCGGCGAGCTGGCGGCCCTTGCGGCTGTCCCGGTGCGTGGCGAAGGACCAGCCGGACGCGTCGGCGCCGTGCAGCATCACCGTCCGCACGTCCGGCAGGCCCTCCTCGTCCGCGGTCGCGAGGGACATCGTGTGCGGCTCGGTCTGCCCGGCCGCGACCGCCTCGGCGAACCAGGCGGTGAACAGCTCCAGCGGAGCGTCGGGCGCGCCCGACGGGTCGAAGGAGGGCAGCTCGACGTCCCACACCCGCAGCGACCTCAGCAGGTCGTGAAGATCCGTTCCCATGCCGCGATTGTGCCGGGCGCGTGTCGGGTCGGTCGTCAGATCTGTCCGAGGTCCGTCGACAGCCAGTGCTCGGGCCGCATGTGGACGACGACCTGCTCGCCGTGGTTCTTCCAGGCGAAGTCGACATAGCCGTCGACCTTCTCCGGCGGCAGATAGCGGGCCGAGATCTCCCGGAGGTCCTCCAGGGTGGCCGGGACGGTCCGCAGGACGGGGCCCTCGACCGAGACGTACCGGATCGTCGGTTCGAGCCGGTCGACCAGCAGGGAGAAGCGGCGCGCCTCCTGGATGCGGCGGTTCTTGCGGGAGTCGAGGCCGGTCAGCACCCACACGTCGCCGCCCGGCGCGTACTGGTACCAGACGGGCACCGTCAACGGGGCCCGCCCGTCGCCCCCGTCGACCGCCAGCGCCGCGACATGCGGCTCGGCGAGGAACTGCTCACGCTCTTCACGGGTCAGTGCCATACCGTCTCCTTCGGTCGGTTCACTCCCTTCCCCCTACCAACGTCCCCGACGGGCAGAACCATCCCCCGTCGCCGGCACCACGCCCAGCCGAGGCGGCTCCCCCGTCCGGCCCCGCCGGGCCACCTGGCGCTCCCCGCCCTCGCCCTCGGCGCAGAAGCCGGCTCGTCCCCCGGTCCCGGGCGAGCTGACCCGAAAACGACGGTGGCATTTGCCCGGCGCCCGGTCCTGCGGGGGAGGATCCGTCCCATGGACGACGTGGACAGACGCATCCTCGCCGAGCTGCAGCAGGACGGCCGCCTGACCGTGACGGAGCTGGCCGCGCGGGTGGGGCTCAGCGTCTCGCCGTGCCACCGGCGGCTGCGCGAGCTGGAGCGGTCCGGCGCCATCGGCGGCTACCGGGCGGTGGTGGACCCGGCCGCGGTCGGGCTCGCCTTCGAGGCGCTGGTCTTCGTCTCCATGCGGCAGGAGGACCGGGACACGGTCGCCGGGTTCGAGCGGGCGCTCGGCGAGGTGGAGGAGGTGCTGGAGGCGCAGCGGCTGTTCGGGGAGCCCGACTATCTGCTGCGGGTCGTCGCCGCCGATCTCGCGGCCTACCAGCGTCTGTACGACGAGCGGCTGGCCACGCTCCCCGGCGTGCAGCGGCTGACGTCGACGCTCGTGATGAAGCACGTGGTGAAGGACCGCCCGCTGCCCGGCCGGACCGGGCCGTGACGTACGGCAGGCGGTGGCCCACCCGGGTGGACCACCGCCTGCCAGACAGGACTTGGGGGCGCTAGTCGGCCGGGGGCGGCCCCGACGGCCGCTCGGGCGTCACTTCGTGGGCTTCTTGCCGGTCACGCCCAGATGCACCAACAGGGCCACGTTCGGCCTGAGTTCGGCCTGCTTGACGCCCCAGCTCTGGAAGCCCTTCTGGTGCGAGGCCACCGCGGCGAGCATCGCGACGAGCGATCCGGCGACGGCCGCGGGGTTGACGTCCTTGTCGACCCGGCCCTTCGACTGGAGCTGAGTCACCGCGTCCGCCAGGGAGTTGTTGACCGAGTTCAGGATCTTCATGCGGATCTTGTAGAAGCGCTTGTCGCCCTCGGACGCGCCGAGGTCGACGACCCGCAGGATCGCGTCGTTGCGCCGCCAGAAGTCCAGGAATCCGTCGACGAGTTCCTGCGCGGTCTGCCAGCCCGCCTTCCCCACCCAGCTGCGGCCCTCGACCAGGGCGGTCAACTCCGCGCCCTCGGTGGCCATGTGCTCGGCGATCTCCAGGACGGCGCCCTCGACGTCCGGGAAGTACTGGTAGAAGGTGGCGGGCGAAGTGCCTGCCTTCCGGGCGACATCGATGACTTTGACGTCCCGGTACGGGGAAGAGCTGAGCATCTCGCTGAGGCAGTCGAGCAGCTTCTGCCGGGTCGCCTGCCCACGCCGGCCGGCCACGCGGCCGTCGACGGTACGCACTTGTCCTGTCATGTCGTCAGCTTACCGAGGCGGCATCGGGGCGCGATTCGGCCGACTGCAAATGGGGTGCACCCGGGTGCGAGGGCTGATGTGCCTGGTCTGCGCGGTGCGCGGGAGGCCGTTACGTTGGCGGTATGGCCGAAAACAGGGCATCCGCAGACGGAATGGATCAGGTGGAGGGCGTTCCGTGCTGGGTGGACGCGCAGCTCCCCGATGTGGAAGCGGGCAAGCGGTTCTACGGCGAGCTCTTCGGCTGGGCCTTCGAGGAGGCGTACGGCTCCGCCGTATGGGCCCTGCTGGACGGCGAGCGGGTGGCGGCGCTCGCGCCGAAGACGGACGGGCGGATGCCCAGCGTGTGGACGGTGTACTTCGCGACCCCGGACGCCCGGGCGCTGGCCGGGCGGATCCGGCAGGCCGGCGGCCAGGTGGTCACCGCGCCCGTGGAAGTGGGCGAGGGGCTGGGTACGGCCGCGCTGGTGACCGATCCGGAGGGTGCGGTGTTCGGGCTGTGGGAGGCGGGCACGCACACCGGGTTCGGGCGCCGGCACGAGCCGGGGACGTTCGCCTGGGCCGAGCTGTACGCCCGGGACACCGAGGCCGCCAACACCTTCTACGGCGGGCTGTTCCACGACGCCCTGTTCGGTCCCGGGGCGGAGCCGGACTTCGGGCGGGCGGCGGTCGGGGAGGTGTTCGCGGAGATGATGCCGCCCCACTTCGTCGTCCACTTCCGGGTCGCGGACTGCGCGGCCGCCCTCGGCCCGGTCGCCCGGCTCGGCGGGCGGGTGCAGGTCCCGCCCTTCGAGACGTCGTACGGCACGGTCGCCGTCGTCACCGACAATCAGGGGGCGTCGTTCGCCCTCCTGGAGCGCTGAGGGGGGCGTTCCGGCAGGTGGGCGGGGTGTGGGGCGAGATGCGTGTGCCGGTTTGTCCGGAGACACCCCTTTTTGAACCCGGGTTCGCCACCGGGCGCTCGGCCAGGAAGAATCGGGGTGCGTGCCGCCGAGGCGGTGCGGTGGTGAGACGCTGCACGGGGTCACGTACATATGTGGGTGCACGGGGCCCGTACGGGGAGGTGGCAGGCAGAGTGGTGGATCAGCTGACGCAGCACGATCCGCGCAGGATCGGGCCGTTCGAGGTGCTCGGGCGGCTGGGTGCCGGCGGCATGGGGCTGGTCTATCTCGCGCGGTCGGCCTCGGGCCGGCGCGTGGCGATCAAGACGGTCCGTACGGAGCTCGCCGAGGACCAGCTGTTCCGCGTGCGCTTCACCCGCGAGGTGGAGGCGGCCCGGGCGGTCTCCGGCTTCTACACGGCCGCGGTGGTCGACGCCGACCCGCGCGCCGCCGTGCCGTGGCTGGCCACCGCGTACGTCCCCGCCCCCTCCCTCGAGGAGATAGTGAACGAGTGCGGGCCGCTCCCGGCCCAGGCGGTGCGCTGGCTGGCGGCGGGTGTGGCGGAGGCCCTCCAGTCGATCCACGGTGCCGGGCTCGTCCACCGTGACCTCAAGCCGTCCAACGTGCTCGTCGTCGAGGACGGGCCGCGCGTCATCGACTTCGGTATCGCGTCCGGCGTGTCGAACACCCGTCTGACCATGACCAACGTCGCGGTCGGCACCCCCGCCTACATGTCCCCCGAGCAGGCGAAGGACTCCCGCAGCGTCACCGGCGCCAGCGACGTCTTCTCGCTCGGTTCGATGCTGGTCTTCGCCGCCACTGGGCACCCGCCCTTCCACGGCGCCAACCCGGTCGAGACGGTCTTCATGCTGCTGCGCGAGGGTCCGGACCTGGAGGGCCTGCCCGACGAGCTGCGCCCCCTCATCGAGTCCTGCATGCAGATGGACCCGACGGCCCGCCCCAACCCGGCCGACCTCCAGGCCCAGCTCGCCCCGCATCTCTTCGGCTCCGGCACCGACGACAGCGGCACCGCCTCCGCCTGGCTGCCCGAGCGGGCGGTCAGCCTGATCGAGACGCGCCGCGGCGGCCGCCCCACCCCCAAGCCCGCGCCCGCCCCCGGCCGCGGCGTCCCCGCGCCCGTGCCGCCCCCGCCCCCGCACGATCCGGTCGTCCCGGGCCCCCAGGCCGCGCCCGTGCCGGTCGGCGCCCCCGACACCGGCCCCGTCCAGCTGGCGGGCGCCGCCGTCCCGATCGGCCCCGGCCCCCGGGTCGCCGACGCCCGCGCCGCCGCGATGAAGGCACCGCCCGCGGAGGCCGCCCTGGTCGCCTCCTGGTCCAGACCCCGCCCCGGCGTCAACGGCGCCGACCCCGCCCTCCCGGCCGCGCCCCCGGCCCCCGCCGAGGGCCCGGGCGGCTGGCGGCCCTGGCGTTTCCGCATGTCGAACGACGTCTGGGGCACCCCCTCCGTCGCCGGTGACCTCGTCTACGTCACCTCCTTCGAGGTCCACGCCCTGGACGTCGCCACCGGCCGCCGCCGCTTCAAGACCCGGGACGTGGCCTGGTCCATGGCGGTCGCGGACGGGCGCATCCACGCCTCCGACGGCCCCACCCTGTTCGCCCTGGAGTGCCGCGAGGGCGCCGACCTGTGGCGGCTCCAGACGGACGCCTGGGTGTACTCCCTGAAGGCCGAGCGCGGCACGGTCCTCACCGGCACCCGCGGCGGCGGCGTCCAGGCGTGGGAGGCGTCGAACGGCCAGAAGCTCTGGGAGATCACCGGCGCGCAGACCGACTTCGAGACCCCGGAGGCGGGCCCCGCGCTGTTCGACGGCACCGCGTACGTCTGGCAGGACGCCCGGCTGCGCGCCCTGGACGCCCGCACCGGCGAGGAGCGCTGGTCGTACCTGATCGGCGACGCCGCCTCCTGCGGCGGGGTGCCGGTACGGGTGGCGAAGGCCCACGACGGCTATGTGTACGTCTCGGCCGGCACCCGGGTGCTCGCCCTCGACGCGGCCGGCGGGCACGTCCGCTGGCACTTCGAGGCCCCGGCGGTCTTCCTGTGCCCGCCGGCCTTCGTGCCGGGGCCCGCGGTGACCGGGGGCGGTGTGTACCTCGCCGACTACCTCGGCACGGTGTACGCGCTCGACGCCACCGACGGCCGGGACCGCTGGCGCATCGCCACCGAGGCCCGCGCCTCGACCGAGCCGGTGCTGGTGGCCGCCGGTCACGTCCACGTCGGCAGCGGCAAGGGCCTGTACACGCTGGACGCGGTCACCGGGACGCCGAAGTGGCGCTTCCAGGCGGGCGGCGACATCGTGGGCGCCCCCGCGGTGGCGGAGGGCCGGATCCACTTCGGCTCCACCGACCACCTGCTCTACACGCTCAAGGCCGACGACGGCCGGCTGCGGTGGAAGCTGGCCACCGGCGGCGAGATCACCGGCTCCCCGGTGGTGCGCGACGGAGTCGTGTACGCGTGCAGCAAGGACCGCTGCGTCTACGCGCTGGACGCGGAGAAGGGAACCGGAACCGCCCGTACGGCATAAGGGCCTTCACGGGTCCTGCGCGCGGGGTCACGCCGAGTGAGCGCTTGCTGCCGCACATCGGCTGCTACCGTGACGTGCTCACGCTCAAATCAACGGGGGTTGACACCAGTGAAGCTTCGTCATGTCCGCGCTGTGGCCGTTTGCGTCGGCGTCGTCGTCGCACTGACCGGGGCCCGGCACTCGCACGGCGGCGGCTGCAGCGGCTCGGACTCGCACAGCTCCTCCTCCGGCTCCGGCGGCTACGGGGGCGGCAGCACCCACCACTACGACGACGATGACGACGACTACGGCACCGGGTCCACCTCGGGCGGTACGCGCAGCAGCGACGGGCCGGGCGCCGCCGAGACCCGTGACGTCAAGATCGACCGGTGCGAGAACGACCCGGACCGCGGCCTCGTCGCCCGGGTGAGCGCCACCAACAGCGACGCGCTGCGCACCTACTCGTACACGTTCACCGTCACGTTCAAGGACTCCGGCGGCCGCGAGCTGGACAAGGCGACCTCGGGCATCCTGACGGTCGAGCCCGGCGCCACCGAGTCCGTCGACGTCGTGGCCCGCACGAGCACCACCGGGAGCGGCACCTGTGTCCTCGGCGAGGCCCTGCGCATGGACGACTCGTACTAGCCCCGCCGCTCACCGGGCTGGTCGGCGGCGGGGGCACGGCCGCCGCACCCCCTGACACCCCGACGACCGCGACGGCTCCCCCTCCGCGCCGCCGCGGTCGTCTCCCCGTGGGGTGTGGTCCGGATCAGACGGGCTCGCCCGTGGCGTGGACGTTGTCCGCCGACGCGTCGCCGCTGTCGCCCTTCAGCTTGAGCGGCTCGCTCGTGGCGTGCACGTTCTTCGTGGTGAGCGGCTCGGTGGTGGCGTGGACGTTGTCCGTCGTGTCGATCGGCTCGCCGGTCGCGTGGACGTTGTCGGTGCTGTTCTCGTCGGACATCTCGGTTTCTCCCCTGAAAAGAGACGGAACTCGGTGCTGTGTGCGGCAGGATCCGCCCGGCAGCTCCCCCGCGGGCTGCCGGGCGGGCCCTGCTGGGCCGGTTCACCCTAAGGTCCCGGCCCCCCGCCGTTCCGTCTGCCCCCCGACGCGACGGCCCGGCACCCCTCACAGTGCCGGGCCGCGATAAACGAACGATGAACGCCCGCGCGCGCGGGCGGAGTCGGCGGGATCAGGCCGCCGCCGACGGCGCCAGCAGACCCCGCACCTCCAGGGCCTCCGGCGCGCCGAGCGCCTCGAACAGGGCGAGCGCCTCCCGCCAGCAGACCTGGGCGCGGCCGGGCTGCCCGATGCCGTCGAGGGCGCGGCCGAGCACGGTGAGGACGTTGCCGTGCCGCCACTCGCCGCCGATGCCGCGCAACAGGGTCAGCGCCGTCTCCGCGTCGGCGGCCGCGTGGGCGTACCGCCCCGCGGTGAGATCGACCTCGGCCAGGCGGAACAGCGTCATGCCCTCCCACAGCCGCTGCCGGCTGTCCCGGAACACCCGCAGCGCCCGCCGCAGGCACTCGGTGGCCTCCGTGAGCTGACCGCTCTGGGTGAGGGCGAGCCCCAGCGCGTAGCGTCCGTTGGCGCCCTTGAGGGCGTGCCCCATCGCGTCGTACATCTCGGTGCCCTGGCGGGCCAGGGCCACCGCGCTCGCGGTGCGGCCGGTGGCGAGGTGGATGCGCGAGAGGTTGCACAGCGCGCTCGCCTCGCCCGGACGGTCCCCGAGCGCCCGGAAGTTCTCGATGGTGGCGGTGAAGTGTGCCTCGCCCTCGTCGTGCCGGCTCTGGTACAGCTCGACCACGCCGCTGATGTTGGACGCCCAGCAGCCGGTGAGCGGGTCGTCCGCCTGCCCGGCCAGCTCGGTCGCCCGCCGCGCCTCCTGGAGCGCCACGTCGAAGCGGCTGCCCGAGATGTGGTGCACGAAGGCCAGCGCGGTCAGCGCCCGGCCCTCCGAACGCGCGTCGCCGGCGCGCTGGGCGACGCCCCGCAGCAGGGCGGCGACCGTCTCGTACTCCTTGGAGTTGGCGCCGGACTCCGCCAGGTCCACCGCCGCCCACAGCACGTCCACGGCCCGGCGCAGCGTCGCCGGCCGCGCCGCCTGGCGGACGGCGGCCAGCAGGCACACCGCCTCGGAGTACAGCCAGTCCTGCGCGGCCCGCCGGCTGTCGAACGTCAGCCCCGGATACGCGGTGCGCTCCAGGTGGTCCACCAGCCGGTCGCCGGGCCGCTCGATCAGGTAGACCCCGGAGACCGTCGCCAGATGGAAGTCCAGCAAACGCGACAGAGCCGCCTCCCGCTCCCCCGGAGGGTGCTCGTCGCGTTCCGCGCAGGAGCGGGCGTAGAGGCGGACCAGGTCGTGGAAGCGGTAGCGGCCCGGGGCCGCCGACTCCAGCAGGGACATGTCGACCAGCGGCTCCAGCAGGTCCTCCGCGTCCTCCACCGGAAGGTCCAGCACCGCCGCGGCCGCCGCCAGCGAGATGTCGGGGCCGTCCGCGAGGCCCAGCAGCCGGAACGCGCGGGCCTGCGCGGGCTCCAGCGCCTTGTAGCCCAGCTCGAACGTCGCCTTCACCGCGAGGTCCCCGGCCTGCAGCTCGTCCAGCCGGCGCCGCTCGTCGGCGAGCTTCGCGGCGAGCGAGGACACCGTCCAGGTGCGCCGCGCCGCCAGCCGGGACGCCGCGATCCGGATGGCCAGCGGGAGGAACCCGCACGCGGCGACCACGTCCAGCGCGGCCTCCCGCTCGGCGGCCACCCGCTCCTCGCCGACGATCTTCGTGAAGAGGGCCAGCGCCTCCTCCGGCGACATCACGTCCAGATCCACGAGGTGGGCGCCCGCGAGGTCGACCATGCGCACCCGGGACGTCACGAGCGCCGCGCACCCGTCGGTGCCCGGCAGCAGCGGCCGTACCTGGGCGGCGTCCCGGGCGTTGTCCAGCAGGACCAGGACCCGCCGTCCGTCCAGCACCGAGCGGTACAGCGCCGCCCGCTCCTCCAGCGAGTCGGGGATCGCCGTGTCCGCGGTGCCGAGCGCCCGCAGGAAGGAGCCCAGCACGGTCTCCGGCTCGGCGGCGCGCGGACCGGCGCCCTGGAGGTCGACGTACAGCTGCCCGTCGGGGAACGCGGCCCGCGCCTGGTGCGCCACGTGCACGGCGAGCGTCGTCTTGCCCACGCCGCCGATGCCGGCCAGCGCCGACACCGCCATCACCCGGCCCTCGGCCGAGGACAGCACGTCGCTCAGCTCGGACACGAACGACGCCCGCCCCGTGAAGTCGGGCACCGTGGCCGGGAGCTGGGCCGGACGCACGGGCGCCGCCGCCGGTTCGGCCGCCGGGGACGACGGCTCGGCGAGGGCCGGGTCGGCCCGCAGGATGCGCTGCTGGAGCTCCTTCAGACCGGGCCGCGGGTCCACGCCCAGCTCGTCGGCGAGCAGCCGCCGGGTGTCGGCGTACACGGCCAGGGCCTCCGCCTGCCGGCCGCTGCGGTACAGCGCGAGCATCAGCAGCTCCCGCAGCCGCTCGCGCAGCGGGTGCGCCGCGGTGAGCGCGGTCAGCTCCGACACGGCCTCCGCGTGGCAGCCCTGCTCCAGGTCCATGTCCAGCCGGGACTCCAGGAGTTGCAGCCGCCACTCCTCCAGCCGGACCCGCTGCGCCTCCGCGTACGGGCCGGGCACCCCGGCCAGCGCCTCGCCGTCCCACAGCGTCAGCGCCCGCCCCAGCAGCTCCCGCGCCCGGCACAGGTCCCCGGCGGCCCGGGCCTTCTCGCCGTCGGCGGCCAGCTCCTGCGCCCGCGCCAGGTCCAGCGCGCCCTCGCCGAGCCCCCGGATCGCGTAGCCGCCGGACTCGCTGACCAGGACCCCGGCGTCCAGCGCCTTGCGCAGCCGCGACGCGTACGTGCGGACGGCGGCGAGCGCCTGCGAGGGCGGTTCCTCGCCCCACAGGGCGTCGATCAGCTCCGCCGCGGTCGCCGTGCGGCCCTCGCGCAGCAACAGGGCCGCGAGCAGGGCGCGTTGCTGCGGTGAGCCGGTGGGGACGGGCTCCTCGCCGCGCCAGGCGCGCACCGGGCCGAGCACGCCGAAGCGCAGGGCCGTCACCGGCGCCGCCGCATCCGCCGAGGAGCCGGGACGCCTCTGCTCCGGCACTCGCGGTTCCCCGTCCATCGCCGTCTCCCTCAGACCGTTTGCAACTCCGTCAGTTTGCCTTGTTCCGGCCGATGCGTCAGCTCTGGAACGGGGGTCGGCGGTCCGGCGCGCGGGATGTCACACCACCCTCACGCGCCCTTCGCACGGCGGACCCCCACGCGCGTAGCTGACGGTCCATCAGGTCGGCTCTCCGGTGGCCGGCATGGGCACCGGGGCGACGTTCCCGCCGATCATCGGAGGAGCCGTTCGGAGGTCTCGGGAGAAGTGGGGTCGGCCGGGACGCCGGCTCGTACGCCCCGCACGCCTACAGCGAGGTGCCGTCGATCGTCCGGCCCGGCCGAGGTCGGTCGGTGAGGTCCACCCGGACCGTCAGCAGGTCCGTCCCGAGGGCCCGTACGGCCGTGCTGTTGAAGCGCGGGAGCCGCCGCAGCCGGGCCACCGGATCGTCGTCCGGCAGCAACTGGGCCGTACCGGTGTACCAGCGGCCCTTCACACGCACCCGCACCCGGGGGTCGGCCTTGATGTTGCGCACGTACTGGGACCGCTCCCCGAACTCCGACACCAGCCAGAACACGTCCCCGTCCCGGCGCCCGCCCACCGGCGTCCGCCGGGGCAGGCCGGAGACCCGGCCCGTTGTTTCCAGCAGCGTCTGGAAGGGCAGGCGCCGCAGTACCGGATTCCCCACATGGCGCTGGAACGCGGTGGCGGCGCGGAACCTGGCGTCGTCGAGACGTGACATGACGGCTAGTCTCCTGTCTCCCTCGGGGAAGCCGGGGCGCGACCGGCGAGGTGGGGCCGGACCGTAGCCTTCGGGGCCCCGGCACGCCAGGACGAGAGCGGGTGGCAGCTGATGCGGGTCGTGACGTGGAACCTGTGGTGGCGGTTCGGCCCCTGGCAGGACCGCCGCAAGGCCATCCTCGCCGCACTGCGCGACCTGCGCCCCGACGTCGTCGGACTCCAGGAGGTCTGGGCCGCCGACGGCGAGAACCAGGCCGAGTGGCTGGCCGGCGAACTCGGCCTGCACTGGGCGTGGGCGCCCTTCCCGGCCCCGGAGCGCTGGCGTGCGCGGATCGGCGACCCGTCGGCCGGGATCGGCGTTGCCGTCCTCAGCCGCTGGCCGGTCGTCGCGCGGAAGACCCTGCGCCTGCCCGTACCCGCCGACCTCGACGACGGCCGCCTCGCGCTGTACGCCCGGCTGGGCGCGCCCGGCTACGACATCCCGTTCTTCACCACCCACCTGACCTCCGTCCCGTACGCCTCGGCGGTCCGCGTCGAACAGGTCACCGCCCTGGCCCGGTTCGTCGCCGAGCACCGCGGCGACACGCCCTTCCCGGCCGTCGTCACCGGCGACTTCAACGCCCACCCGGACTCCGACGAGGTCCGCCTCTTCAACGGCCTGCGCACCGCGCCGCCCGTGCCGGGCCAGGTCTTCCTCGACGCCTGGGAGTACGCCGACCCGGCCGCCCCCGCCCTCACCTGGGATCCCGCCAACCCCTACGCGGCGGCCACCCTGGAGCCGGGCGCCCGCATCGACTACATCCACGTCGGTCCCCCGGGCGAGGACGGCCTCGGCCACGTCCGCTCCGTCCACCGCGCCTGCGACACCCCGATCGCCGGCACCTGGCCGTCCGACCACATGGCGGTACTCGCGGAACTGGCCGACTGACGGCCCGGTCCGCCGCCGTGGCGCTTACGCCCGCCCCAGAAAAATCGGGTTCGTGAACGCCGCCAGTGCCCCCGGCAACGGCCCCGCCGCCGTCTCGTGGCGGAGTTCCGCTCGGACGTACGCCGCGTTCGCCGGGGTCGTGTGCCATTCCGCGGTGCCGGTGCCCGAGACCGGGAGGGGGTCCGTCGTGAGGAGGACGCCCTGGTCGGTGACGAAGCGGATCGTGCAGCGCGGGGCGCCCGACGCCTCCAGGCGGACCGTCACCGGGGTGTCCGGGTCCACCTCCAGGCGTTCGCCGATGCCCGCGTGCCGGGCCCTGCCGCCGAAGGCGCCGAACGTCAGGGAGACGTTCTGGGACTCGGCGACGTACGAGCGGCCCGCGCGGATGCCCTCCTGGACGGCCGTGCGGGTCAGGTCGTCGGCGAGGACGACCGTCTGGGGGCTGCCGACCCGGTCGGGGTCGCGGTGGGCGTCGCTGCTGCCCATCGCCGGGATCCACGAGCGCGAGCCCGAGCGCGCGGACGCCACCAGCGTGCTGTCCCAGTCCGCCAGGGCGACCTCGTCGTCCGGGGTGTACGGGCCGTTCCAGACCTCGATCGCGTCGGCCTCGCCGAAGCCGAACTTCCAGTTGCAGCCGACGCAGGTGGCGTGCGGGTGCGCGGGCACGACGAGGCCGCCCGCCTCGCGGATCCGCCGGGCGAACCGCCCGAAGCGGTTGTCCCGCGCCCGGTAGCGCCAGTCGACGAACGTGCCGGGGTCGGTGCCGAGGGCCACCACGTGCCCGTTGCGGGTGGTCACCTCCTCGCCCAGCATGATCAGCAGGTCGTCCCCGGCCGCCTCGGCCCAGTGCGGATGCGAGGCGTGCGTGTTGTGGTCGGAGGAGTTGATGAAGTCCAGGCCCGCCGCCCGCGCCAGCGCCGCGATCTCCGCCGGGGTGCGGCGGCCGTCGGAGTGCCAGGAGTGCAGATGGCAGTCGCCCCGGTACCAGGCGCGCCCCCGCCCCCTGGCCCGCTCCGGCGGGTACACGGGCCGGACGGCCTCGCCGGGCTCACCGAACGTCAGCGTGATCGTCAGCTCGTACGCCAGCCCCTGCGGGGCCACCGTGTACGGCCCGAGCGCGATGTGCCAGGTGCCCGCGCGGACGGGCCCCGGCAGGTAGCCCGGTGTCGCCTCGTCCGTCCGGATGAAGAACTCGGTGCGCGCCCCGCCCGACCAGCCGCGGAAGCCGCGCCCGCCGAGCTCGGTGCCGCGCTCGTCGAAGATGCCGATGTCGAGCGCGTTGCCCGCGGTGCCGGCCGGGACGGACGGCTTGTCGTAGGTGTAGGAGACCTTGATCTCCCGTACGCCGGGCGGGACTTCGACCGGTACGTACACATAGTCGGGGGCCCCGGGCGGCAGGGTGCCCCGCACGGTGCGGGTCCGCGTGCCCCGGGGGTTCTCGGCGCCTGACGCGAAGGTCACGCTTCCCAACGTAAGCGCGGCGGCGGCGCCCGTCACGAACAGCGCGCGCCGGGCCGGGCCCGCGTGGTCGTCCTCGCACATGCTGCTGCTCCCGGTTCGTCGTGAGTGCCATGGCGGGGTGGTGCGGGGGTGGTGCCTGCGGTCCTTGCGATTCTTGTATTCAGCCGTGAACTTCCCTCGAGGGGAAGGCGATCGGCGGACAAACACGGAGCGGCCGGCCGTCCCGGATGTGCCGACCGGTCGGTATGGACATCGTGGCGTGCCGGGGGTACAGATGCAGGCATGCGCATCTCCGCCACGATCTTCCTCACCGACGAGACGATCACCCCGACCCGGCTGGCCCGTGAGCTGGAGCAGCGGGGATTCGCCGGGCTGTATCTGCCCGAGCACACCCACATCCCCGTCGAGCGGACCACGCCGTACCCGGCCGGCGGCGACCTGCCGCCCGAGTACGGCCGGACCCTCGACCCCTTCGTCGCCCTCGGGCAGGCCGCCGCCGTCACCGAGCGCCTCGGCCTGGGCACCGGCATCACGCTGGTCGCCCAGCACGACCCCATCGACCTGGCCAAGCGGATCGCCACCCTGGACCACCTGTCGGGCGGGCGCTTCACCCTCGGCGTCGGCTTCGGCTGGAACGTGGAGGAGGCCGCCGACCACGGCGTCGACTGGTCCTCGCGCCGCGACCTCGTCCGCGACCGGATGGCCCTGATGCGGGCGCTGTGGGCCGACGAACCCACGGCCTACGACGGCGAGTTCGGGTCCGTCCGGGCCAGCTTCGCCCACCCCAAGCCGGTGCGGAAGCCGCGCGGCCCGAAGCTCAACGGGCCCCGCACCCTCGTCGGCGGCGCCGCGGGGCCGAAACTGTTCGCCGACATCGCCGAGTACGCCGACGGCTGGCTGCCGATCGGCGGACGCGGACTGTCCGGGAGCCTGCCCCGGCTGCGAACCGTCTGGGCCGACGCCGGACGCGACCCGGCCACCCTCCAGGTGGTGCCGTACGCCGTCTTCCCCACCCCCGGCAAACTCGCCCACTACGCCGAACTGGGCATCGAGGAGGTCGTCGTCCAACTGCCCCCGGCCGGCGACGCCGAGGTGCTGCGCGCCCTGGACGGATACGCGCCCTTCGTCGCCTGAGCGCCGCCGCTGATCAGGCCGCTCGTATGCTCGAAGGATGACGACTCCCGCGACCCCCGGAACCGGCCCGACCGAGAACTCCATGCGTCGCGCCCTCAAACGCGCCCGGGACGGCGTCGCCCTCGACGTGTCCGAGGCGGCCGTGCTGCTCCAGGCCCGCGGCGAGGCGCTCGACGACCTCGCCGCGTCCGCCGCCCGGGTCCGGGACGCGGGTCTCGCGGCCGCCGGCCGGCCCGGGGTCATCACCTACTCCAAGAGCGTCTTCATCCCCCTCACCCGGCTGTGCCGGGACAAGTGCCACTACTGCACCTTCGTCACCGTCCCCGGCAAGCTGCGCCGCGCCGGGCACGGGATGTTCATGTCCCCGGACGAGGTGCTGGACATCGCCCGCAAGGGCGCGGCCCTCGGCTGCAAGGAAGCCCTCATCACCCTCGGCGACAAGCCGGAGGACCGCTGGCCCGAGGCCCGCGAGTGGCTCGACGCGCACGGCTACGACGACACGATCGCCTACGTCCGCGCCATCTCCATCCGCATCCTGGAGGAGACCGGCCTGCTGCCCCACCTCAATCCGGGCGTCATGACCTGGACCGACTTCCAGCGCCTCAAGCCCGTCGCGCCCTCCATGGGCATGATGCTGGAGACGACCGCGACCCGCCTGTGGTCCGAGCCCGGCGGCCCGCACCACGGCTCCCCGGACAAGGAACCCGCCGTCCGCCTGCGCGTCCTGGAGGACGCGGGCCGCTCCTCGGTGCCGTTCACCTCCGGCATTCTGATCGGCATCGGCGAGACCTACGAGGAGCGCGCCGAGTCCCTGTTCGCCCTCCGCCGGATCTCCCGCGCCTACCACGGCGTCCAGGAGCTGATCATCCAGAACTTCCGCGCCAAGCCGGACACCGCGATGCGCGGCATGCCGGACGCGGAGCTGGACGACCTCGTCGCCGCGGTCGCGGTGGCCCGCCTCATCATGGGCCCGGCCGGCAACATCCAGGCCCCGCCCAACCTCGTCGACCACGAGTACGGCCGGCTGATCGCGGCCGGCATCGACGACTGGGGCGGCGTCTCCCCGCTCACCATCGACCACGTCAACCCCGAGCGCCCCTGGCCGCGCATCGAGGAGCTGGCCCGGCACTCCGCCGACGCCGGGTTCGAGCTGCGCGAACGGCTCTGCGTGTACCCGGAGTTCGTGACGCGCGGCGAGCCCTGGCTGGACCCCCGGCTGCTGCCGCACGTCCGCGCCCTCGCCGACCCGGAGACCGGCCTCGCCCGGCCGGACGCCGTGGTCGAGGGGCACCCGTGGCAGGAGCCCGAGGAGGCGTTCGTCTCCTCCGGGCGCACCGACCTGCACACGGCCATCGACACCGAGGGCCGTACGTCCGACCGGCGTGACGACTTCGACGAGGTGTACGGCGACTGGGGTGCCCTGCGCGAGGCCGCCGCGCCCGGCATGGCCCCGGAGCGCATCGACACGGACGTCCGCCAGGCGCTGCAGGTCGCCGCCGACGATCCGACCCGGCTGACCGACGACGAGGCGCTGGCCCTGCTGCACGCGGACGGGCCCGCCCTGGACGCCCTGTGCCGCGTCGCCGACGACGTCCGGAAAACGGCGGTCGGCGACGACGTGACGTACATCGTCACGCGGAACATCAACTTCACGAACGTCTGCTACACCGGCTGCCGCTTCTGCGCGTTCGCCCAGCGCCGCACCGACGCCGACGCCTACACGCTCTCCCTGGACCAGGTCGCCGACCGCGCCCAGCAGGCGTGGGACGTCGGCGCGGTGGAGGTCTGCATGCAGGGCGGCATCCACCCGGACCTGCCCGGCACGGCGTACTTCGACATCGCGCGGGCCGTGAAGGAACGCGTCCCCGGCATGCACGTCCACGCCTTCTCACCGATGGAGGTCGTCAACGGCGCCACCCGCACCGGCCTGTCCATCCGCGAGTGGCTGACCGCCGCCAAGGAGGCCGGCCTGGACTCGATCCCCGGCACCGCGGCGGAGATCCTGGACGACGAGGTCCGCTGGGTCCTCACCAAGGGCAAGCTGCCGGCCGCGACCTGGATCGAGGTCGTCACCACCGCCCACGAGCTGGGCATCCGCTCGTCCTCGACGATGATGTACGGGCACGTCGACCAGCCCCGGCACTGGCTCGGGCATCTGCGCACCCTGGCCGGCATCCAGCAGCGCACGGGCGGCTTCACGGAGTTCGTCACGCTGCCGTTCATCCACACCAACGCGCCGGTCTACCTCGCGGGCATCGCCCGCCCCGGCCCGACGATCCGCGACAACCGCGCGGTCACGGCCATGGCCCGGCTTCTCCTGCACCCCCATATCCCCAACATCCAGACGAGCTGGGTCAAACTGGGCACCGAGGGCGCGGCGGAGATGCTGCGTTCCGGCGCCAACGACCTGGGCGGCACGCTGATGGAGGAGACGATCTCGCGGATGGCGGGTTCGTCGTACGGCTCCTACAAGTCCGTACGGGACCTGGTGGCCGTCGCGGAGGCGGCCGGGCGCCCGGCGAAGCCGCGTACCACCCTGTACGGCGAGGTGCCCGAGGAGCGGCAGCGGGCGGCGGCGGCGTCGGACGGGCATCTGCCCGACCTGCTGCCCGTCCTGGACTGAGGGGGAGCCCGCGGGGGTCGGTACGATGATCCGACCCTCGCTGGTGGACTCGCCGGCGTTCCGTAGCCGTCGGCGCGTTCCGTGGCCGCCGAGGGCCGTCCATAGCTTTCCGTAGCCGAGGAGATGCGTGCCCGTGCCTGCTACCAAGGTTTGGGTGACCGGTCTGACGGTGGGCGCGATAGCCGCCGTCGCCGCCCTCGCCGTGCAGGCCGACAAGGGCCCCCACCCGACGGCGGACAAGGCCCGCCCGAGCGCGTCGGCGTCCCCGCAGGCGAGCCCCGCGCCGTCGAAGCCGGCCCGGGCCGCCGAGGTGCCCGACGGCTCCGGCACCGGCCGCCGCATCGTCTACGACCTCGGCGACAAGCGGGTCTGGCTGGTCGACGCGAGCGACGCCGCCCGGCGGACCTTCACCGTCTGGCCCGGCACGGTCAGCCCGGACCCCGGCCGCTACGCGGTGTCGTCCCGGACCATGGCCACGAAGGGCTCCGACGGCGTGCAGATCGAGAACATCGTGTACTTCGCCTCGAAGTCCGGCATCTCCATCGCCTTCTCCAACGCCGTGGACGGCTCCTCGCCCCCGCCCGCCGCCGGCAAGAAGACCGGCGGGGTCCGGATGCGCGCGGCGGACGGGGCGGCGCTGTGGACGTTCGGCGAGACGGGGACGCCGGTGGTCGTCGTCGACTGACCCCGGCGCCCGACGGGGGTCAGGCGCCGGGGGACCTCACCTGCCCGGCCGGCAGGTGGTTCACGATCAGCACGACACCGCTCAGCAGGAACACCCGGGTCGCCGCGTCGAGCCCGTTCCAGTCCGAGGACTGCCACATCGCGAACCACTCACCGCCGATCGCGATGAACCCGGCGCCGAACAGCAGCATCAGCATCAGCAGCCCGTACGTGGAGAAGCGGCGGGCCCGCACGTCGTCGTGGCGCGCCCAGAGCCAGGTGCCGTATATGAGCACGAGCGCGGCGACGGTCTCCCAGACGATGATCGCGACGTACGCCGCGTCCTGAAGTCCCTTGCCGGTGACGGCCCGCCACATCAGATCGTCGTCCTTGAA
Source organism: Streptomyces sp. NPDC059852 (assembly GCF_042731455.1). Taxonomy (NCBI): domain Bacteria; kingdom Bacillati; phylum Actinomycetota; class Actinomycetes; order Kitasatosporales; family Streptomycetaceae; genus Streptomyces; species Streptomyces sp. NPDC059852. The sequence goes on along the minus strand of NZ_JBHWJK010000003.1, from coordinate 259,908 downwards.
GGTGGTGTCCATCGCGAGGACGTGCCGCACGAACTGCTGGTTCGTACCGAAGTCCGTGATGTTCCCGAAGGCGACGAGCGCGATGTAGAGGGCCACGGTCCCGGTCAGGAGGGTGGCCGCGAGGTGCAGGGGGGTGCGTGGGGGTGTGGTCGACATGGAGGCCATCTTCCCCGCGTCGCGCGGGTGTTCGGGCGTCATTGCGCCACAATGGGCGGACGGACTTCGAGGGCGGGCGGACGAGGGGGACGTACGGTGGCGCAGGCGCAGCCGTCGATGCAGGAGCTGATCCGGCAGCGCAGCCGCGCCGGCTTCGTGGGCCGGGGAGCCGAACGCGCCGCGTTCCGGGAGAACCTGGAGCTGCCGCCGCAGGACGAGCGGCACCGCTTCCTGTTCCATGTGCACGGCCAGGCCGGCGTCGGCAAGTCCTTCCTGCTGCGGGAGCTGGAGCAACTGGCGCGCGAAAAGGGCGCCTTGACCGCGTCCGTGGACGAGTCCGTCGGCAGCGTCCCGGAGGTGATGGCCGCGATCAGTCACCGGTTCGCCGCCCAGGGACACCGGTTCAAGGACCTCGACCGGGCGCTCGCCACCCACCGGGAGCGACGGCACGAGGCGGAGGCGGCGGCCGCCGCCCTGGGCACCGAACCGGAAGGGCCGTCGGCCGCCGGCACCGCCGTGATGCGGGCCGGACTCGTCGGCCTCGGCATGGTCCCCGGCATCGGCCCGTTCGCGGGAGCCCTCGACGCCGCCCAGCTCGCCCAGAGCGCCGACCGGCTGCGGGCCGGGCTCAGCGCCCGGTTCCGCAGCCAGGACGACGTGCAGCTGGTGCTCTCCCCGGAGCGGGTGCTCACGCCCGTGCTGCTGACCGAGCTGTCCGGCGCCGCGGAACACGCCCCGTGGATCGTCCTGTTCCTCGACACGTACGAACGCACCGGCCCCTTCCTCGACGGCTGGCTGCACGACGTCATGACCAGCGACCGGTACGGCGCGCTGCCAGCCACCGTCGTCGTGGTCACCGCGGGCCAGCACCCCTTCGACACCGCCCGCTGGGGCGGCTTCACCGACTTCATGGCCGACATTCCACTCGGCCCGTTCACCGAGACCGAGGCGCGCGGACTGCTGGCCGACCGGGGCGTCGTCGCCGAGCCGGTCGTCGAGGAGGTCCTGCGGCTCACCGGCGGCCTGCCCGTCCTCGTCTCGACGCTCGCCGAACAGCGCCCCGCCCGCCCGGACGACATCGGCGACCCGAGCGCCACCGCCGTCGAACGCTTCCTGAAGTGGGAGCAGGACCCCGTACGCCGGGCCGTGGCGCTCGCCTGCGCGCTGCCCCGGCGGGTGGACATGGACGTGTTCCGGGCCGCCGTGGACTGCCCGGACGACGACGTCGAGGCGCTCTTCGCCTGGTTGCGCGGCCTGGCCTTCGTGGACGAGCGGGGCGACCGGCTGCGCTACCACGACCTGGTGCGCGAGCCGATGCTCCGCCTCCAGCGGCGGCGCTCCCCGCGCGGCTGGACCGAACGGCACGACCGGTTCGCCGCCGTCTACGGCCGCTGGCGGGAGGAGGCGGGCCAGGGCCTCGGCCCCTTCCAGGAGTGGCTGGAGGAGGAGTGGCGCGAGCTGCGGCTGGAGGAGACCTACCACGCGCTGTGCGCCCGTCCCCGCACCGCGCTGAACGAGGCGCTGTGGGACGTGGTCCTGGTCTGCGGCGCCGACGAGGCGGCGGGCCGGCGCTGGGCGCAGATGCTGGTGGAGGCGGGCGCGGCCACCGGCGACCCGGCCCTCGGCGACTGGGGCGCGGCGCTGGGCGAGGCGCTCGCGGACGACGCGACCGCCATGACCGCGGTGGCGAACCTGGTCCTGTCCCGTCCGGGGCCCGACCGGCGCACCCGGGCGGCCGCCTACGCCTTCCGGGCGCGGGAGCTGCGCCGCGAGGGCCGGTACGAGCTCGCCCTCGCGGACGCCGACCGGGCGGTCGAGCTGGACCCCGGACTGTCGTCGGCGCACTACGGCCGTGGACTCGCCCTGCGCTCGCTCGGCGACTTCCCGGCCGCGCTCGCCGCCTTCGACACCGCCGACCGGCTCGCCCCGGACGACGAGTTCGTCATCTCCGAGCGCGCCGAGACCTACCGCCTCGCGGGCCGCTACGAGGAGGCGTTCGCCGACTACGACCGGGCCGTCGCCCTCGACCCGGCGGACCCCGAGTACCTCGCCGGCCGGGCGGTGTCCCGTCAGGAGCTGGGCCGGTACGACGAGGCGCTGGCCGACCTCGACCAGGCGGTGGCCCTCGACGAGGACTACCTGTGGCCACTGGTGCGCCGGGCCCGGCTGCGCCGCGTCCGCTCCGAGTGGGACGAGGCGTTCGCGGACTTCGACCGTGCCGTGGAGAAGGCGCCCGACAACCCCTGGGTCGCCTCCGAGCGTGGCGACGCCTACCGGCTCGCGGGCCGCTTCGAGGACGCCGTCGCCGAACTCGGCCGGGCCGTCGCCCTCAAGCCGGACTACGCCTCGGCGCTCGCCGGCCGGGGCCTCGCCCAGTACGAACTGGGCCGCGACGAGGAGGCGCTGGCCGATCTGTCCCGGGCCGTCGACCTGGTCCCCGACTACGCGTGGGCGCTGGTCACCCGCGCCCATGTCAAGGCGCGCACGGGCGACCAGGAGGGCAGGTTCGACGATCTGCGGCGGGCCGCAGCCGCGGACACCTCGGACGGCTGGGCCGCCGCCGAGCTGGGGGAGGCGTACCGGCAGGAGGGCCGCTACGAGGAGGCGCGCGCCGCCCTGGAGCAGGCCGTGGCCCAGGACCCGGAGTACGACTACGCCCACGCCACCCTCGGGGCCGTCCACCGCGCGCTCAAGGACCACGAGGAGGCGTACCGCTGCTTCGGGCGCGCCCTCGAAACAGGCGGTGACGTCGGCCGGGTCCGCGCCCAGCGGGCCCGTGCGGCGATGGACCTCGGGTGGTGCGAGGAGGCCCTGACCGACCTGGACCGGTGCGTGGCCCTGGACTGGGAGCCCGTCTGGGCCCGCTGGATGGCCATCGACCTGCTGATGCTGTGCGGACGCTGGGACGAGGCGGGGGTTCGGCTGCGCGCGGCCGAGGCGGCCGGGCTGTCCGACGGCGACCTGGACGGCCTGCGGGCCGAGTGGCACGCCCACCGCGAGGAGTGGGAGCAGGCCCGGCGTTGCGCGGAACGGCTGCGGGAGCCGGAGCCCCTTGAATGCGTGTTCGAGACGGCCGTGGTCACCGGCCTGGCGGAGGGCCTGGCCGCCGCCCAGCCCCGGTGGCGGGAGCTGGCGGGGATGCTGGAGGCGGAGACCGGAATGGAGGACATCCAGCGCTCCCAGGGCCACTGCTTCCTCGGCTGCGCCCTCGGGGACTGGACCCTCGCCGACCGGGGACTGGCGGCCTTCCTGGCCCTGGAACCCGGCTGGGCGGACACGGCGAACCTGGCCTCCATCCTCGGCGCTCTCCTGAGGAGCCCCGGCGCCGACGCGGCGCGGCTCACCCCGCGCCTGGAGCGGGTCACGGCGGTGGCGGAGGCGATCCTGGCACGTCACCGGCGCTGACCGGCGAACGGCGCGAAGGGGGCCGTTCCGGACCACTCCCGTCACACACCCCATACCGATCCGCCCCCTGAACCCACGGTCCCCGGTCGATTACAGTGGCGAACTGTCGTACGAGCGGATGGCCACGGGGAGGTCTTGATGGGGGCGACCGGCGGACCCGTCTGGGGCCGTACCGAGCAGCAGGACTTCCGCAGCCGGGTGCGCGGGACGCTGCTCGGCACGGCCGTCGGGGACGCCCTCGGGGCGCCGGTCGACGCGCTCGGCCTGGCCGAGATCCAGGAGCGGCACGGCGCCGAGGGCCTGCTGGACCTGGCCCCCGGCTACGGGCGCCGGGGAGCCGTGACCCACCTCACCCAGCTCACCCTGTTCTCCGTGGACGGGCTCATACGGGCCCAGGTGCGCCGGGACACCGGCGCCTGGCATCCGCCGACCGATCTGCACCGCGCCTATCTGCGCTGGGCCGCCACCCAGCGGGACTGGGGACCCGACGAGCGCCGCAAGGACGACGGCTGGCTCGCCCGCGAGGAGTGGCTGTACGCCCGCCGGGACGCCACCCGCTCCCTGCTGCTCGGCCTCGGCGACGAGACCATGGGCACCCTGGAGACGCCGAAGAACACCGCCGAGCTCGGACCGGAGGCCGCCGCGCGCTCCGCGCCGTTCGGGCTGCTCGTCGGCTGGGAGCCGCAGCTCGTCGTCCAGCTCGCCGTGGAGTGCGCGACGCAGACCCATGGGCACCCCGTCGCCTATCTGTCGGCGGGCGCGTACGCCGTGATCGTGCACGGGCTGGCCTGCGGGGAGAGCCTGGACGGTGCGGTGCAGCGGGCCCTCGCGCTGCTCGCCGTGCGCCCCGGGCACGAACCGGTGTCGGACGCCCTGCAGCATGCGCTGGGCGCGGTGCGCCAGGGCATGCCGACGCCGGCGCGGGTGGGGGAGCTGGCGGCCGACGGCTCGGCGGACGGGCTGCTCGCCGCGTCCGTGTACTGCGCCCTGGTCGGCGAGGACGTCCGGCAGGGACTGTGCCTGGCGGTGAACCACGACGGCCCCTCCGCCGCCACGGCCGCCCTCACCGGCGGTCTGCTGGGCGCCCTGCACGGCGAGACGGCCCTGCCGCCGGCCTGGCTGGCCGAGCTGGAGGGCCGTCCCACGATCCTGGAACTCGCCGACGACTTCGCCATGGAGATGACGCAGGGCCCGGCCCTGCACGGGCCGGGCGCCTCCGCGCCGGGCTGGCTGGCGCGCTATCCGCGCGCCTGAGCCCCGCCGTCCGCTCCCGCGCTCAGTCCTTCGCCCGCACCACGTCGTCCGCCGGACCGGCCGGCGCCGGCACCGCGGCGGCCGCCGCCCCGTCGTCGTCCGTGTTGACGCTCTCCACCACGGCGAGGCGCTCCGGGGTGTCCTCCGGCTTCAGGTGGCCGATGAGGATGTAGAGGACCAGCGAGACCGCCAGCGGGATGGAGACCTGGTACTGCAGTGGCACCCCGCCCTCGACGTTCCAGCTGATCGGGTAGTTGACCAGCCAGAAGGCGAGCAGGCCCATCGCCCAGCTGGTGAGCGCGGCGGTCGGCCCGGAGCGGCGGAACGGCCGCAGCAGACCCAGCATCATCGGGATCGCGATGGGCCCCATGAGACCGGCGACCCACTTGATGACGACGGTGATGATGTCCTTGAACGTGGGGGAGTCGACCTGGGTGGCCACCGCCATCGACAGACCGAGGAAGACGACGGTCGTCACGCGGGCCGCGACCAGCCCGGAGCGCTCGTTCCAGGCCCGCGCCCGCTGCGACAGCACCGGCGCCACGTCCCGGGTGAAGACGGCGGCGATGGCGTTGGCGTCGGAGGAGCACATGGCCATGGTGTGCGAGAAGAAGCCGACGATGACGAGGCCCAGCAGGCCGTGCGGCAGCAGCTGTTCGGTCATCAGGGCGTAGGAGTCGGAGCCGTCCGGCTTCTGCGACTCGACCAGCAGCGGCGACATCCACATCGGGAAGAACAGCACGACGGGCCAGACCAGCCACAGGATCGCCGAGAGCCGTGCGGAGCGCCGGGCCTCGTGCGGGGTGGCCGTGGCCATGTACCGCTGGGCCTGGTTGAGCATGCCGCCGTTGTACTCGAAGAGCTTGATGAACAGGAACGCCAGCAGGAACACCGTGCCGTACGGCCCGACCAGCGGCTCGCCGTGGCCCTGGAGTTCGGGCTCGTCCCAGGCGCCGAGGAAGCCGATGCCCTTGTCGTTCAGCTTCATCACCACGGCGAAGAACATCGCGAGCCCGGCGAGCAACTGGATGACGAACTGGCCGAGTTCGGTGAGGGCGTCCGCCCACAGGCCGCCGATGGTGCAGTAGACGGCGGTGATGCACCCGGTGATGAGGATGCCCTGGTTGAGCGAGACCCCGGTGAACACCGACAACAGGGTCGCGATCGCGGCCCACTTGGCGCCCACGTCCACGATCTTCAGCAACATGCCGGACCAGGCCAGCGCCTGCTGGGTCCGCAGGTCGTAGCGGTTCTTCAGGTACTCCAGCGGAGAGGCCACGTGCAGCCGTGACCGGAGCCGGTTGATGCGCGGCGCGAACAGCCTCGACCCGATGGCGATGCCGAGCGCGATGGGGAAGGACCAGGTGACGAAGGACGTGACGCCGTAGGTGTAGGCGATGCCCGCGTACCCGGTGAACATCACCGCGCTGTAGCCGGACATGTGGTGCGAGATGCCGGACAGCCACCACGGCATCTTGCCGCCCGCGGTGAAGAAGTCGCTGACGTTGTCCACACGTTTGTGGGACCAGACGCCGATGGCGACCATCACGCCGAAGTAGCCGATGAGCACGGCCCAGTCGAGACTGTTCATGTGACCCCTTCCAGGGTTCCGCCCTGTGAACGGCCCGCCCATGGTCGACGCGTGGATGAGGACACGACAAGCGCGGGTAGGGTCAACAGACAGTAAAATCGTTCTACTTGGTGACCTCAGTTCATGCATATGAACCGCGAAATCCGCTGGAACCCGTACGTCAGCGCATCAAATCCCCGGCGTCGACGAGCTGCGCTGACCGGGTCCGTCAGCGCAGCTCTTCCGGGCAGGGCGTGCCGCGCGGCACGTCGTAGGGCGCCGCCAGCCGGTACACGCCCGCCCGCGGGGCGACCAGCGTCGTCCAGCGGTCGCCCTCGGCGTCCTCCTCGGTCTCCATCAGGCAGCCGTTGACGTTGGCGTACGTCTTCGGCTCGCCGTCGGGACGCTTGCGGGACGCCTCCGTCTCCTTCGGCGGGTCGAGCTTCCTGCCCTCGGCGTCCACGATGCTCAGCCACGGGGAGTAGGGGATGCGGATCAGGACGCGGCCCGGCCTGCTCACCCGCATCGTCATCTCGCCCTGCTCGGCCCGGTCCACCACGGCGTTCGGCTCGGCGAGCGGCGTCGGGTCGGTCACCTGGAACAGCTGCCAGTTCGCGTCGCCCCACACCTGCTTCAGATACGGCAGACCGCGCTGCACCAGCTCCCGCTCGCGCTGCGCCGCCGAGGGGTCCGGCTCGTCCTTGGGCAGCACCACGAAGTGCACCGCCCAGCGTCGCAGCCACTCCCGGTAGTTCGCCGAGTTGAGGGTGTCGTCGTAGAAGAGGGGGTTGCGCTCCATGTCGGCCTGCCGGTTCCAGCCCCGCGCCAGGTTCACGTACGGCGCGAGCGCGGAGGCTTCCCGGTGCGAGCGGGCCGGCACGACCTCCACCCGCCCCTTCTCGGCGCCGACCTCCTGGAGCTCGTTGACCAGCGGGGCCAGCTCACGCGCCCAGGACGCCTCGGGGGCCGCGTGGATGATGTCGTCGACCGTCTTGTAGCCGATCCACCCGACGAACGTCAGCAGGGCCGTCACCACCGCGTACCACTTGCGCGTGCGCGGCACCGTGAACGGCAGGGCCGCCACCAGCGTCACCCCGGCGAACAGCATCGCCAGCCGGGTGATGTTGGAGCCGATCTGCGAGCTGACCACCCACACGAGGACGACCGAGACGCCGTACACCGCCGACACCAGCCGGACCGTCTTCCAGTCCCCGGGCACCGCGACATAGACGGCGATTGCCATCAGCAGCGGCATGAGCACCGAGCCGAACACCATCGGCTGGGTGCCGGAGAACGGGAACAGCCACGCCGACAGCCCCACGACGGCGGCCGGCGCGAGGCCCAGCGCCCAGGCGCCCGGACGCCGCTTCTGCAGGAACAGCGCGACGGCCACGAGCCCGACGAAGAGTCCCGCGACCGGCGACGCCATCGTGGCGAGCGCGGCGAGCGGCGCCGCGCACAGCGCCTTCGCCCAGCGTTTGTAGCGCCAGCGGTAGGGCCAGCAGAAGACGACGGCGACCGCGCCGAGCGCGAACATCGTGCCCAGCGCGAACGTCACACGCCCGGAGATGGCGTTGGCGATCAGCCCGAAGATCCCGGCGAGCGCGGCCCACAGCGGATTGCGCACGGACCGGCTGCGCAGCAGGACCAGCATCAGCAGCCCCGCCGAGATCGTGCCGGCGATCATCATCGTCGTCCGGACGCCCAGCACCGACATCAGATACGGCGACACGACGCTGTACGACACCGGGTGCATCCCGCCGTACCAGGCGAGGTTGTACGCGGAGTCGGGGTGCCGGCCGACGAACTCGGCCCAGGCGTCCTGGGCCGCGAGGTCGCCGCCACTGTTCGCGAACGTGAAGAACCAGATGATGTGGAGGAGCCCGGAGAGCGCGGTGACCGACAGCACCGGGTGACGCAGCAGGCGCTCGCGCACGGCGTGGACGGCCCTCGTCGGACGCGACGACGGCCCGGTCCGGGTGTCGCCCGGACCCTCCTCCGCGCGCGGCGCGGGTACGCGTATTCGCGGACCGGCTCCCCGTCCGGGATCGGCGTCGTCGGCGCGTGTCGGCTCCGCAGTGGCCACGTCTGAGGCACTCCCCGTGCTGTCTTCTGTTCCGGCCGCGTCCCGTGTCCCGCGTGTCTCGGCCCGGTAGGTCAAGGTGCTGCGGCCGTGCCCCGTGGGCGACGACCTGCCCGATTCGTGACGCTAGCACGCAGCCCGCCGGCGAGCGCGGCCGGCGGGCTGCGGTGCGGTGACGCCGTCGCGCCCCCAGGTCAGCCGATACGGGTGAGTTTGTCCGTGAAGCCCGGCTCGGTGAGGTCCGTCTGGAGAGCGACCGGGATCTTCACCGCGCCGCTGGTGCCGTCACCGACGGTGAGCGTGCCCACCTCGGTGCCGGCCTTCGCGGTGTGCGGGACCTCGTCGGGCGCGAAGGTCAGCTTCACCTTCAGACCCGCCCAGCCGACCGCCGTGACGTCCTTGGTGGCCACCACCGGGGTACGGCCGCCCAGTCCGTCGTCCACATACCCGACGACGTCCCCCTTCTTCAGGACGGTCGCCGGCTCCAGGGCGCCCTGCGCGGCCCGGATCAGCTGGTCGCCGCCGTACAGGGCGGCGCTGAGGATGGTGTTCTCCGGGCCGCCCGCGGGCTGGCGGACGACGGCGCCGACGATGGTGCGCGTCTCGCCGCCGACCTCCTTCTTCGCCGCGAAGACGAGGTTGCCGAGGGCGGAGGTGGTGGTGCCGGTCTTGATGCCCACCACGTCGTTCTTGCCGACCAGCTGGTTCCAGTTGGAGTGGTTGACGCCCTTGTAGTCGTCGTACGACATCATCGCGGCGACCTCGCGGAAGGCGGGTTCCTTCATCGCGGCCTTGGCCAGCTTCACCTGGTCGACGGCCGTGCTCACGGTGGTGTTGTTGAGGCCGGACGGGTCGGTGTACGTGGTGTTCGTCATGCCGAGCTTCTCGGCGGTGGCGTTCATCTTCGCCACGAAGTCCTTCTCCGAACCGGCGTCCCAGCGCGCCAGCAGCCGCGCCACGTTGTTCGCGGACGCGATCAGGATGGACTCCAGCGCCTCCCGCTGGGAGATCGAGTCGCCCTCGGTCACGTCGACGGTGGACTCCTGGCCCGCCTTCGACTGGTCCTCGGCGGCCTGGTCGATCTTGATCTTCGGGCCCTGGGCACCGCTCTTCAGCGGGTGCTCGCGCAGGATCAGGTACGCCGTCATGACCTTGGCGACACTCGCGATCGGCACGGGCTTCTGGTCGCCCGACGAGCCGAAGCTGCCGATGCCGTCGACGTCCAGCGCGGCCTGGCCCTGGGCCGGCCACGGGATGTCGATCTTGTCGCCCTCGAAGGTGAAGCTGTCCTGCGCGGTCAGGTCCAGGGTGGGCGCCGGGAGCGGGCGCACGCTCTGCACGATCGCGAAGACGATCGCCAGCAGGATCACCAGCGGCGTCCAGATCTTGACGCGCCGCACCAGGGTCCGCACCGGGGTCTCCGGCGGCGGCGGGGTGTTCGTCAGCTCGGCGAGCAGGTCCAGCGGGGGCTTCGGCGGCAGCGGCTGCTGGGTGGTGCGCTCGGGCCCGATCTGCGGGACGGCGGCGGTGACGTCGGCCGGCGGCCGGGGGGCCTCGGGCGCCTTCGGGGCCGTCTGCGGGATGTCCGGCTTGAGCGCGACGAACTTGCTGGTGCGCTCGGCGGGGGCCTCGGGCTTGGGCGCGTCGGCCTCGGGGGCCTCCGGCTTGGGTGACTCCGGCTTGGGTGACTCCGGCTTCGGGGTCTCCGGTTTGGGCGCCTTCAGCATGGTGGTCGGCTGGTCGACGTGCGGCTTGGCCGGGCGGGTCCGGAAGACCGCGGTCGCCTGGTCGACGCCCTTGCCGGCGTCGGGACTGCCGGTGCCCTGGTCGGCGGGCTCGTCCTCCGCGTCGTCCTCGGCCTTCGGTGCCTTCGCTGCCTTCGGCGCCTTCTCGGGCTCGGCGGGGCGGGTGCGGAAGATCGCGGTCGCCTGGTCGACGCCGGTGCTCTCGGCGGGGGTGTCGTCGGCGTCGGCGTCGGCTTCGGTGTCGGCCTTCGCGTCGGCGCCCGGGGCCTCGTCGGCGTCCTCCTCGTCCTCCTCGGACTCCTCGGACTCCTCGGACTCCTCGGACTCCTCGGACTCCTCGGACTCCGCGGACTCCTCGGCGGTGCCCTCCGCGCTCGCCTCGCTCTTGCCGTCGTCCGAGGAGCCCTTGGCGTCGGAGGCCACCCAGGCCGCGACGGCGTTCCTCAGCCGGTCCTCGCCCTTGCCGGGGGCCTCGTCCGCGGGGTCGCCGGAGTCGTCGGCGGCCTCGGAGTCGCCCGAGGCGTCGGCCGCCTCGGCGGTGTCATCGTTGTCGCCGGGGGCGTCCTCGGCGTCCTGACGGTCGCTCTCGGCGCCGTCGGAGCCCTCGGCGGAGGCGCTCGCCTCGTCGCCGCCGGCCTCCTCCTCGCCGTCGGCCGCCGGTTCCTCCCGCGCCTCGTCCAGATCCTGGCGGGACAGCACCCGCGTGGCCGTGTCCACGCCGCCGCGCTGCGACGACGCACGGGCCATCGCCAGGCGCGGGTCACCGCCCGCGCCTTGGGCCGGCCGGGTGCCGGCCTCGGGCTCGGGCCGGGATTCGGGAACCGGGACCGCGCTCCCCGACGTCGGTTCTGCCGACGACTCGCGCTGCTTCGACCTGTCGGGGGACTCGCCCGCCACCGATGCCTCCTCCATGTGCCGCCGCACGCCACCGTACGGCTGCCGAACCGTGGGCCGTCGCCCGGACACTGTGTCCGCACGACCCCCGTGCCGCTGTCCGAACCAGATACCAGTGTCCGGTGCGCGACCCCCATCTGACGCGGTAGACGAGAACGACATACCTACCGGTTCCACTACGAACCGGTCACGTGCTCTCGACAGACCAATGTGAGAGGGGTCACCCTGTCTTTCATCCACGCGGGGAGGCATGGATGGGCAGGAGCCGCAGAACACTTCCGGAGGAGCTTCTGCTGCTGGCGTTGGACCCGGCCACGGGTACCACCGCGCAGCCGCAGTCGCTCGACCTCGGTCTGGCCGGAGCACAGCTAGTGGAGCTGGCGCTGGCCGGACGGATAGCCCCAGACGGGGATCGTATCGCCGTGGTGGCACCACGGCCGACAGGAGATCCGACTCTGGACTGCGCGTTGGAGTTGCTGCGAAGGCGTGGCGCTCCGGTACGGGCCGTCCACTGGATCGGCGGGCCCCGGCTGGGGCTGCGCCAGACCTATCTCTCGCATCTGGAGAGGTGCGGCATGGTCGCCGCCGTGCCGGGCCAGATGTGCGGAGTGCTTCCGACGACGCGCTACCAGGCGACGGACACCGAGATCAGCCGGGAGATCAGGGCCCGGCTGGACTCCGCGATCCGCACCGGCGTACCGCCGGACCCGCGGACCGCGGCGCTCGCCGCCCTGGCCCACGCGGTCGGTCTCGGCAAGCACCTGTATCCGGGCAACGAGGGACGCTCCTCTCGCTCCCGGCTGCGGGACCTGATCCGGCACGACCCCATGGGCGGTCTCGTCGCGCACGCGGTGATGGACGTCCAGAACGGCGCGGCCGCACAGCCGCGTCGGGGCCAGGCACCGTCCGGCCGGCAGCCGGGCCCCGGCGGCAGGTCGCCGGCGGAACCCGCGCGCGCCGTCCCGGCACAGCCGCACCGAGGGTCCATGGCACGCGTCGTGGCCCACTGAGAGACCGCTCGACCCGCTCGACCCGCACCACACGCACGCCACGTGCAGCGCCGCACCGTCCCCAAGACCGGTTCGGGAGCCGCTGATCCGCGCGGGGCGACGGAACCGTACGTCCGTGCTGAACCGCGCGGACAGGGACACCGGTTCCGTCGCCCCGCGCGGCCGCGTGTGCCCGCGCGGAGGCCCGACGGTGTGCGTCCTGCGCATATCCACCGTTTCCCAGCGGTGGTGAGCGCCTTGGTGGCAATCTGCTGAACAGCAGATACGCAAAGTGCCGATCACAAGGCAGGCAGCCGGAGGTGCACGTCCCGTGGCGTCCAATGTCAATCCCACCGTCAGGCGGCGCCGGCTGGGCCAGGAGTTGCGCCGGCTCCGTGAGCTCAAGGGCATGACCGCCGAGGAAGTGGCCGAACGGCTGCTGGTCTCCCAGTCGAAGATCAGCCGCCTGGAGAACGGGCGGCGCAGCATCAGCCAGCGCGACGTCCGCGACCTGTGCGGGGTCTACGAGGTGGAGGACCACCGGATCGTCGACTCCCTGATGCAGATGGCCAAGGACTCGCGCCAGCAGGGCTGGTGGCACTCCTTCGGCGACATCCCCTACAGCGTCTACATCGGTCTGGAGACCGACGCCGCCAGCCTGCGCGTGTACGACCCGCAGGTCGTGCCCGGTCTGCTCCAGACGAAGCAGTACGCGGAGGCCCTGATCGCCGGGGCGCTGCCCGAGACCGCGCCGACGGAGATCGAGAAGCGCGTCCAGGTGCGGATGCGCCGACAGGAACGAATCTCCACCGAGGAGAACCCGCTGCGGCTGTGGACCGTGCTGGACGAGGCCGCCCTGCGCCGCGTCGTCGGCAACCGCTCCCTGATGCGGGACCAGTTGGAGCAGCTCGTCGAGCAGTCCCTGCTGCCGCACGTCACCGTGCAGGTGATCCCGTTCGACATGGGCGCCCATCCGGGCCTCAACGGGCAGTACGCGATCCTGGAGTTCCCGGACGCGGCCGACTCCAGCGTCGTCTACATCGAGGGCGTCACCAGCGACCTGTACCTGGAGAAGGCGAACGACGTCCAGAAGTACAGCGTGATGTACGAGCACCTGCGGGCGCAGGCCCTGAACGTCGAGCAGTCGAGGCAGTTCATCGCGGACATCGCCAAGGAGTATGCGCGCTGAAAGAGCCGCACGGTACACCGTCACCCGTCAGGACGGAAGACTCCATTGGAATATGCCACCCGGCCGAGTGAATAGTCGCTTCGTCGGCCGGGGGTGGCGAGTAGCGTCGATCACGCCACCGAGCAAGAAGGTTGGCGTGAATCGCGTTGCCGGTCCGGCCTGGGCCGCGCCGCGTGATGACAGCACTCACCATCAGCATTGCGGAGCGAACATGGCAATTCGTCAGGGTTCCACGGACACGTGGACCAAGTCCTCGTACTCGACAGGGAACGGCGCGTGCGTCGAGGTCAAGTCGCCGGTGACGGCGGCCATGGCCGTACGGGACTCCAAGGTGCCCGAGGGCCCCGTCCTGGCGTTCCCCGCCGACGCGTGGAACACCTTCGTGGCGTCGGTCAAGGCGTGAGGGGCGGGTCCTTCTGACCTCCCCTTCCACCGGCCGTACGCGTCACGACTGCACAACAGGCAGTACCAGGAAGAGCCCTCTCGACCAGTCCGCCGTCCTTGCCGAGAGGGCTCGGCCACACCCGTCAGGCACGGCGACCGGCGCGAAGACCGCCGGCCCCCCCGATCACCCCGCCTCGGATCACCTCACCGGGAAGGCCACGTCGCACACCGGGTCCCCGGCTCCCGCCGCCTCCCAGTCCGCGAAGTAGACCTCGCGGCACGGGCCCGCCTGCTCCAGTCCCTCCCGGGCGATCCACTCCTCCACCGCCTCGAACGCCGCCAGGATCTGCGGATGCGCGACCTGCGCCTTCGTGATCCGGGTGAAGGCCAGCCGCCGTGCGGGCTCCACCCGCACCGTGGTGGTGTGCGTCCGGCCGGTCCGTGCGAGCCAGGCACGGGCCGCCGCCTCGTCCGCGACCGGCACACACGCCTCGGCCGGCCCGTCGCTCTCCGCCGACACCTCGGCGTGGTACACGACGAACGGCGGCGCCGTGATCCCGCCGCACTCCCGGCCCGCGGCCTCCAGCCGGCCCAGCGCCGACCCGATCCACCCCGGCAGCTCGTCCGCCAGCACATGGCGGGCCTCCCCGATCACCACCTGCTCGGGCACGTCCACCGTCTCGACCACGAACTTCCCGTACATCTCGGAGCTCCTCCCCGACAGCCGTCCACGGAGGTACTCGGCCAGCGTCCGCTGCCCCGCCACCCGCGCCTCGACCTGCGCCCAGTAGGCGTCGAGCCGGTCGGCGGCCATGGCCCCGTCCGGGGCGCCGACCACCTCCGCGACCCGCGCGAGCGGCATGTCCAGCTGGCGCAGCAACGCCACCGTACGGGCCCGTGCGACCTGCTCGGCCCGGTAGTAGCGGTACCCGCTGGCCTCGTCGACCCGGGCCGGCACCAGCAGTCCCAGCCGGTCGTACAGCCGCAGGGCCTTGGCGGACAGCCGCGCCCGCGCGGCGAACGCGCCGATGGTGAGCAGTTCCTCGTCCACGGCCTCATCCTCCGTCACCGGGCGGTTCCTCCCGCCCGGCGACGACGACGCTCGGCTCTGCCCCTGGGGCAAGGTCAAGCGGTCAGGCGAGCTGGGCCTCGACGGCCGCCACCAGCTCCGCGGCCTCCGGCTCGGTCTGCGGCGAGAACCGGGCGACGACCGTGCCGTCCCGGCCGATCAGGAACTTCTCGAAGTTCCAGCGGATGTCGCCGGTGTGCCCCTCGGCGTCGGCGAAGCCCACCAGCCGCTCGTACAGCGGGTGCCGGCCGTCCCCGTTCACCTCGACCTTCTCCGTCATCGGGAAGGTCACGCCGTACGTGGCCGAGCAGAACTCGGCGATCTCCTCGGCGGAGCCGGGCTCCTGCCCGAGGAACTGGTTGCAGGGCACCCCGAGCACCGTGAAGCCGCGCTCGGCGTAGCGCTCCTGGAGCTTCTCCAGGCCGTTGTACTGCGGGGTCAGGCCGCACTTGGAGGCGACGTTCACGACCAGCACGGCCTTGCCGGCGTACTGGGCGAGGTCGGCGGGGCCGCCGGTGAGGGCGTCGATGTCGACGTCGAGGGGGGAGGTGCTGTTGTGGGTCGTCATGAACCGGATGCTAACTCCGGTCCGCTCCGGGCCGGCGCGAGGCGTCGACGAGGGCGTGACCGGCCGGCGTCCGCGCGTACAGCACCGACCGGCCCGCCCGCCGCCGCTGCACCAGTCCCGCGTCCCGCAGGACCCGCAGATGCCGTCCGACCGAGCCCAGGCCCTGCCCGGTCACCGCGACCAGATGGCTCGTGCTCAGCGGGGAACCGAGGAGCACGAGGACGGTGGCGCGGGCCGGGCCCAGCAGGGCGGACAGGCCCGCGGGGACGCTCCGGGCACCCGGGTCGGTGAGAGGGCCGGAACAGGCGTAGACGAGGGCGTACCGTTCGGGCTCCTCCCAGGAGACCCAGCCGGTGCGCGGGGTCACCGGCATGAACACCAGCTCCGCGCCGGAGATCTCGCGGGGCGGGTACTCCTGGAGGTTCACCTGGAGCCGGTTCCCGCCGAGCCAGCGGGTCTGGCCGGGCCGCAGGGAGTCCAGCACCGCCGCCCAGCCGCCCTCGCCGGCCCGCGCGGTCCGGGCGGCCACGTCGGCCTCCAGGACGCGGCGGCGCCGCTCCCAGGTGGGCCGTACGGTCCGGGTCCAGACGTGCTCCAGAAGGCGTGCGGCCCGCTCGGGCAGGTCGTCACGGTCCAGCTCCGCGGGGAGCGGCCCGCCGAGGGAGACGGCGAGGTGGGCGCGCGCGGCGGCCGGGTCGGCGGACCGCACCCGGGCGACGACGTCCTCGAAGCCCTCCCCGTGGCGCGGGGTGGGCGTGACGAAGTCGGCGATCCAGGACCGGCCGAGCGCGGCGCCCACCAGCCGGGCGGTCGTCGGGTCCGCCGCGAGGAGCGCCCGGTAGCTGGGCAGGTGGGCGCGCAGCCACGCCCGCTCACCGGGGTGCGCCGGGGTGCCGGCGTGCAGCAGCCGCAGACTCGCGAACGTCTCCGCGAACGGGGAGAGCACGAACCGGCTGCGCGCCAGCGTGTCCGCGTTGAGCTGCCACCACCCCACGAGCACCCTCCCGACGTTTCGCGTGCGCGCGAAACAGTACGGCCGCCGCGCGCACCCTCGCAGACTCCCCGTATGCGCAGCTACCGCGAGCTCTTCCGGACCCGTGAGTTCACGCCGTTCTTCCTCGGCTCCGCCGCCCAGGGCGCGGCCCTGACGATCGGCGGGCTCGCGCTCGCCACGCTCGTCTACCGGGCCACCGACTCGCCGCTGCTCTCGGCGGTCAGCATGTTCGGGCCGCAGCTCGCGCAGATGCTCGGGGCGACCTTCCTGCTGTCGGCGGCCGACCGGCTCCCGCCGCGCGCGGCACTCAGCGGCATCGCCCTGGCCTTCGCCGTCTGCGCGGCCGTGCAGGCGCTGCCCGGCCTGCCGCTCGGGGCGGCCTTCGGCGTGGTCTTCGTCCAGGGGCTGGTCTCCTCGCTGGGTGGCGGGGTGAGCGGGGGACTGCTCAACGAGATCCTGCCCAAGGGCGGTTTCGTCCTGGGCCGTTCGGTGTTCAACATGGTCTTCGGGCTGGTGCAGATCGTCGGCTTCGCGGCGGGCGGCGCCCTCCTCGCCGTCCTGTCCCCGCGTGCCTGTCTGCTCCTCGCGGCCGTGCTGTACGCCCTCGCGTCGCTCGTCCTGCGGCTGGGCCTGACCGCCCGTCCGCCGCGCGCCGCGGGCCGCCCGTCCGTCGCGGAGACCTGGCGCACCAACGCCCTGCTGTGGTCCTCGCGCCCCCGCCGCCTCGCCTACCTCGGCATGTGGCTGCCCAACGGCCTGATCGTCGGCTGCGAGTCCCTCTACGTCTCCTACGACCCCGGAGCGGCCGGTGCGCTCTTCGCCTGTGCGGCGCTGGGCATGTTCACCGGCGATCTGACGGTCGGCCGCCTCGTGCCGCCGGCCCTGCGCCCGCGCCTGCCGATCCCGCTCCTGACCCTGCTGGCCACCCCGTACCTGCTGTTCGCCCTGCGCCCCGGCCTGCCCTGGTCCGCCCTGGCGGTGTGCGTCGCCTCCGTCGGCTTCGGCGCCACCCTGGCCCAGCAGGAACGCCTGATGGCCCTCACCCCCGACGAACTCGCCGGGCACGCCCTGGGGTTGCGCGGCGCCGGGATGCTCACCATGCAGGGCGTCGCCGCGGCCCTGGCGGGCACGCTCGCCCAACTCACCACCCCGGCGACGGCGATGACCTGCATGGCCCTGGCCTCCCTCACGATCACCCTAGCCCTCGCGACGGCCCACCACCGCTCGCGGGAGAAGGTGACGGCCACGGCTACTCCCTGACCGGGAGCGGCACTTGGGCGCCGAAGAGGGGACTTTCCACTTCCTCCTGAGGGGCGGGTTGATCCGTCTCCCCGGCGCCCACGGCCACGAGGTCGAGCCGCTGCACCGCGGTGGACGCCGAGGTCATCTCCACGCTCCGGGTCCGCGAGGAGCGCGACGAGGCCGTGGGCAGCCTCTCCGAGCGGGTGATGAAAGATGACGATCACCGGCGAGTCGTACCGACATGTCGTATTTCGTCACATTAGCCTCTCGTAACTGTACGAAGTCGATCTCTCGCGGATCGCACCCCCCTCACCTCTCCGGAGATGACATGCACAAGCTTCGCAAGGCCGCCGTCGTGGTCGTCGCCCTCGGCAGCGCCGGAATCCTGGCCAGTGGCACCGCCTCCGCCCAGGGTCTCGACGGCCACGGCGGCAAGAAGGGCGGGGACAAGGTCAGCGTCCTGCAGAGCTCCAACTGCCGCTCGCACGACCTGAACCTCGACGTCCTCGGTGAGGTCGGCATCCTGAACGGTGCCCTGGCCAACGCGCTCAACGGCGAGGGTGACGCGGGCGCGCAGAACACCCACCTCGGCTCGTCCATGGGCTGCAACAACAGCGCGTTCTGAGGTCCGGCCGGAGGAACGGCTTTCCGCGGCACGCCCCTCGGGGCGGCGACCGGCCGGTGGAGTGCGGGCCGTGAGGAACACCCGGCCCCAGGCCGGTCCACCGAGAGGGCGCGTCAGCGCCCGAGGTGCGATCGACTCCACGATCACCCCCGAAGACCGACCAGGGGCCCGACCCGCGCGAGCGGACGGGCCCCTTGTCGGCGTTCTGGGGGTCGGCGCTGCCGGCGGCCTGTCCGCGTCGCGCGGGGTCCCGCCCCTTGCGCGGGCTATGCCGCCCGCCATAAGTTACTAAGCGGTCGCTCACACGCCGTTCGCCCTCCCGCCCCTCCCGCTCGCCTCGAAGGAGAGCCGCCATGCCGTCGCTCGACCGCCAGGAAAACGTTTTCGTCCTCGACCTCGGGGACGGCGAGAACCGCTTCCACCCCGACTGGATCGCCGCGGTCGGCACCGCACTCGACGAGGTGGAGAAGGCGGACGGCCCGCGCGCCCTGGTCACCGCCGCGACGGGCAAGTTCTGGTCCAACGGGCTCGACCTGGAGTGGCTCACCGCCCACGCCGACGACTACCACGACTACGTCGTCTCCGTGCACCAGCTGTTCGCGCGCGTGCTGTCCCTGCCCCTGGTGACCGTGGCCGCCCTCCAGGGCCACACCTTCGCCGCCGGCGCGATGCTCTCCCTCGCGCACGACTTCCGGGTGATGCGCGCCGACCGCGGCTACTGGTGCCTGCCCGAGGCGGACATCAGCATCCCCTTCACGCCCGGCATGTCCGCCCTCATCCAGTCCCGGCTCACGCCCCGGACGGCACACGAGGCGATGGTCACCGCCCGCCGTTACGGAGGCGCCGACGCGGCCGCCGCCGGCATCGTCGACCGGGCGGTCCCCGAGGACGCCGTACGCTCCACGGCGATCGAACTCGCCCAGGCCCAGGTGAACAAGGCGGGCGACACCGTCGGCACCATCAAGGCCCGGATGTACGGCCCGGTCCTGTCCACCCTGCGCGCCACGACGAACCCGCTGGGCTGACCCCTCCCCGGGCGGTCAGCCCGCGGAGCCGCCGGACGCCTCCTCGGCGGCGCGCCGGTACTCGGCGTTGATGCGCTGCGCTTCCTCGAGCTGGTCCTCGAGGATGATGATCCGGCACGCGGCCTCGATCGGCGTCCCCTGGTCGACGAGTTCACGGGCGCGGGCCGCGATCCGCAACTGATAGCGCGAGTACCGGCGATGCCCGCCCTCCGAGCGCAGCGGCGTGATCAGCCGCGCCTCGCCGAGCGCGCGCAGGAAACCCGGTGTGGTGCCGAGCATCTCGGCGGCCCGGCCCATGGTGTACGCGGGGTAGTCGTCGTCGTCCAGCCGGTCGCTGAGCGGGGAATCTGCCATGTCACCTCGATGTACAACGCGTCACGGGGCCCGGCGCCGACCGGCACCAGGGCCCCGCATCACATGTAACACCATGAGCCCGCCCCGATGCTCCGCCGCCCTTGCGCAGCGTCGTACGGCTGGTACGGCTCCGTTCGGCTCGGGGCGCGGGGGACGTCGAGGTGTGGACGACCCCGTCCGCCCCGCCTAGGCGGCGACCGACGCCTCCGGGAGGTCCCGCAGCCGGACCCGGTCCGTGTAGGCGGGGCTGCGCCGCAGCACGGCGAGCCGGGCCAGGGTGACCAGGCCGGTGCTCTGGTCGTCCGCGTCGCACAGGACGAGGTGGTCGACGCGGGCGCCGGCCATGAGGGACAGCGCGACCTCGACCGTCATGTCGTCCCGGACCCGGGGCCCGGCCGTGTCCTGCCCGTCGGCCCCGGCCACGGGGGAGCGGTGTGCTGTCCGGTACTGCGGCTGGACCGTCGTCATGGCTGCTCCTGCGGGTGTGGGGGTCGGGCGGGCGGTCACGGCGCCGAGGCACCGGGGTGAACGGGCGGGGGTCCTCCTACGCGGCTGAACCGAACCCGGACGCGCGCCGGCGCGCGTCCGGGCTCTTCACGGGACCACCGCGCCCGGTACGGCCCCGGCGGCCACGGGACGAGGAGGACGCACCGCGCGGGCGGGACGCCTCGGGCGCGGCGATGACGACCGGGACACCGGAAGGCGCCTGTGCCCCGGTGATCCGGCTCAGCTCGGCCTCGCCCGAGCGCACCTGGGCGATCCGGGGGTTGATGCCCGCCGCGTCCATCAGCCGGCTCATGCTCCGGCGCTGGCCGGGCGTCACCAGGGTGACGACACTGCCGGACTCACCGGCACGGGCCGTCCGTCCGCCGCGGTGCAGATAGTCCTTGTGGTCGGTCGGCGGATCGACGTTGACGACCAGGTCGAGATTGTCGACGTGGATGCCGCGCGCCGCGACGTTGGTCGCGACCAGCACGGTCACCTGCCCGTTCTTGAACTGGGCCAGGGTCCGGGTGCGCTGCGGCTGGGACTTGCCGCCGTGCAGCGCCGCGGCCCGCACGCCGCTGCTCAGCAGGTGCTTGGTCAGCTTGTCCACGGCGTGCTTGGTGTCGAGGAACATGATGACGCGGCCGTCGCGTGCCGCGATCTCCGTCGTCGTCCGGTACTTGTCCGCGTCGTGCACATGGAGGACGTGGTGCTCCATCGTGGTGACCGCGCCGGCGGACGGGTCGACGGAGTGGACGACCGGGTCGCTCAGATAGCGGCGCACCAGCAGATCGACGTTGCGGTCCAGGGTGGCCGAGAACAGCAGCCGCTGCCCGTCGGGCCGCACCTGGTCGAGCAGCGCGGTGACCTGGGGCATGAAGCCCATGTCGGCCATCTGGTCGGCCTCGTCGAGGACGGTGACGGCGACGTCGTCCAGACGGCAGGCGCCCCGGTCGATGAGGTCCTTGAGCCGTCCCGGCGTCGCGACGACGACCTCGGCACCGGCACGCAGCGCACCGGCCTGCCGCCCGATGGACATCCCGCCGACGACCGTCGCCATGCGCAGGCCCACGGAACGGGCGTACGGGGCGAGGGCGTCCGTGACCTGCTGGGCGAGTTCACGGGTGGGGACGAGGACGAGGCCGAGCGGCCGCTTCGGCTCGGCACGCCGTCCTGCCGTGCGGGCCAGAAGGGCGAGGCCGAACGCGAGCGTCTTGCCCGAGCCGGTGCGGCCCCGGCCGAGGACGTCACGCCCGGCGAGGGAGTTCGGCAGGGTGGCCGCCTGGATCGGGAACGGCACGGACACGCCCTCGTGGCTGAGCGTGGCCATCAACTGGCCCGGCATGTCGAGGTCGGTGAACGACGTGACGGCGGGCAGGGCGGGCGTCCTGGTCACCGGCACCGCGAACTCGTCGCTCCGACGCCCGCCGGGACGCCGGGGACCGGAGCCACGCCGGAAACGGTCAGGGGTGCGGGACGTGCGGGAGGCGCTGGATGTGCGGGGTGTGCTGGACATGCGGGAACGCTGCATGCGGAACCTTCCGTTCGGGGCACGCGGCAAGGAATTCCCGCAGCACAGAAGCGGCGCAGAGAATCTCGATACGAGCCGAAAGTCGAGGGGCGAGCCGGACGGGCGCAAAAGGGGCCCATCAACGGCGATCGCCGAAAAGAAAGACGAAGAAATTCAGTCGAAAAACAGCGAGCTGGGGCCCGCACCCCAGAGGTGCGGGCCCCAGCTGCGAAGTATGCGTCGGTGCCGACGTCAGGCGGCGACGATGTTCTCCGCCGTCAGGCCCTTCTGGCCCTGCGCGATGTCGAACGACACCTTCTGGCCCTCCAGCAGCTCACGGAAGCCCTGGCTGGCGATGTTGGAGTAGTGGGCGAAGACGTCGGCGCCGCCGCCGTCCTGCTCGATGAAGCCGAAGCCCTTTTCCGCGTTGAACCACTTCACGGTACCGGTAGCCATTTTGTTTCTCCTTCGGAGGCGGTGGCAGGAAAACGCCCTGTGCGCATTCCATGTCGCCGTGTCGATCACCCCGTCGGAAACAAATCCACTGGCAACCACACCTGCAACTGATAACGACAGTAGCACGCCGAAGCTGCCGATGCGGAGCCAATATCCCGGAACGGACGGAAGCGTCAGAATTCCTATCCCGATTGACCCGCGCATATCTGTCGCGGCGAACACAGATATTGTGGGAACGCCGCTCTTCACTGCACGCGGTCGATACTCCATGCGATGGCCCCGGCCGCCCCGGCGACCCCCTGAACATCGAGACGTCCCGTCCCCCGGGCCACGACCCGCTGCCGCACGACGGCCCCGTCGCAGGGCACGGCGACCTCAGCCCCACCTTGCGGCGGCACGAAGGTCACGACCTCACGCCCGCCCCCCTCCCCGAAACACACAAGACTGACCGCGTAGGTCCGCCCCTCATCCAGCCCCGGCTCGGTATGCACCCCGTCCACGACACGCTCGACACCACTGGCGACGGGCGCCGCCCCCTCCCCAACGGCGGCAAGCGCGGCCCGAGCCTGCTCCTCGAACGCCTCCGAGGAATCGCCGCCCCGTGCGGAAGGCGCCGAGGCCGAGCCCGAGGGGGCAGACCGCCCCCTGTCACCCCCCTCACCCCCGCTGCACGAGACGAGCAGAAATCCCGCCGCGACGACAACGGCACACGCGCACACGGCACGGCCAGACACCCACGGGTTCAAGAGGTCCCCCTACTGGACTCGAAAGCCCCGGGAGTGGGACCGAACATGACCGTACTGGCCCGACCGACCGATGAGTTCGGCAGGTAGGGTCCGCCGGAAGGGGGGACGCATGATCGATCGAGAAAGCTCATGGACGGACGACCGCGCCGAACGCGAGGCCGCCCAGCGAGCGAGGAGAGCGACGAAACTCGGCTGGACCGCGATCGGCTGCACCACGGGAGCGCTGGGCTGCGCGCTGATCACCGCGGCGCTCCTCTGGCTGGCCGTGGTGGCGGTGAGCCTCTTCGTCGTCCTGGCGAGCAACTGATGTCCTCCTGCGGCCCGAGCGAAAGACACCATGGAACGGCATGAGCTGGCGGCACTCCTGTCCGGTGCCGACGAGGCGTCCGCGAAAGCTCTGGCCACCCTGCGCGCCGGCGGCACCTACTGGGTGGCGGACGAGGCACAGCCGGCAGGTCGACACGCGGGGGTCTTCAACCTCCGTCTTCAGCGCATGCGGAGGCGGGGAATCGAACCCCTCGGCCTGGAACGGGCGGTGCAACGCGTCCGCGAACACGGCCGACCCGTACGCACGGGCTTGATCGACGCGGCCGACCGGACGTGGACCACCCTGCTCTTCCTCACCGAGGACGGCGGCGAGTTGGTGGCCTGCGCCGGCTGGCCGCTGCCACCGGTCGCGCAGGACCCGTAGGGGGCAGGCGGTTTTCGGTCCGGTCATCGCCTCGCCAGTGCCACCATGGGGGCGAGTGAACGGAGCCCTCAGTGGTCGACGTCTTCGTCAACTACCGCACAGCCGACGCGGGATACGCCGCCGCAGCGTGCTACGAGTTGCTGGAGCGTGCCTTCGGCCCGGAACGCGTCTTCCGTGACTGTGTGTCCATGCGGCCCGGCGACCTCTACCCGGAGGCGATCCGGCAAGCCCTGGAGGAGACGCGGATCCTGCTGGTCCTCATAGGACCGGACTGGTTCGCTCGCGACCCGGACAGCGACCGACGACTGGTGGACCGGGAGGACGACTGGGTCCGCCGCGAGATCCGCCGTGCGTTCGCGCGCGGCATCCCCGTGGTACAGGTCCTCCTCGACGGGGCACCGCCCGTCGAGGACCGTGAACTCCCATCGGATATCGCGCGGTTGGCCCACTGCCAGGCGGCACACGTGACCCACCGGGCCCTCGGGGACGACGTCAGGCGCCTAGTGGAGGGCGTCACCGATCTGGTTCCGGAGCTCTTGCTCCCCGACCTCTTTCCCCCTCAGCGCGACGTGCCCCCCGACCCTCTGCCCAGCCTGCTCCTCCATGCCGACTACGGCGTGGTCCCTTTCCGGCGGACCGATGACGAACTGGACCGGCTGAGCGACTGGCTGGCCGGGCCGGACCGCCTCGCCGCCCGCCTGCTGACCGGCCCGGGCGGCCAGGGCAAGACCCGGCTGGCGAACGAGGTCGTCCAGCGTGCGAAGGCGGACGGATGGACGGCGGGTCTGCTCGCCGAGGAAGTACCCGCGCCGGTGCTCAACCGCGTCCGCGAGTTCCGCGGTCCCGTCCTCGTCGTCATCGACTACGCCGAAGCCCGTACCGAGCAGATCGCGGACGTCGCGGCACAACTGATCGCCCGGCCTGTCGAGCAGGGACCGGCGCGACTGCTCCTGCTCGCCAGGTCCTCCGGCGTGTGGCCGCATCTGCTCCGCCGCCACCGCGACGACCGCGTCTCGCTGCTCTTCACCGACCTGACCGAGCGAGCCCTGCCGCCGGTCGTCACCGAGCCGACCGATCGACTCGCCGAGTACGTCCGGGCCCTGGAGGCCTTCGCCGCCCGGCTGGGGTACCCCGTGCCGTCGACCACCGCCCCCGACGCACTCGGTTCGCCGCGGTACGACCGCGTGCTGGACGTGCACGCCGCCGCGCTGGCGGCTCTCCTCGACGAAGCCGCACCGGACGGGGCGCGGGCGCGGCGCGATCCGCTGCTGCGCGTGCTCGACCACGAGCGACGCTACTGGGCGGCAGCCGCGGTGCCGCACGAGCTGCCGACCCCCGGTCGACTGCGTCACGACCAGGTGGTCTCGGCCGCCACACTGTTCACGGCGCACAGCACAGCACAGGCCCGTGAACTGTTCACCGCGTTGCCCACGTTCGACGGCGAAGGCTACGAGGTCGTCGAGCGCCACCTGCGCTGGCTCGGCTCCCTCTATCCCGGTCCGGAAGCCCTCAACCCGCTGCGGCCGGACCGGCTCGGCGAGGATCTGGTGGCGGCGACACTCCTCGACCAGCCGGAGTTCGTCGAGTGGGTCGCACCGGTCGTGCGGGGGACCCAGGTCACGCGCGCGCTGACGGTGCTGGGACGGGCCGCGCCGCGGTACCCCCACGTGAGGCAGGCGATGGCTGCCCTGCTGGCTGCCGACCCTGCCACCAGGCTGCCGCCGGCGATCGGTGTCGCGACGCAATTGCAGGACACCATGCTGGTCGAGGTGCTGAGCGAGGTGAGCGGTGCCGCCGTCGGGTCGGGGCTCGATCTGGAGGAGTCCGTCCTCGACCATCTGCCCGACAGCAGCCTGACCCTGGCCGCCTTCTCGGTGGTCAGCACTCGGGCGGCCCTCGACGCGGAGCGGGGCAAGGAGCAACCGGACACGGAGACGGTCGCCCAGCTGACGCACAACCTGTCGCTGCGGCTGTCCGCCGTCAACCAGCACGACACGGCCCTCGTGCACGCCGCCGAGGCGGTCGCGATGTACGAGGAACTGGCGGATGCGGACCCGGAGTCGAACCCGGAGCTGGGTTCGGCGCTGAACACCCTCGCCTGCGCCTACTCCCATGCCGGCTTCCCCGAGGAAGGCCACGACGCGGCGGCCCGCAGCTGCGATCTGCTGAGCCGGGTCGACCTCGGCCCTCCTGAGCACCGGCAGCTCTACGCCACCGCCCTGACCAACTTCGGGAACGTGCTGAACGACTTGTCCCGTCACCGGGAGGCCGTCGACGCCGCGGAACACGCGCTGGAGCTGACGGCAGCACTCCACGACGAGGCCCCCGACGAAGACCGGGTGGAATGTCTGTACCGGTTGGCGAACGCTCAGCACAACCTCTCGGCGATCCGCGCCGGAGCCGGCCTCCACGCCGGCGCACTGACTGCCGCCGAGGAGGCGGTGCGCGCCTTCCAGGACCTCGACGCCCACGACGGCGACCGGTTCCGGGACGCCTTCGTGCGGGCCCTGGGCAACCTCAGCGCCGCCCACTCCGAGCTCGGGCAGGCGCAGGAGGCGGCCGAGGTCGCGGAGACAGCCCTGCGCCTGGCTCGTGACCTGGTGGAACGCCACGGCGAGGGCTACCTCCACCTCCTGGCGGACGTACTGAACAACAGCGGGGCGGCGCTTCGGCGACTCGGCCGCCACGACGAGGCCGTCGAGCGGCTCACAGAGGCCGTGGCGCTCTATCGGACCCTCTCCGCCTTCTCCCCGGGCGTCGAGTTGCCCGCGCTCGCCGGCGCGCTCCACAACCTGGGCGACTGCCTGCTCGACAGCCGGCAGTTGTACAAGGCGCACGACGTCTACGACGAGTCGATCGACATCTACCGCAAGCTTGCCGACCCTCGCCCGGACGCCACTGAGCCCGACCTCGCCGAGACCCTCCTGGCCCAAGCCGACGTCCTGCACGAACTGGAGGAGTACGAGGAGGCCATGGCTTTCGCGGCGGAAGCTGCCGCGATCCTCCAGAGGCTGGTCGAGTCCGGCGGTGCGGTCCTGCGCCGCAAGCTGGCGAAGGCCCTGCACCTGCTCGCCTTGATCCACGACGACATGGGCCGAGGCCCCGAGGCCATCCACTGCGCGGAGAGCGCCGCCGGGCATTTCGCCGAGCTGGTCGCGTCGACGCCCGAGGACCTTCCGGACCTGCGCGGCGACTGGACCACCGCACTCTTCACCCATGGACGGGTCCTCGACGGGAACGGCCACCCGGACCGCGCGGTCGAACCCTTCACGCAGGCGGCGGAGGTACTGCGCGCCCTGCTTCGGGAAGCGGACGAAGCCGCTCACCGCGATCTGCTCGGCGCGGTGCTGCACGAGCACGCCATGAGCTCGAGTGCCTTGGGGCAGCACCAGGAGGCCCTCACGCGCATCTCGGATGCCGTCCACATCCGGCGGGGGCTGGATCAGACCCAGCCCACCCATCGCCTCGCCCTGTGCCAGTCGCTGAACAACCTGGCGGACACGCTCAACGACCTCGAGCGCCACGCCGAAGCACTGGTCCAGGCCGACGAGGCGGTGGACCTGGCAAGCACTCTCCGCGAGGAGGACGACGGGCAATCACTGGTTCACGCCCTCGCGACGCGGGCGTCCGTAAGGGCCGGGGACCACAGGTCCGCCGTCCAAGACTTGACCAGGGCCTGGCACGCGGCACTGACCGCGCAGGACGACGCCCTCAAGCTGGTCGTCCTGGAGGTTCTGGCAGACCTGCACAACCGACGCCCGCGCCGCATCCGCCGAGCCTGGCGAGCCCTGACAAGCGAGCCCTACCCCTTTGCGTAACCCCTGACCCCACCCCATCACTGTGAGGGCCGCCCGTGATGATCACCGGAGGGAAAGCCGGACGGCCCACCGCGGTCATGCGTGAGCCACCACTGCCAGCGTTGAGCACGACTACGGTGAACGGGCTCCCGGTCAACGTCCCTCCGGAGGACGGGCACACTCGGGCATCCGGTGCTCTCGGTGTGGCAGACCGACATCATCTATTACGGCCTGGATCTGGCCGACTACATGCACCAGGAGTTCGACGAGGTGCGGGGTGAAGTCGACGAGAGCTGGAACCCGCGAGCGACCGCCCTCTTCTGGCGTGACCTTCTCTGACTCTTCGGGGAGCCCGGGCCTGCGGGGCGGGCGCCCTCAGCAGGGCTGGCGTCGCTGACCACGCGGTGTGTCTCGCCGCTGAGGCGGGGCCCGCGCTGTTGAATCCACTGTATGACTAAACGTGACAACTCGGAACTTTTCGGTAACCGATTCCTGACGGTGGCCGCTCCTTCCGAGACCTTCCCCGAGGAAGGCATGACGGCGACGGACGCGATGAGGCTCGTGGACGTGGATCTCGCCATGGAGGGCGACCCGCAGCGCAATCTCGCCACGTTCGTCACCACCTGGATGGAGCCGGAAGCCCAACGGCTGATCGCCGAGAACCTGCACCGCAATTTCATCGACCATGCGGAATACCCCATCTCCGCCGAGATCGAGCAGCGTTGCGTGCGCATGCTCGCCGACCTCTTCCACGCGCCCGGCAGGACGACTGGATGCCGGACCCAGGGCTCCTCGGAAGCGATCATGCTCGGCGCGTTGTCGCTGAAGTGGAAGTGGCGCGAGCGCCGCCAGGCCGCGGGCCTCTCGACCGACCGGCCCAACCTGATCTTCGGCGGTGACGTCCACGTCGTGTGGGAGAAGTTCTGCCGCTACTTCGACGTCGAGCCCAGGATCGTGCCGCTTGCGGAGGACAAGTACACGATCGGCCCGGAGGACGTGGAGCCACACCTCGACGAGAACACGATCGGCGTCGTCGCCGTCCTCGGCACCACCTTCACCGGCCACAAGGACGACGTCGCCGGGATCGACGAACTCCTGCGGGACGTGCGCAAAAAGCGGGACCTGGACATTCCGATCCACGTCGACGGTGCCAGCGGCGCATTCGTGTGGCCCTTCCTCTACCCGGACTCGAAATGGGACTTCCGGCTCGAACAAGTCCGTTCGATCAACGTCTCGGGACACAAATACGGACTGGTCTACCCCGGTATCGGATGGCTGGTCTTCCGCGAGCAGGCCGACCTCCCCAAGGACCTCGTCTTCCACGAGAACTACCTGGGCAAGACCGACGCGACGTTCACGCTCAACTTCTCCACCGGTGCTGCGATGGTGCTCGCGCAGTACTACAACTTCGTGCGGCTGGGCCGCCAGGGCTACACCTACGTCATGGAGATGATGCAGAAGAACGCCCGCGCACTGGCGGACAACCTGCGCGGCAGCGGCCGCTTCGAAGTGATCGGGAGCGACCTCGAACAGCTGCCCCTGGTCGCCTTCCGTCTCGCCGGCGACCACTCCTACGACGAGTCCGACCTCGCCTGGCAGCTCTCGGCCGAGCGTGGCTGGATGGTGCCGGCCTACACCCTCCCGCCCAACGCGGAACGGGTGAAGATCATGCGGGCCCTGGTCAAGGAGACTCTGAGCCGCGAACAGATCGACCGCCTGGCCCAGGACATCGCCGACGCATGCCGCACGCTGGACGACAAGGGAGCGACCCACACCACCGAGCGGACCCAGGTCAAACGCGGCACCGGCTACTGACGCACTGTGTCTGTCGCGATGCCCGGCACGGCACTGCCATGCGGCCTGACGGCTGTCGGCGTCGCGCCCCTGCCGTCCATCGGTGCCGTCAAAAGGCCCCGGACCATGATCGGTCCGGGGCCTTTTGGCTGGTGCCCCCGGCAGGATTCGAACCTGCGACACCCGCTTTAGAGGTTCGATCACCGGGGCCTTACAGCACTTGGAACGGCGCGACTTGAGGCCGTCGTCAGCCGCTCAGGGCTGCTGTTAACCACCGTCGTTGATGTCAGCTGTGGATGTCAGAACGGGAGCTGCTCCGCCTCCTCAGAGATCCGCCGGGCGAACTAGTCGACGACCTGCGGTATGACTCGTTGGGCCTCTTCCTGCCGTAGTGCTTCGAGGAGGGCTTGCCGGACCGTCGCGTATGGCTGCCCGGCGTGAGAGGAACGGTCCGGCTGACTGCCCGCTCGACCTTCGCCAGATGGGCCGCCACTATCGGCATCGCCTTGTCGTACTCGCTCGGGCCGGTGGCCATGGGACCAGCCGATCAGGGCGTACACACGAGGTCAAGGCGGGCGGTAGACCACCAGCTTGGGAAGCTGCGATCACATGCGAACGGTCCCGGGCGCTGACCTGGGCGGACGGATGGTGGGCGCTCCGGTCGAGCTTGGTTGCCTTCACCGTGATTCCCCGCTGTTCCCCGCCCGATCTGGTGCGCTTGTGGTGCGGAGTCATGCGATGTTCAGCGGATCGTGCGGCTGAGTCGCATTACCACTTCCGCCACTTGTTTGTGAGCTGATACCGACCGAGGCCGTGGCGGGCGGTTAAGGCGACCACATCGACGCCGTGCTCGGTGAGCGACTCGTCGATGAAATCGCACAGCTCTTCTCGTTCGTCGGTTTCGAAGGCGCCGCCGTTGTTGGGTCGTTCACCTCGTTGAGGGCCAAGACGAAGCGTTCCACCACCGCAAAGACCGGTTCATCGCTGGCCTCGCCAAGTCCCGGAAGTTCGTGCTCAAAGGCGTCGAGGACTGCGTTGGTCGCCGTAAGCAGCTCCTCGGCTTCTTCGGCTATGCCGTGCCGCCAGTTCGTAGTCAGTCTCTCAGCCATGGGCAGGACCGTACAGGCCAGGACTGACACCGGTACTGAGGCCCGTGTCACTGACGCGCTCTCGGTGCTGGGCGCACGCCTTCCAACTCTGGTGGTGAGGCGGTGGGTTGTGTGCAGGGGCGTTCACCTGCGTTCATCGACGGCTCGGCACCAGGCTTGGAGTTGCTCCGGGTTTCGGCTGAACGCCGGTGAACCAGGCTGAATGGGACGGAAACTGAGACAGTCCGTCCGACGGCCGTTGGCAGTGGCCTCGCCTAGTCTCCGGCCATGAGCATGATCGGTGAGTACCTGCGTGTCACGGCTACTGAGCTCGACCGAGCGATCCAAGACCCTGACTGGGCGTTGGAGTTCGTCGAAGAGGTCCAGGACACCGAGGAGGAGACGGAGCCTGTGCCGGCCGAAGCACGCCACTTCACCACGTACAAGACCTGGGGCATGCTCCGCTTCCTCCTGGCACGCACCGGGTTCCCCGTGAACGTAGGCTACGGGGAGGAGCTGTTCGCCGAGGACGAGGATTGGGGCTACGGGCCTCCGAGGTACCTGCGGCCTGAGCGGGTCCGGCTCGCGGCGGAAGCTCTGCGGGCTACCAACTATGGCCAGCTCATCAGCGGCGTGGACCCTACCGAACTGACCAGCGCTGAGGTGTATCCGTTCGAATGGAGTGAGCCGGGCTCGCGGGAGTGCGGGGCGTCCTTGGTACGACGGCCTCACACAGTTCTTCGAGGCTGCTGCCAGGGCGGACAACGCGATGCTCGTCTGGCTGGACTGAAGGGCCACGTGAGCGGTCAGACCTCAGCTTGTGAAGCTGCGAACGCTTGCCGAGCGTTCCCATCGAGCCTGGCTGCGTTCACCGTGATTCCCCACTGTTCCCCGCTCGATCTGGTGCGGTTGTGGTGCGGCGGTGAGCAGCCGTCAGCGGAGCCATCCACTCGCTCCGCAGCGTTGAGGCGCCGACGGGCAGCAGTACGCGGCGAGGTACCGCTTGTCTGGCCCCGCTGCGCTCGGCTGGCCGTCCATGGCTGCGACATCCCTGAATCGGAGTACCTAGTCACACGGCGCGCAGCGCACTAGAGTGATGTGTCATACATCACAAGGAGGGGTAGTGGGGCTGGCACTCGCTTTGGTTGTGGGGATCGACACCTACAAAGATCGCTGGCCGAAGCTCTCATGCTGCGCTCATGACGCGGATCAGGTCGCAGCAATTCTGGAGATGCCGGAGTACGGATTCAATGTGACGCTCCTCCAAAATGAGCAAGCCACAAAAACTAATATTTTGAGATGGCTTGTCGATGCCAAAAACTCTGGAGCAGACAAGCTTCTTTTTTACTTCTCCGGCCACGGAGCCTCTACGGAGCTCGGACACTACATCGTAACTTTTGATAATCGAGATTTTGATGAAGGCGTCCCCCTTCCAGATGTCCTCCGGATTCTAGAACCAAGTGGCACTCAAGACTCTCAAGTTTTCGTGCTTCTTGACTGCTGTCACTCAGGTGGAGCGGTGACCAGTCGCAGTGGATCGGTTATGCATGTCTCGAATCTGCGTAATTCGGAAATTTTGGAGGTCGTGCGGCAGACCGAATCGTCGTCGGCTGTAGTTGCAGCCTGTTCTGAAAATCAAACCGCTTGGGAAGTGAATAACCTCGGGCATGGCATCTTCACTTATTACCTGCTTTATGCGTTGACTGGCGCTGCGGCGGACCATACAGGTAGCGTAACTGCTCACAGCATCTATGAAGTGATTTCGCGTGAAATGTCCCAAAGTAGCTCGGATCACGACCAGTTGCCCATTTTTGGAGGCCGGGTTCGTGGTCGTCTCCTGATTGGTAGTGGGTTCACGCCGGAACTCGCACCTCCCCCTCCAGAGTCGGAGTATGAGCGTTATGAGCTGGAGGCTCAGGAGTTCCTGGACTCTTACAATAAATTCAAGTCCGGATTTGATATCAACACTTGGCGGAGTACTGGGCACTACGCCTCATGCCGCAGGCTAGAGAACATCTCAAAGTGGTTCGATGAAAAGGATAGAATTCAAGGCCTCGCCACTCGCGTGAAGTATAAGCAGGCACGCGATACACTCACGCGTTACCAGACCGAGCTTGGCTTGATTGAAGCCGGGACGAAGACCAGAGAAGGGATCGTAACAAAACAAATTGGTGCGGGAGGGTTCGGTTCGGTTTTTAAGGTGGAGGATCAAGAGGGCGAGGGCTCCGTCTACGCCTACAAGGTCTACCATCCACACGAGCTGCATGACCGCGAGAAGGTGAAGCGGTTCCGAAACGGTTACGACGCCATGCAGCTGCTGGCTCACCCTCAGATTGTGAGAGTGCATCGGTACAGCGACTGTCCGACTGGCTTCGTCATGGACTATGTCGACGGCAGCAATTTGCGAGAATTGCAGCCCGGCACGTTCCTCTCTCCCGCAGAAATTCTGGCTATTCTTCTGAAGTCGGCTGAGGCTATCGAGCATGCGCATTCACATGGTGTAATTCACCGCGACATTAAGCCGGAGAATATTGTCTGCCGGTACACGGATGACGGCGAATACCTCCCTTACCTTACTGATTTTGATCTAGCTTGGTTCAGCACCCAGACTCAGCGAGCAACCAAGAGTGCAATGGGAGTCGTATACTACGCCGCCCCGGAGCAGTACATTGCATTCGACCCTAAGGCGGCTTACAGTCGCGAGCCAACTCTTGATATCTTCTCATTCGGGCAGCTTCTTGCTTTCTGTTTCATTAATCGTGATCCCGATCCGCTCAATGTGACAGGGAATGCAGAGAACCTTAATAATGCAATTAAAGGTTCCTGTTCGAATGAGTCGGCGTCGAAGCTCATGAAAGTTTATGAGGATTGCGTGAGCTTTGATCCTCGTCAGCGTATTCAGGAATTCTCCGAAGTGGTGGGCCGCCTCGGGGAGGTTTATAACGATCTCCAGCATACAGAGCTGGACGCCAAAATTAGCACTAGTCAGTACGCAAAGGAGCTTGCGTTCCAGATTACCCGCAAAGCCCAAAGGCAAGATGAAGTCGCGTCGTTTCTTAGCGCGTCGGGCGCATGGGAAGCGTCCATTGAATGGCGTGAAAAGCTTGCCGGGCGCGAGTATCGCCCACTGCTGGTCCTGCGCATAGCGCCGACTAGCCGCGTCTCCATGGAGAACGTAAAGAACGACAGAATGAGGAGGATCCTGAATAGAAGAGTTGATCAGGCGATCCAGCCTTACCGGAATAAGGCGACGCGGCATCCCGGCCAGCGTGGAACCTACGAGGTCTTTGTTGAATGGTTCCCAGGGCGAATGACTCGCAGTGATACTTCGGAACTCGCCGAAATGCTACGAAGGGTCTTTGCCGCTCTTGAAAGCTAGGCTCTTATAGCGTGACGAGGTCGGTGGAGCGGCTTTGGGATGGCGCTGCTTTGGCGCGAGTGATCATGACCCGGTAAGCTTCCGGCGCGTCGGGCAGTCTGTGGACCTGCCCGGTAAAGCACGACGTTGGGGCCATGATCTTCGAGGCTCGCGCCAAAGTGGCTCCGTAAAGCCGCGGAGCCGACCGCTGCAGCCACGACGTACCTCTTCTCTGGCATCAGGTGGCTGCCTGCTTTGAGCGCGGCACGGGCGCCGGACGGGCTGGAGCGGGGCGTAGACAGGAGCGCAGGCCCGGCCGGGGGCCGTGCCGCGCGCGGGGGGCGGAGCGAGCCGCCTTGAACCAGTAGAGAAAGTTTGAATCATACTCGGGCTACGGGCGTGTCCGGTCCCGGTAGATGCTTGACAGTTCGGCCCCTGCCGACGGTTGGAGCGGCTCGCAGTCCCGGTTGCTACTGGCAAGTGGTGTAGAACCCTGGGCATGGGGAGTGAACGGCGGGAGCGAACGAAGTTACTCGGCGCGCGTCTCGTGGGCTTCGTGCAGAGGCCGGCCTTACGGGTGCCGTGTTGGCGCAGCGGGCTGGGGTGGGATAACCGACCGTGTCCAAAGTCGAGACCGGGCGCATGGTTCCGAGTGTCGATGTACTCGACAGGCTCTCGCGTGCTCTCGGGCTCGACGAGCCGACTGCGGGTGAAGTCCGGGAGCTGTTGGCCGCGGTGGAAGCTGCGTCCGACCCTGACCAACCGACGAGCGGCGCTACGCCGGTCGGCATGACGGTTGATGAAGAGGTTCGGTCCGCTCAACTGGTGCGCTCGTTCCAATGTGTCGTTCTCCCGGCCATGCTGCAGACCGCGGAGTATGCGTGTCACGTCTTCGAGAGCGCGCCGACTGCGATGCCTGGAGAAGTTGGCCGGGCCATCGCTACTCGCGTGGATCGGCAGAGCGTCCGGTACGAGCCTGGGCGGAAGTCGGTGTTCGTGCTGACGGAAGCTGTGTTGCGGACCTGGCCGGGGACTCCGGCCCTCATGCTGGCCCAGCTCGACCGGTTGCTGGCGGTCGAGAGTCTGAGCACGGTGAAGCTTGGGGTCATCCCGTGGCGGCGGCCGGTGCCTGTCCTGCCTCGCCACGGGTTCACGTTGTGCGATCGGCGGGCCGTCGTGCTGGAGGCCTTCAACAGTGAGCGCGTGTCCGACGATGCCGATGTAGTTGCCACGTATGAGGAGACGTTCGGCCACTTCGAGCGGGCTGCGGTCTTCGGCGGTGAGGTGCGGGAGCTGCTGGTGCGGTTGATGAGGGAGTCCCGCGACTTGGGAGACGTCCTCACCCCTTAGAGGAATAATTCCTCATGATGCCTGGCCTGTTGGTCGCGCATAGGAATTCTCTTCCGCTGGGCTGTCTAGCCCCCTAGACGTAGGTGAGGAGAGTCCCATGCGTTCCAAGTGGTGCCGCGCCTTCCCTGGGCTGCCTGAGCAAGTGGCGCATGCCCGTCACTTCATCGCTGTCCTGCTGCAAGAACAGGGCCTGTCGACGACGCCGTCCTGGTCGTGAGCGAGCTCGCGACCAACGCCGTGCGGCACACGCTGAGCGGATCGGTCGGCGGCTGGTTCCTTGTCGTGATCGGCCTCGGTGACGATCTCGTGCGCATCGAGGTCGTCGACCAGGGCGGCGATCGCGTGCCGCCTTGCGCGACGCGACCGGTCAGGAAGAGGGCGGCCGACGGCGGCAGACAGCTGCTCGCGCCAAGGCGGGGGAGACCTGGCGTGAGTCGGACTACGTCTTCACCACCCGCACCGGCCGCCCGGTCGAGCCGCGGAACGTCTATCGCTCCTTCACCCGCATCGCCCAGTTCGCCGGCCTCCGCGTGATCCGACTGCACGACGCCCGGCACGGCACCGCGACTCTCCTTACGGCGGCTGGAGTCGCGCCCCGCGTCGTGATGGAGATCCTGGGCCATTCCCAGATCAGCATCACCATGGACGTGTATACGCACGTCGTGCAGGACACCCAGCGCGAGGCCATGAGCCACATGGACCGACTGCTGCGGAGGCGTCCCGGTCGTCAGTGACCGCCCTCGTTGATGTCAGAAGTGGATGTCAAAGGCCCCGGACCATGATCGGTCCGGGGCCTTTTGGCTGGTGCCCCCGGCAGGATTCGAACCTGCGACACCCGCTTTAGGAGAGCGGTGCTCTATCCCCTGAGCTACGAAGGCGCGGATCGTGGAAGATCCGGCGACTAGCCTAGCGGATGCTCGATCCCTCGTGGGAGCGTTCTTGTTTCCGCTGGTCAGGGTCGGGTTCCTGGGTGCGCGAGCATGGCGCCGGCCCGGGCGCTTGACCTCAAGTTAAGTTGAGTTTCTACGTTTCTCGTGTCGGTCCCACCAGAGGGCCCACGAGAAACGAGGAGACCCATGTCCCACGCGCCCCTCAAGATCGGTGTGCTCATCGGCAGTGTTCGGCCCGGGCGGTTCGCCGACAAGGTGTCCCGGTGGTTCCTGTCCGAGATCGGGCGGCGGGACGACATGGAGACGCATGTCATCGATCTGTCCGAACCCGTGCTCGCCGACGAGCTCAAGCTCACCCTCGAGCAGTCCGACGCCCCGACCCTCGCCCGGCGCGTCGGCGGGCTCGACGGGTTCGTCGTCGTCACGCCCGAGTACAACCACGGCTATCCCGCCGCCCTCAAGCTCGCCATCGACTACGTCTACCGGGAGTGGCGCGCCAAGCCCGTCGGGTTCGTGTCGTACGGCGGGATGGCCGGCGGGCAGCGGGCCGTGGAGCAGTTGCGGCAGGTCTTCGCCGAGCTGCACGCCGTCACCCTGCGCGACACCGTCAGCTTCCACATGGCCTGGGAGCGGTTCGACGACGACGGGCGCCCGCACGACGAGGACGGCACCGCCAAGGCCGCCGCCGTGCTGCTCGACCAGCTCGCCTGGTGGGGGTTCACCCTCCGGGAGGGCCGCGCCGTCCGGCCCTACGACGGGTGAGCCGTTCAGCTCGGAGGGGGAGGAGGGTCGCCACCCCATGCGGCACCGCCATGAGTCACCGCCGTACGTCATCGCTCCCGCGTCACCCGCACCCGGTACCCCCCGTCCTCCTCCACCCCCACCACCGCGACCCGCACCCCCCGTTTGTCGTCACGGAACTCCTCGCCCGGGGTGAAGGTCGCGTCGGAGAGTTCGGCGTGGACGTTCGGGCTGCGGGTGCAGCCGCCGCTGTCCTCCTGGGAGTCCTGGACCTTCACCGGGCCCATGCCGGTGTCGACGTCCGCGTCGACCCGGTAGACGAGGACGCCGGGGCGGCAGACGGCCTCGTCGTTGCCCTCGCGGGTGCGCAGTTCCAGGGCGTAGCCGGAGTGCGGGCCCAGTGGGACGAACAGCAGCTTGGGGCCGCCCTCGCGGGCCAGCGGGGTCAGGGTGTACTCGTCCGTGCCGGGGGCGGCCGCGCAGCGGACCTGGGTGTCGTCCAGCCAGCCCAGCTTCCACTTGTGCCAGCCGAGCAGGTCGTTGTTGGCCCCCCAGTCCTCGCTCATGATGTCCCAGTGGCCGACCGCGCCGCCGCCCTCGGCGGTGTAGAGGTCGGGCAGGCCGAAGACGTGGCCGTTCTCGTGGGGGAGGACCCGGTAGCCGGTGCGGTGGTAGGAGCCGGAGCCGTCGTCCTGGCGGGAGTACACGAAGGAGGCGTTGGTGACGGAGACGCCGTCGGCCACGGGGGCCTCCACGTTGCCGGCGAAGGTCACCGACAGGACCGTGTCGAGGGCGGAGGGGCCGGCGTTCGGGGTGACGAGGACGTTCAGGAAGTCGTACGACGTGAAGTCGACGCGCGCGTCGGCGGCGACCACGATGTCCTGGACCAGCCGGCGGTACCCGGGGTCGAAGGGGGCGCCGCGCTCTATGCCGTACTCGCGGAACGACTTGGGCATCCTCAGCCAGTCGGTGACCGGCGTCTCGGCGCGGTAGTCGAGGCGGCCGTAGGAGCTGGTGCGGAACCACTTCTGGGTCTGCGGGAAGAACTCGCCGTAGCGGTCGAGGGCGCTGCCGGTGCCGGGGGCGTCGGGGAAGTCGACCATGAGGGTGAGGGCCCGGACGGTACCGGTGGAGCGGGCGTAGCCGCGCGGGGTGGGCACGCCCTCCGACATCTGGACCGCCGGCGGGCCGCTGATCATGCAGGGGCCGAGCGCTGTGGAGTGCTCCGGGGATATGGGTCCGGCCCCGGCCACCGTGGAGGTGCCCGCCGTGAGGTGCCCGGTGCCTGCCGAGGTGCCGACCGCCATGATCAGGGCGGTGACGGAGGCGAGGGCGGCCACACGGCGGGGACGTATCCGGCGGTACGGCTGCATGCATGGGCCCTCTCAGTCCATGGCAGCCCGCCGGACCGCGCGCTGCACCCTCTCGATCACCCTGTGTCGGGGGATGCGGGCGCGCGCGTTGGAGGAGACCGAACGTGTGGGTTCCGCGCCGCTCGGCGGCCTTGTGGCCAGGCGCCGCTTGGCGGGTTCGGAGATGTGACCCAGGTCACAGGAATAAGAGGCGGGGGCGGGAAATAACCGGGGACCGTCTCCCCGTTTAGACCTGTGTCCGTGCGAAACGGGGAGCACTTCCCCGGATCGTCGAAACGGGGGCAGGAAACCCCGGGGGAACCGGACGCCAAGCATCACAGGAGACGAGGAGGACACCGTGGAGACCGCCACCCCCGCAGTGCGCAAGGCAACCCGGCCCCGTGCCGACGCCCTGCGCAACCGGGAGCGGATCGTCACCGCCGCCCGCGAGATGTTCGTCGAGCACGGCCCCGACGTGCCGCTCGACGACGTCGCCCGCCGGGCCGGCGTCGGCAACGCCACGGTGTACCGCAACTTCCCCGACCGCGACGCGCTGGTGCGTGAGGTCGTCTGCTCCGTCATGGACCGTACGGTGGCGGCGGCCGAGCTGGCGCTCGCGCAGACAGGGGATGCCTTCGAGGCTCTGGAGCGCTTCGTGCACACCGCCGCCGACGAGCGGATCAGCGCGCTGTGCCCGATGGTCCAGAGCGCCTTCGACCAGCACCATCCGGACCTGGAGGCATCGCGCGAGCGGTGCGAGAGCCTCGTCGCAGCGATCATGGACCGCGCGAAGGCGGCGGGGCAGCTCCGGTCCGACGTGGACGTCGGCGACGTCATGATCGCCGCGGCCCAGCTCAGCCGGCCCCCGGCCGGCACCGGCTGCGGCATCGCGGACCGCTACGTCCACCGCCATCTGCAGCTGTTCCTGGACGGGCTGCGGGCCCCGGCCCGCTCCGTCCTTCCCGGTACGGCACTGACCATGGAGGACCTGCGCAAGGCCTGACGCGACCCGTCCCGAAGGACATGTCCCGACCGAAGCACATGCACAGGTTGCGACCGAAGCACACGCACATGTTCCGACCGAAGCCCATGTCCTGACCGAGTCCTGACCGACCCGAATCGTTCGTTCCGACCTGCCCGCCCCGCCGGCACACCGGCCGATGAGTCCGGGGCACCACGGGGGTCGACACCCGCACAGCCGTAGTCCAGCGGCCGTCACAGCCGACGAGCCGTCCCCTTTCCTTTCACTTTTTCCGTCACGAAGTCCCGAAGTGGGTACACCCATGTCTGAAACAACCGTGAAGGCTCCCGGCGGCGCCCTCGGCGCGGTCGATCCGAACCGATGGAAGGCGCTCGCCTTCATCGCGATAGCCCAGCTGATGGTCGTCCTGGACGCGACCATCGTGAACATCGCGCTGCCCTCCGCCCAGCAGGACCTGGGCATCTCCGACGGCAACCGGCAGTGGGTCGTCACGGCCTACGCCCTCGCCTTCGGCGGCCTGCTGCT
Source organism: Streptomyces sp. NPDC059852 (assembly GCF_042731455.1). Taxonomy (NCBI): domain Bacteria; kingdom Bacillati; phylum Actinomycetota; class Actinomycetes; order Kitasatosporales; family Streptomycetaceae; genus Streptomyces; species Streptomyces sp. NPDC059852. The sequence goes on along the minus strand of NZ_JBHWJK010000003.1, from coordinate 220,596 downwards.
GTTCGGCGGACGCATCGCCGACCTCTGGGGCCGCAAGCGGGCCTTCGTGGTCGGCCTGGGCGGCTTCGCCGCCGCCTCCGCCCTCGGCGGTGCGGCCACCAACGAGGCCATGATGTTCGGCGCCCGCGCGCTGCAGGGCGCGTTCGGCGCGCTGCTCGCCCCGGCCGCGCTCTCCCTGCTCGCCGTGATGTTCACCGACGCCAAGGAGCGTGCCAAGGCGTTCGGCATCTACGGCGCGATCGCCGGTGGCGGCGGTGCCGTCGGCCTGATCCTGGGCGGATTCCTGACCGAGTACCTGGACTGGCGCTGGACGTTCTTCGTGAACATCCCGTTCGCCGTCGTCGCCGCGCTCGGCGCCTGGTACGTCATCCGTGAGCCGCAGGGCGGCCGCAACCGCTCCACGCTCGACATCCCCGGCGTTATCCTGTCCACGCTCGGCCTGGTCTCGCTGGTCTACGGCTTCACCCGTGCCGAGTCCGAGGGCTGGAGCGACCCGACCACGATCGGCATGTTCGTCGCCTCCGGCGTGCTGCTGCTCGCCTTCGTGGTCGTGGAGTCCCGGGTCAAGGCCCCGCTGCTGCCGCTGCGCGTGGTCACCGAGCGCAACCGCGGCGGTGTCTACCTCTCGCTCGGCCTCGCGATCATCGCGATGTTCGGCCTGTTCCTGTTCCTGACCTACTACCTGCAGATCGTGAAGGGCTACTCGCCGGTCAAGACCGGCTTCGCCTTCCTGCCGATGATCGCGGGCATGATCACCGGGTCGACGCAGATCGGCGCCCGGCTGATGACCCGGGTCGCGCCGCGGCTGCTGATGGGCCCCGGCTTCCTGGTGGCCGCCGTCGGCATGCTGCTGCTGACCCAGCTGGAGATCGGCTCCTCGTACGCCGCGCTCCTGCTGCCCGCGATGCTGCTGCTCGGCCTCGGCATGGGCACCGCGTTCATGCCGGCCATGTCGCTGGCCACCCTCGGCGTCAAGCCGCAGGACGCCGGTGTCGCCTCGGCCATGGTCAACACCTCGCAGCAGGTGGGCGGCGCGATCGGTACGGCCCTGCTGAACACGATCGCCGCCTCCGCGACCACGTCCTACATCGCCGACCACATCGCCGGCGCCTCCAGCCGGTCCCAGCAGCAGCTGGTCCAGGCGCAGGGCCTGGTGCAGGGCTACACCAGCGCCATCTGGTTCGCCGTCGGCATCCTGGCCGCGGCCGCGGTCATCGCCCTGACCCTGGTCAACGCCGGCCGTCCGGGCGGCACGGCGGTGGCGTCCTCCGAGGAGGGCGCCGAGGAGGACCTCCCGGTGCCGGTCGTCGCGCACTGACGCACTGACGCTCGCGTGACCGCGGCCGTGACGGCCGTACCCCGAAGGGACCAGGCGTGCGTACGGGGAAGGGGACGCCCCGTCCGTACGCCGCGAAGGACCTGCCCCGGCTCGCTGGAACGAGCGGTTCAGCGCAGCCAGGGCAGGTCCGCACCCGCTTCGCTCGGCTGCAGGCCCTCGGCGACGATCTTCATGATCTCGCCGAGGGCCTTCTGCTGTTCCGGGCTCAGCCGGTCGAACAGGGCCTGCCGCACGGCCCGTACGTGCCCGGGCGCCGTCCGGCGCAGTACCTCCAGGCCCTCGTCGGTGAGCACCGCGAACTGGCCGCGCTTGTCGTCGGGGCAGTTCTCGCGGCGCAGCCACCCGTTGCCCTCCAGCCGGGCGACGGCGTGCGACAGCCGGGAGCGGGTGATCTTCGCGTACCTCGCCAGTTCGGTCATCCGCAGCCGGCGTTCCGGGGACTCGGCGAGCGCGACCAGGAGCCCGTAGTAGAGGTGGGGCATCCCCGCGTCACGCTGGAGCTGACGGTCCAGATGGTCGTCGAGCAGGGTGGTCGCCTCCACGTACGAGCGCCACACGCGCTGCTGGTCGTCGGTGAGCCAGGGGGACTCCTCCACGGAGGCGGACGTCGATGCGCTGTTCATGCCTTCCACTGTACGAGCACTCTTCTTGAACTTTGAACTATCTCGGCGTACGGTCAGGGAGACAAACGTTTTAGATTTGAAGCACTCGGCCGGCCGGGGCGTCCGTTCCCGGTGGCCGGAGTGCTTCGACGGAGAGGAGACCCGGCTCCCGCCGGGGCTCGGAGGGAGTGCCCGCCATGTCCGCCGCCGCCCAGGAGCGCATGCCCGCCCTCTATCTCAGCCACGGCGCCCCGCCGCTCGCCGACGACCCCGTCTGGCCCGGCGAACTCGCCGCCTGGGCCGCCGGGCTGCCGCGCCCCAAGGCGATCCTCGTCGTCTCGGCGCACTGGGAGGAGGCCCCGCTCGCCCTCGGCGCCACCGCGCCCGTGCCGCTCGTGTACGACTTCTGGGGCTTCCCCGAGCACTACTACCGGGTGACCTACCCGGCCCCCGGCGCCCCCGAGCTCGCCGAGTCCGTCCGCAAGCTGCTGCGCGCCCCCGGCGTCCCCGTCCAGGACATCCCCGACCGCGGCCTCGACCACGGCGCCTACGTCCCCCTCGTCGAGATGTACCCCGACGCCGACATCCCCGTCCTGCAGATCTCCATGCCGACCCTCGACCCCGTGCGGCTCATGGAGGTCGGCCGCAAGCTGGCCCCGCTGCGCGACGAGGGCGTGCTGATCATCGGCTCCGGCTTCTTCACCCACAACCTCGCGGCCCTGCGCCAGGGCGGAATACCGGCCTGGTCCGTGGAGTTCGACGACTGGGGACGACGCGCCCTGGAGCACCGCGACTGGGACGCGCTCCTCGACTTCCTCCACAAGGCCCCCGCCGGCCGTTACGCCCATCCCCGCACCGAGCACTTCGCCCCCCTCTTCGTCACCATGGGCGCCGCCGAGGCGGCCGGGGAGCTGGACGGGCAGAAGTCGGTGATCGACGGCTTCTGGATGGGGCTGGCCAAACGCTCGGTGCAGTTCGGCTGAGGCGGAGCCGGGCCCTTCGGCCCGGCAACCTTCCGCGGGCGCGGACCGTCTTCAGGGGTGCGAGGGCGGACGACGGCGTCGGCCCTTCCCCCGAAAGGCCGACGGCGCCGGTGTGAGCGAGATCTCATCAGCTCGCCCCCGAGGGCGGCGGCGACGGCACGGAAACCCGGCGAATCCCGTCTGACCTGCGGTTCCGCGGCCCGGACGGCGAGGGGCCGCACGTGTGGCCCGGCAGGATACTGCAAGATCAGATAAATAGGGGGGCGGGTTGGGAATTCTGTCCTGATTCAAGTCGTTGTTCCCATCGAATGCAGGGCACTCGAGAAGAGTCCCAAGCGTTCAAGGACCACCCGCCAGCCCAATCGCAAGGGAGCACGCATGGCAACCCGTGCCGTCGCCCGTCGTCAGTCCGCCACCGGCGAGGCCGTCGACGCGGCCAGCAGTGTTCGCGCCCATGGCGGCGAGATCGCGGACCGCGACCTGGTCGGCATGTACCTCGACGAGATCGCCCGTACGCCTCTGCTCGACGCGGCGAAGGAGGTCGAGCTCTCGCAGATCATCGAGGCGGGTGTGTTCGCACAGCAGGTCCTCGACGGGTACGAGGAGTCCAAGGCGGACGCCACCCGTGAGGAACTGGAGGCCCTCGTCGCCGAGGGCGAGCGGGCCAAGGACGTCTTCATCCGCTCCAACCTCCGTCTGGTCGTCGCCGTGGCCCGCCGCTACCCCCGTAGCGGCTTGCCCCTGCTCGACCTGATCCAGGAGGGGAACGCCGGCCTGGTGCGCGCGGTCGAGAAGTTCGACTACCGCAAGGGCTTCAAGTTCTCCACGTACGCCACGTGGTGGATCCGCCAGGCCATCACCCGTTCCATAGCCGACCAGTCCCGGACCATCCGCCTCCCCGTCCACCTGGTCGAGGAACTGGGCCGCATCCGCCGCGTGCAGCGCGAGTTCAACCGCGAGCACGGGCGCGACCCGGAGCCCGCGGAGATCGCGGCCGAGCTCGGTTCGACCCCGGAGCGCGTGACCGACGTCCTGGACTGGGCACGCGACCCCGTCTCGCTGAACATGTCGGTGGACGACGAGGGCGAGACCCAGTTCGGCGACCTGCTCGAGGACACCTCCGCCGTCTCGCCGGAGCAGTCCGTCCTGACCTTGCTGCGCAGCGAGGAGCTGGACGACCTGATCGGCCGCCTCGACCAGCGCACGGCGTCCATCATCAAGATGCGGTACGGCATCGAGGACGGGCGCGAGCGCACGCTGACCGAGGTCGGCAAGGAGCACGGCCTGACCCGCGAGCGCATCCGCCAGATCGAGAAGCACGCCCTGCTGGAGCTGAAGAAGCTGGCGCGCAGCACCGGCTTCGACGCGGCCGCGTAACGCACGCGGCCGTGGGGGCGGCGCCGCCGAGGGGCGTGCGCCGGGTGGCGAAAGACCGCGCAAACATGGCCGCGGAACGCTGCTTCAACCCCCAGGGCCCAGGGAACAAGACCTCAGGGCAAGGGAGTTCGACTCCCGCCCGCGGACCGCGTCCCGACGCACTCCCCCCGGCGCCGGGACTTTCCCCGAGCCGGGCTCCGGCGCCCATCCCCCCTGGGTGCCGGGGCCCGGCTCCACCCATGTCCGCCCCCCGTGTGCGAGCGAGCGGACAAAGGGCCACCCCGTACCTGAACCACGGGGTGACCCCTCGGATGGCAGATTGTGTCACACAGGCATAGCCTGCAGGACGTGAGCAGCCCCACCCCCGCACCGCCCCCGGCCACCGCCTCCCTCACGGAACGACGCAAGGCGGCGACCCGAGCCGACATCGCCCGGGCCGCGGCCGGCCTCTTCGTCCGGCAGGGACTGAAGGCGACCCGGGCCGAGGACATCGCGCAGGCCGCGGGAGTCGCGCCGCGCACCTTCTACCGCTACTTCGCCACGAAGGAGGAAGCGGTCGCCCCGCTCTACACGGACGGCGCCGACCGCTGGACCCGGGCCGTCCGCGACGCCCCCGCCGCCCTGTCGGTGCCGGAGGCACTGGAGCACGCGGTCCGGTACACGCTCACTCCCGGCGAGGGCGTCTCCGGCGCCTCCTGGGAGTGGACCCGCACCCTGGTCCGCCTCGCCCTCCACGACCCCGCCCTGCACCGGGTGTGGGCGGAGGTCTGTCATGCCACCGAGGCCCGCCTTGCCGAGGTGCTGGCGGAGCGCTGCCCGGGCGACAACGTTGCCGCCGACCTGGCCTTCCCCTCGGCGGTGGCCGCGGCCGCGGTCCGCGTGGCCGTGGAGACCTGGGCCACGGGAGAGGCCCCGGCCAACGGCCCGGAGGGGCCGAGAGCGCGCGCCTTGGCCAACCTGGACGCGCTGAAGGGCTTCCCGTGGGGGAGGGGCCGCGAGGCCCGCTAGCGGAGCCGCCCGGCACCCGGCCTTCTTGCAACCCCGTTCAGCCGGCGGCCGCCCGGCTCAGCCGTCCGCCCAACTCCGCCACGGACCGCACCAGTTCCTCCGGCGACTCGACGGTGAACTCGCAGCCCACCATCGCCAGCCGCACCGCCGTCCACTCCGGGGCGCCCCCGCTCGTCCCCCGCACCCGGCAGGCCCGCCCGTCCTCCAGCGGCTCCGGCACGCCCAGCCACCCCGGCAGCCGCGCGGCGACGAACTCCACGGGCGCGGCGAACGTCACGGAGAACGCGTACGACTCCGCCCACCCCCACATGGACTGCCGCAGATACTCGGCGGCGCTCCCCGTGGGCAGGTCCCGCGGGGCGAACCGCGCCCCCGTCGCGAACGGCTCACTCACCCGGTCCACCCGGAACGTCCGCCAGTCGCCCCGGTCGAGGTCGTACGCGACGAGGTACCAGCGCCGCCCGGTCGACACCAGCCGGTACGGCTCGGTCAGGCGCCGTGACGCGGTGCCGTCCTTCGCCCGGTAGGCGAACCGCAGCCGTTCCCGTCCCGCCACGGTCGACGCCATCACGGTGAGCGTCTCGGGCGCGATGCTCGCCCCGTCCCCGCTGGCCAGCGGCGTGGTGGCGGCCTGCAACGTGCTCACCCGGTGCCGCAGACGCGCCGGGAGCACCTGCTCCAGCTTCGCCAGCGCCCGCACGGACGCCTCCTCGACGCCCTCGACGGCGTGCCCGGCGCCGGCCCGCAGCCCCACCGCGATCGCCACCGCCTCCTCGTCGTCCAGTACGAGCGGCGGCATCGCCTTGCCCGCGACGAGCCGGTAGCCCCCGTCGGACCCCTTGGTCGCCTGCACGGGATAGCCCAGTTCCCGCAGCCGGTCGATGTCCCGCCGCACCGTGCGCCGGGACACCCCCAGCCGGTCGGCGAGTTCACCGCCGGGCCACTCACGGGGCGTCTGGAGGAGGGAGAGGAGGGTCAGCAGCCGTGCCGGAGTGTCCGTCGTCATGAGTTCGAGGATGCCGCACGTCTAGGACACGATCTGACCTAATCGGCCCGTAGCTTCGGAACATGACCTCAGGCGAGCGCACCACAGCGACACCGCGACAGCGAACGACGCGAACGACGACGACGGACGGGCCGGCGGCGAAGGCCACGACGGACGGGCCCACGGCCAAGGCCACGGGGACCGAGGGCACCACGGCCCCGGCCGACCGGCGCCGCTGGTTCGCGCTGGCCATCGTGATGACCGCGGCCTTCATGGACCTCGTGGACGTCACGATCGTCAACATCGCCATCCCGTCGATCCAGCGCGAGGCCGGGGCCACCTTCAGCCAGATCCAGTGGATCACCGCGGGGTACGCCCTCGCCTTCGCCGCGGGCCTGATCACGGGCGGCCGGCTCGGCGACATCCACGGCCGCAAGCGGCTGTTCCTGATCGGCATCGGCGGCTTCACCCTCGCCTCCGCGCTGTGCGGCTTCGCCGTGAACCCGGAGATGCTGGTCGCCTCCCGCATCCTCCAGGGCGCCATGGCCGCGCTGATGGTGCCGCAGGTGCTGTCGATCGTCCACGCCACCTTCCCGGCGCACGAACGGGGCAAGGTGTTCGGCCTGTTCGGCGCGATCGTCGGCCTCGGCGCGGTCAGCGGCCCGCTCCTCGGCGCGCTCCTGACGGAGGGCGACCTCTTCGGGCTGGCCTGGCGCCCGATCTTCCTGATCAACCTGCCGGTCGGCATCGCCGGCCTGATCCTCGGCAGCCGTTTCATCACCGAGTCCAAGGCCCCGAAGGCCCTGAAGCTGGACCTGGTGGGCGTCGCCCTGGTCACCCTCGGCCTGCTGATGCTGCTCTACCCGCTGACCCGGGGCCGCGAGCTGGGCTGGCCGCTGTGGGGGTACCTGTCGATGGGCGGCTCGCTCGTCGTGCTGGGGGCGCTGGTGGCGTACGAGCGGCGCAAGGGCGCCCGTGACGGCTCCCCGCTGGTCGAGCTCTCCCTGTTCAAAGTGAAGAGCTTCGCGGCCGGTATCGCCGTCCAGACGGTGTTCGGCGTGGCGCTCGGCATCTTCTTCCTGGTGTGGACGCTGTACATGCAGTTCGGGCTGGGCTGGAGCCCGCTGAAGGCCGGCCTCACCGGCATCCCGTTCTCCATCGCCGTCTCCACGGCGGCCGGTCTGTCCGTCCAGCAGCTCGTCCCGCGCTTCGGCCGCACGGTGCTCCAGGCGGGCGCGCTGCTCATGGGCACCGGCATCCTGCTCTACATCTGGGAGGCCGGCCGCTACGGCCTCGCCATCGCCCCGTGGCAGATGGCCCTGCCCCTGATCGTGATGGGCGCCGGCATGGGCCTGATCGTGGCCCCGCTGACGGACGCGATCCTCTCCGAGGTGCCGCGCGAGCACGCCGGTTCGGCGTCCGGCCTGATCAACACGGTCCAGCAGATGGGCAACGCCCTCGGCCTCGGCCTGGTCTCCGTCGTCTTCTACGGCGTCGTCGACGACCGCCTGACCGAGGCCACGACCCCCACCGCGGCGGGCACCGCCTTCGCCGACGGCTTCCAGCACGCGCTGGGATGGGTGGCGGCGGTGATGGCGGTCATCTTCCTGCTGATGTGGGCGCTGCCGGCGCGGCCCGCGGGAGCGGGGGAGGGCGAAGGCCCGGGGGCCGAGGTCCTGGAGGACGAGCGGTCCGGCGAGAGGGCTCCCCAGCTCGTCGGCTGAGTCACCGATGCGAAAGGCCCGTCCAGGCGCGAGCGACCTGGGCGGGCCCTTCGTCGTCTCCCCTCCCGCCGCCGGATAGCTCATCGTGCCCGATCATGCCCGTTCGCATCCGAATCCGTTTACTTCCTCGGAGTCCGGGCGTAATCTCACCTTCGAAACCACACACTCGGGCATGCGGCGAAGGAGAACGGACATGTACGCACCGGAGCGGCAGCAGGCGATCCTCCGGCTGGCCCGGGACGGTGGCCGGGTGGACGTGCTGTCGCTCGCCGAGGAGTTCCAGGTCACCGCCGAGACCATCCGGCGGGACCTCAAGGCGCTCGACCGGGCCGGGCTCGTCCGGCGGGTGCACGGCGGCGCCATCCCCGCCGGGCGCCTCGACTTCGAACCGGACCTCACCGAACGCGAGTCCACGGCGGCCGACGAGAAGGACAGGATCGCGAAGGCGGCCCTCGCCGAACTCCCCACCGACGGCACCGTGATCCTCGACGCCGGCACCACCGTGGCCAGGCTCGCCGCCGCCCTGCCGCTCGAGGCGTCCCTCACCGTCGTCACCCACAGCCTGCCCATCGCCGCCCGCCTCGCCGACCATCCCGGCATCCAGCTCCACCTCGTCGGAGGGCGCGTACGGCACCGCACCCGCGCCGCCGTCGACGCGTGGGCGCTGCGCGCGTACGCCGAGATCCGTGCCGACGTGCTGTTCGTCGCCGCCAACGGCTTCTCCGCCGGGCACGGGCTGACCACCCCCGACCTCGCCGAAGCCGCCGTCAAACGCGCCGCCGTAGCCGCCGCCCGCCGCGTCGTCCTGCTCGCCGACTCCGGCAAGCACGGCCAGGAGCACTTCGCCCGCTTCGGCGGCCTCGGCGACGTGGACCTGCTGATCACCGACACCGGCCTCGCACCCGAGACCGCCGCGGCCATCGAGCACGGCGGCACGGAAGTGCAGCGTGTCTGAGAACGTCCCCCCACCCGGGCCTGGAAACGAGCGCATGATCCTCACCGTCACCCCGAACCCGTCCCTCGACCGCACGTACGAGGTGCCCGCCCTGGACCGCGGCGAGGTCGTCCGCGCCACCGGGGAACGCATGGACCCCGGCGGCAAGGGTGTGAACGTCTCCCGTGCCGTCGCCGCCGCCGGCCGGCGGACGGTCGCCGTGCTGCCCCTCGGTGGCGCGCCCGGCGCCCTCGTCGCCGACCTCCTCCATGCCCAGGGCATCGACGTCGCCCCCGTCCCCGTCGCCGGCGCCACCCGCTCCAACATCGCCCTCGCCGAGACCGACGGCGTCCTCACGAAGATCAACGCCCCCGGCCCGGAACTGAGCCCCGCCGAGCGTGAGGCCCTCCTCGACGCCGTCCGCGCCCAGGCCCGCGCCGCCGACTGGATCGCCTGCTGCGGCAGCCTCCCCCGTGGCCTCGCCGCCACCTGGTACGCCGACGTCGTCACCCGGGCGCACGCCGACGGCACCCGGATCGCCCTGGACACCTCCGGACCGGCCCTCCTCGAAGCCGTACGGGCCCGGCCCGACGTGGTGAAACCCAACGCCGAGGAACTCGCCCGGGCCGTCGGACGCCCCCTCACCACCCTCGGCGACGCGGTGAAGGCCGCCGAGCGGCTGCGCGAGCTGGGCGCCCGCGCCGTCCTCGCCAGCCTGGGCGCCGACGGGCAGTTGCTGGTCGACGACGCCGGCACCTGGTTCGGCACCGCACCCGTCGACACCGTCCGCAGCAACGTCGGCGCCGGGGACGCCTCCCTGGCCGGCTTCCTCATCGCGGGCGGCCAGGGCCCCGACGCCCTCGCCTCCGCCGTCGCGCACGGTGCCGCGGCCGTACGGCTTCCCGGCAGCGTGATGCCCACCCCCGCCGACCTCGATCCGACGGCCGTCACCGTCACGGCCGACATCCCCGCCGGCCGCGCCCTCACCGAGCCCGCGTCATGAACGGCACGACCGCACTTCTCTTCCTCCCCGTCCCCACCCCCGCCCACCGGACTCCCGGGGCGATACGCGTGCGAAGGAGCCCGCGATGAGCGACATGATCACGGCGGAGCTGGTCGACCTCGACCTGACCGCCGACACCAAGGAGGCCGCGGCACGCGCCCTCGCCGAGCGCATGGTCGCCCAGGGCCGGGTGACCGACCTGGACGGCTTCCTCGCCGACGTCGCCGCCCGCGAGGCCCAGATGCCCACCGGCCTCGACGGCGGCATCGGCATCCCGCACTGCCGCAGCGCCCATGTCACCGAGCCGACGCTCGCCTTCGGACGCAGCGCCGCCGGTGTCGACTTCGGCGCCGCTGACGGGCCCGCCGACCTGATCTTCCTCATCGCCGCCCCGGCCGGAGCGGACGACGCCCACCTCACGATCCTGTCGTCGCTCGCCCGCCAGCTCATGGACAGCGCGTTCACGGACGCCCTGCGCGCCGCCCGGGACGCCGAGTCGGCGGCCGCGCTGATCCGCGGCGAACAGGCCCCCGCCACCGACACCTCGGCCGGCGACGAGGCCGGCGACGAGGCCGGCACCGCCGAGCGGCCCTTCCGGATCGTCGCCGTCACCTCCTGCCCCACCGGCATCGCCCACACCTACATGGCCGCCGAGGCCCTGGAGAGCGCCGGCCGGGACGCGGGCGTCGAACTCGTCGTCGAGACCCAGGGATCGGCCGGTTTCACCCGGCTCGACCCCGCCGTCATCGCCGCCGCGGACGGCGTGATCCTCGCCCACGACGTCGCCGTTCGCGAGAAGGACCGGTTCGCCGGAAAGCCCACGGTCGACGTCGGCGTCAAGGCCGGCGTCAATCGGCCCGCCGAACTCATCGCGGAGGTCAGGGAGAAGGCCGCCCGCGGCGAGACCACCCGGGAGGCCCGGCCGGGCGCCCCCGTCGACCGGGCCGGTGAACCCGGTGACGGCTACGGCACACGGCTGCGCAAATGGCTGATGTCCGGCGTCAGTTACATGGTCCCGTTCGTGGCCGCCGGCGGCCTGCTGATCGCCCTCGGGTTCGCCATCGGCGGCTATCGGATCGACGAGGCCGCACCCGTCACCGAGCACTTCGCCTGGGGGCAGGCCGACAGCTGGGGCGCCCTGCTCTTCCAGATCGGCGGCGTCGCCTTCGGCTTCCTGATCCCCGTCCTCGCCGGGTACATCGCCTACGGCATGGCCGACCGGCCCGGACTCGTCCCCGGCTTCGTCGGCGGCATGATCGCCTTCACCATCAACGCCGGATTCCTCGGCGGCCTCGTCGCCGGCCTCCTCGCCGGCGGTGTCGTCCTCGCCGTCCAGCGCGTCGACATCCCCCCGGTGCTGCGCGGCATCATGCCCGTCGTCGTGATCCCGCTGCTGTCCTCCATGGTCGTCGGCTTCCTGATGCTCGTCGTCATCGGCAAGCCCATCGCCGAGGCGCAGAAGGCCATGACGGACTGGCTCAGCGGTCTGTCCGGCTCCAACGCCGTTCTGCTCGGGGTCCTGCTCGGCCTGATGATGTGCTTCGACCTCGGCGGCCCCGTCAACAAGGTCGCCTACGCCTTCGCCACCGCGGGCATCGCCGTGCAGGACCCGAGCGACTCCGCCATGAAGATCATGGCCGCCGTCATGGCGGCCGGCATGGTCCCGCCCCTGGGCATGGCCCTGGCCACCACCCTGCGCCGCGGGCTGTTCACGCCGACGGAGCGGGAGAACGGCAAGGCCGCCTGGGTGCTGGGCGCCTCCTTCATCAGCGAAGGCGCCATCCCCTTCGCCGCCGCCGACCCCCTGCGCGTCATCCCCGCCTCCATGGCGGGCGGCGCCGTCACCGGCGCCCTCACCATGGCCTTCGGCTCGACCCTGCGCGCACCCCACGGCGGCGTCTGGGTCACCTTCCTCATCGGCAAGCCGTTCCTCTACCTGCTGGCCATCGCGGCCGGTACGGCGGTCACGGCCGGCCTGGTCGTCCTGCTCAAGGGCATGCGCCGCACGGCACCCGACGGCGCCCCGGCCGCCGGTGCCCCCGGCACCTCGGACACCGGCGCCGGGCAGCGGCCGGTCGTGGCCTGAGAGGAAGGGGCCAGCGGCGGAGAGGGGCGCCGCTTGCCCCAGTTGAGGCGCTGTGCGTCGTTCACGGCACCTGCGAGATACGTCACGGTCCGGGTCATACGGCCCGGACCGTGGTGTCTACTGGGAGGCATGCCTGAGCACGTCTCGATCCTCCAGCTCCTGGGTCCCGTCGTCCTCGCCCTGGCGGCCGTGCTGTGGGTGACGGGCCTCGTACGCCTGCTGCGCCGCTACCGACCCGTGAACCCGCGGTGGGCCCCCGACCAGCCGCTCGCAGGGCTTCCGCAGCAGCGGCAGACCGCCCCCGACCGGGAGGCCGTCGAACTCACCCCGGCGGAACGCGATGCCTTCGCCGGCCTGGTCCACCGGCTCAACACCGGCCGCTGAGCGCGCCGTGGGCTGCCCGCGGGTTTCTCAGGAGACCTGCGCCGCCCGCCGCCGCATCGCGGCCCGCGCCGCCTCCTCGCTGACGTACACCTCGCACATGTGCCGCCCGTCCGGCGTCGCCGTGTGCTCGACCTCCCACAGCGAGACCTCCGCCCCGTCCCGCAGCAGGAACGCGTGCTCGTAGAGCGAGAAGCTCAGGCCCGCGCGCGCCGACCGCCAGGGGCGCCCGAACGCCTGCATGATCCGGTGCCCGCACGCCGTGGCCAGCAGGGCGGCGGTCTCACGGCCCGGCCGGTCCGCGTTCTCCGCGCGGCGCAGCAGCCGCCGCGCGTGGTCCGCCGAGTCCTCCGGCACATATCCGCGCCGGGGCGCCGCCGACGGCGTCAGCTGCACGGTCACCGGCAGCTCGAAGTCGGGTGCGTCCGGGGGCAGCGGAAGCCGCTCGGTCGCGGCACGCAGCTCCTCCTCGTCCACGTACACCTCGTTCTGCGGGGCGCCGCCACGCGCGGTGTTGTGCACGAGCTCCCACAGAGTGAGCGCCGAGCCGTCGGCGAGCAGCCAGGTGTGCCGGTACGTCTCGCGGTGCAGCCCCGCGCTGTGGTGCGCGGAGTGCAGCGAACTGTCGTGGGCGAGCGCGCAGTCCAGGCGCCGCAGGGTCTCGTCGGGCAGCTCGAAGGAGTTCAGGGCACGGCCGAGGAGTCGCGCGAGGTGCTCCTCCGGAGACTCCGGCGACTCGGGTGGTTCGTACGCTGTGGTCTCGTACGGAACGCTCAAGGTTTCTCCCGGCGTTGCTGCATGTCACCTTGTGGGTGCATACCGTAGCCCCTCGGTCGGACATCATGTCCGGGAACCGAGAAAACGTACGTCCGGTGAAACGCGCGGACCGCGCGAGAAGTTCCCGCGCGGCCCGTCGAACCGTCAAGAAACCCTGTCCGACGTGCGGTTCAGGGCGGGGCGGGCCGATCAGGCGGCGCTGCCCGCGGTCCACTCGCTCCACGGCATGTTCCAGCCGTTGAGGCCGTTGTCCGGCGTCACGTTCTTGTCGGGGGAGTTCTTGACGATCACCACGTCCCCGAGCATCGAGTTGTCGTAGAACCACTTGGACGGGGTGTCCCCCTGGCCGCCCTTCACGTCCCGCAGGCCGACGCAGCCGTGGCTGGTGCCCTGGCGGCCGAACGGCGGGTTGCCCTGGTTGTACCAGTAGTTGCCGTGGATGAAGGTGCCCGACCGGGTCAGCCGCATCGCGTGCGGCACGTCCTTGATGTCGTACGCGTCGGCCAGGTTGACCGTCCGGCTGTCCATGTGGAGCTGCTTGAACTTCTCGGAGATCACCATCTGCCCGTTGTAGGTGGAGAACTCCGAGCTGCCCGCCGAGATCGGCACCGACTTGATCGTGCTGCCGTCCCGGACGACCGTCATGGTCTGGGTGTTCACGTCGACCGTCGACACCTGCGAGCGGCCGATCGTGAAGGCGACGGTCTTCTTCTGCACGCCGACCACGCCGTCGGCGCCCTCGACGCCGTCCAGGTCTATCTTCATCGTGACCTTGGAACCGGCCTTCCAGTAGTCCTCGGGCCGGAAGTCCAGGCGCTTCTGGCCGAACCAGTGCCCGACCACCTTCTGCCCGCTGCTGGAGGTGACGGTGATGTGCGACTGCACGGCCTTCCGGTCGCTGATCGCCTTGTCGAAGGTGAACGACACGGGCATCCCCACCCCGACCGTGGTGCCGTTGTCGGGGGTGTAGGTGCCGATGAAGCTGTCGGCGGCGGTGACCGTGGTGAAGGTCGAGTCGGCGGTGGCGCCCCGGCCGTCCGCGTCCTTCGCGGTGGCCGTTATCTCGTACCTGGTGCCGCGCTCCAGCTGCTTGCCGGGGTGCCAGCCGGTCCCGTCGGAGGACAGCGACCCCGGCACGTCCCGCCCGGTCTTCGCGTCCTTCATCCGTACGGCCGTCAGCTTGCCCCCGCTGACCCGCACACCGGTCGTGTTGATGGACGCCCCCGTGGAACCGTCCTTCGCCGAGATCACGATCTTCGCCGCGGACGCCGTGGACGACCCCTTGCCGCCCTTGCCGTCGCCGCCGGCCCCGCTGCCGCCGTCGCCGCCACCGCAGGCCGTGAGGGTCAGGGCGCCGATCACCAGGGCGGCACAGGCCCCCACTGTGCGTCGCGCTGTCATGTCCGGCGTTGTCACGATCTGCTCCCTCTTTCGGCGTTCGCGAGTTCTGTTTGGTTCCGTTCCGTATCAGGGTGGAAGAGGCCACCGCTCGGAACCGGGTTCCCCCTGTGCGCCGTGAACGCCATCACGTGACAGAACCGCGACAATCGTGAGCGCGATGTGGCCATTCGAAGGGGAGGCGCGGCGCCTCCACCTAGCGCCCGTACAACTCCCTGTACGACGGCCACACTCCGCCCGGGCCCGTCACCGACTCGGCCGCGCGGACGGCCCGGACGATCGCCCGGGTCACCGTGTCCGCGGCCGCCGCGAGGAGGTCGTTGAGAGCGAGCGGGTGCTCGGGATCGAGGGGGCGGTCACCCGTGGCGAGGGCGAACACCGTGTCCCCGTCGTTGAGCAGGTGCACCGGCCGCACGGCCCGTGCGATGCCGTCGTGGGCGGTGCCGGCCAGCTTCTGCGCCTGCGCCTTCGACAGGTCGGCGTCGGTGGCCACCACCGCGAGCGTGGTGTTCAGCGGCGGCGGCGCGTTGGTCTCCGCGAGCTCGGCGAGCCGTCGGCGCGCGGCCTCGTGCACACCGGCGTCCGGGAGGTCCACCCGGCCGCGCAGCAACTCCCCGTACAGGGCGCCGGTCCCGGGCTCCACCACCGACCCCGCCGCGTTGGCCACGACCAGCGCGGCCACCGTGATCCCCGAGTCGAGGACGGTGCTCGCGGTCCCGACCCCGCCCTTGACCGGCCCCACGGTGGCACCGGTCCCGGCGCCCACGCAGCCTTCCGGCACCGGGGCCCCGGCCTCGCTCGCCGCCGCGGCCTCCACGGCCGCGCGCCCGGTGCCGGCGTCCGGCCGCGCCCGGAAGTCGCCGCCGCGCCCCAGGTCGAAGACACAGGCCGCGGGCACCACCGGCACGACGTGCGCCGGATCCGGCCCGACCCGCACACCGCGCCGGTGCTCCTCCAGCCACGCCATCACCCCGGTCGCCGCGTCCAGCCCGTACGCGCTGCCCCCGGTCAGGACGATCGCCTCGACCTTCCGCACCACGTTGCGCGGGTCCAGGGCGTCGGTCTCCTTCGTGCCGGGACCACCGCCGCGCACGTCCACGGCGGCCACCGCCCCGCCCTCCGGGGCGAGGACGACCGTCGTGCCGGTGAGCCAGCCGTCCCCGGTGCGCGTCGCGTGGCCCACCCGCAGTCCGGAGACATCCGTCAGAGCGTCAACTGTCATGCGCCCAGTGTCGTCCAGGCCCGGCCCGCCGCGCCGGGACCGTCAGGCGGCCGGCTCCCGTGTCGCCGTCGCGCGCGGGCGGGCCGTTCCGCGGGCCGTCAGGGTCTCGCCGACGGCCACGCCCACCGCCGACACCAGCCCCGCCGCGAACACCTCCCAGTCGTGCAGGAACGTGCAGCAGATGACCAGCAGGGCCGTCGTCGGCAGCACCAGCTGCTGGGCGATGCCCACCTTGAAGTGCCGCGCGTGCAGCGCCCACACGGTGAGCAGATAGAGCGCCGTCGGCAGGGTCACCGCCGCCGTCGCGGCCAGCGTCGAGATGTGCGCCTCGTGGAGGGTCTGCTCGACCGCCACCTCCAGGCCCGCGCCGATCGCCGCCGCCGACGCGAACACCACGTAATGGCCGTAACCCCACAGGAAGGACTGCCGGTTGGAGCGCAGATGCCCGTGGATCGGGACCACGAAGTAGATCCACCACGCGGAGAAGATGATCAGCAGGCCGCCCGCCGCGATGGGCAGCAGCTCGCCCAGCGCGTCGTTCTCGTCGATGCCGGTCTTCACGGCGACCGTGGCCGCCGCGATGGTCTCGCCCAGCACGATGATGGTGAGCAGCCCGTACCGCTCGGCGATGTGGTGCGGATGCCACGACGTCGGATGGATCCTCTCCGCGTACGCCGGGACGCACAGCTCCAGCACGACCATGACGAGGAACCACCAGCCCCGGGCGTCCTCGGGCAGCACCACCAGACCCACCCAGCCGATCTGGCAGAGCAGCACACCGCCGGCGTACCGCAGGGCCATCATCCGCTCGGGACCTGAGCTCGACCTGGCCACCCGCAGCCACTGCCAGACGAGGGCGAGCCGCATGATGAGGTACCCGACGAGCACCGCCGCGTAGTCGTGGTCCTGGAACGTCTCGGACACCCCGGCGGCCAGGACCAGCACGCCGGAGATCTGGATCAGCGTGACGATCCGGTACAGCACGTCGTCGTTGTCGTAGGCCGACGCGAACCACGTGAAGTTCATCCACGCCCACCAGATGGCGAAGAACACCATCGCGTAGTCGAGGATGCCTTCACCGGCGTGCCCCTCGGCGACCGCGTGGACCAGCTGGACGCCCGCCTGGGCGATGGCCACGACGAAACACAGGTCGAAGAAGAGCTCCAGCGGGGTGGCGACCCGGTGTGCCTCACCACGGCCCCGGGCCGAGAGCCGGCGCAGCGGCCGCCCGGGTCGTGGCGGGCGGCGGGAGTCCGGCGCGGGATTCGAACTGGTCGTCATGGGGTCAAGCACAGCAGATGGGGCGCGGATACGCGTCCGCGGCGCACGACCCGCGCACAAGCCCCCGCAGGACTTCACCATCGGCCCGGACGAACGCCCCCGCCGCCGGGGCCGTGGGCCCGCGACGGCGGGGCCGTACCCTGGAGTCATGAGCAGCACCCCCGCCTCCGAGCCGCGCGAGCCGAAGCCCGCGCTGATCTTCGACGACCCGCTGGACCAGCAGTCCACGGACGACACGGACCGCGGGTGGGGCGACCGGCCGGCCGGGGACAGCGCGGCCGACCTCAAGCGCTTCCTCGACGAGAAGCCGCCGCACCACATCTGAGGCCCGCGAACCGGGGCCGCGCCGCCCGGGCGCCGCCGCGCTATCGCTGGTCGTGGCCCGATCCGCGCTGCGCGATCAGCGCGTCGCGGATCTCCTTCAGCACCTCCAGCTCGGTCACCTCGAGGACCTCCTGCGTGCCCTCCTTCGCCTTGCGGCGGGCCTCCACCCGGGCCAGGTACTTCGACATGGGCAGGACCATCAGGAAGTAGACGACGGCCGCGGTGATCACGAAGCTGAGGCCGGCGCCGAGGACGGAGCCCCACAGGATCTGGATGCCCTCGTCGCCCTTGCAGGAGCCGGTCAGGCACGAGCTGTAGTGATCGAGGTTCTTCGTGCCGATCGCGCCGACCAGCGGGTTGATGATGCCCTTCACCACCGCGTTCACGATGTTGGTGAAGGCCGCGCCGATGACCACCGCGACCGCCAGGTCGACGACGTTCCCGCGCATCAGGAAGGTCTTGAAGCCCTGCCAGACGCTCGGTTCCTTGTTCTCGCTCACTTGGGGGGCACTCCTCGGGCACGCGACTTGGGGAACGGATCGCTCCGCAACCTACGTCAGCGTTCGGCCATTCTGTCCAATCGGCCTCCTCTTCGGGGGGACGGGACCCGCTCCGACGCTTGACCGGGCTCAGCACAGCGTCACCGCCAGCCGTGCCGTGGCGCTCGCGCCCGCCAGCCGGGCGGCCGTGGGACGCGGCACGGACAGCACCACCAGCGCCCCGCTCTCCCCGGCGGCGTCCAGCGGCTCCGGTACCTCCGTCACCCGCGCCCCGAGCGCGACCACCTCGGCGTCCCCGCCGGGCCCGTTCTCCTCGGCGGCGATCACGTCGACCCGGTCGCCGGGGCGCAGCAGCCGCACGGTGGCCGCGTCGGCGATCCGCACCGGCGCCGACACCCGCTCGGCGACCGGGTGCGGTCGCGCCGGGCCCTGCGCCGGATGCCCGCGCGCTCCGTCGCTGGCCTCGCGCGGTCCCGCCGCCACCAGGGCGGCCGCGGTCATGGCCAGCCCGGCCGCGACGGCCCGCCGCCGGTGCCGTACGAGCCGGCGCAGCCGGGCGCCCGAGCCGCGGACCCGCACCGGCTCGAAGTACGGCACCTCACGGGTGGCCGGAGCGTCGGGCCCCGGCGGCAGCGCGGAGCGCTGCGACGAGGAGCGGGAGGAGAAAGAAGAGCGGGAGGAGAAGGACGGGGAGGAAGGGGAGGAGGGGGATCGGGGGGCAGGGGGAGCGACGGACACGGGATCACCACCAGCGGGAACGGTGCGGACGGACCGGACGGACCGGACGGAACGGCTTGCGAAGCCACCATCCGGTATTCCGCCGCCGCCCGCCGAAGCCCGTGGACAGCCCACGACCTGTGGAAAACCCGGCCCCCCGAAGGAGGCGTTCCGCCCCCTGCTCAGGCCCCCTACGGCAGCGCGAACCCCGGATCCATCCCGCCCAGCGCCCCGGCGCACAGGCAGTCCCGTTCGCCGTTCGACGGCAGGGCCGCCACCGCGTCGAAGAGAACTCCGCGCAGCCGGTCGACGTTCGCCGCGAACACGCGCAGCACCTCGTCGTGGGAGACGCCCTCGCCGGCCTCCGCGCCCGCGTCCAGGTCGGTGACCAGGGTCATCGAGGTGTAGCAGAGCTCCAGCTCACGGGCGAGCGCGGCCTCCGGGTGGCCCGTCATGCCGACCACGGACCAGCCCTGCGCCTGGTGCCACAGTGATTCGGCGCGGGTGGAGAAACGCGGCCCCTCGACGACGACCAGGGTGCCGCCGTCCACCGGCTCCCAGTCCCGTCCGCGCGCGGCCTTCAGCGCGGCGGCGCGGCCGGTGGGGCAGTAGGGGTCGGCCAGCGACACGTGCACCACGTTGGGCACGGTGCCGTCGGGGCGCGGCAGCCCGTCGAAGTAGGTGGCGACCCGGGACTTGGTGCGGTCGACCAGCTGGTCCGGCACGAGCAGCGTGCCGGGGCCGTACTCGGGCCGCAGACCGCCCACCGCGCACGGACCGAGCACCTGGCGCACACCGACGGAGCGCAGCGCCCACAGGTTGGCGCGGTAGTTGATGCGGTGCGGCGGCAGATGGTGGCCGCGGCCGTGCCGGGGGAGGAAGGCGACCCGCCGGCCGGCGATCTCGCCGAGGAAGAGGGAGTCGCTGGGCGGTCCGTACGGGGTGTCGACCTGGACCTCGGTCACGTCGTCGAGGAAGGAGTAGAAACCGGAGCCGCCGATCACGCCGAGCTCGGCGTTCACCTTGTTCGCCATGTCCGCACCCTAACCGCCCCCGACGGCCCCCGGACACGCCGAGGACCCCGCCGCCGTACGACGACAGGGTCCCGTAAGAAGTGGTCCGCGCTACGCGGCGGAGCTGCTGGACGAGGTGCCGCTGCTCGACGCCTTCTTGTCCGAGGAGGACGAGGAGGACGACGTCGACGACGAGGAGTCGGACGACGTGGAGGACGACGACTTCGTCGACGCCGGCGAGCTGCTCGACGAGGAGCCGCGGCTGTCGTTGCGGTAGAAGCCGGAGCCCTTGAAGACGATGCCGACCGCCGAGAACACCTTCTTGAGGCGGCCCTGGCAGTTGGGGCACTCGGTCAGGGCGTCGTCGGTGAACTTCTGCACCGCCTCGAGGCCCTCGCCGCACTCGGTGCACTGGTACTGGTAGGTCGGCACTGTCTTCCTCCTGGCACTCTCACTCGATGAGTGCTAACGACGATCCATAGTGACGTATTCCGGCCTCTCAGTCCACTGCCACCGGCACGCGGTGACCCACGCCACGCGCGACCGTGCGGCCGGCGGCCCGCGCCGAGAGCCGTGAGCGCAGGGCGACGAGGGTGACCAGGGCCAGCAGTGTGCCGCCCATCGGCACCAGGAAACCGGCCCCGCCCCACAGGCGGTCCTCCAGCTGTCCGGCGACCGTGACGGCGGCGGCCTGGCCGAGCGCGACGGCGCCGGTCAGCCAGGTGAACGCCTCGGTGCGGGCCCCGGCCGGGACCAGGCTCTCGACGAGCGTGTAGCCGGTGATCAGGGACGGCGCGATGCACATGCCGACCAGCAGGCCCAGGGCGGCCAGCACGAGGACCGAGTGCGCGGCCCACAGCCCGGACGCGGCCAGCGCGAGCGCGGCGTACCCGACGAGGAGGCGGCGCTGCGGCGCGACCTTCCAGGCGATGGCGCCGCAGACGAGGCCGGCGAGCATGTTGCCCGCGGCGAAGGTGCCGTACAGGACGCCGTTCAGGCCGGGGCGGCCGATCGACTCGGTGAAGGCGGCCAGGGAGACCTGCATGCCGCCGAAGACCGAACCGATGCCGAGGAAGGTCACGATCAGCACGCGCACCCCGGGGACGCGCAGCGCCGAACCGTGCTCCACACGCGTGTGCCCGCCTCCGGTGACGGCCGGCTGGGTGCCCCGCTGCGCGGCGAACAGCAGGCCGCCCACCAGGGTGAGCGTGGCCTCGGTGACCAGGCCGGCGGCCGGGTCGACGGCCGTGCACAGGGCGGTGGCCAGCAGCGGCCCGACGACGAAGGTCAGTTCGTCGGTGACGGACTCGAAGGCGGCGGCCGTCGTCATCAGGGGCGAGTCCTGGAGCTTCACGCCCCAGCGGGCCCGCACCATGGGCCCGACCTGCGGCACCGAGGCGCCGGTGGGCACGGCCGCGGCGAACAGGGCCCACAGCGGCGCGTGGGCGAGGGCGAGAGCGGTCAGGGTCAGTCCGGACACGGCGTGCACGAGGACGCCGGGGACGAGCACGGCGCGCTGTCCGTAGCGGTCGGCGAGCCGGCCGCTGTAGGGCGCGAACACCGCCATGGAGACGCCGGTGACGGCCGCGGCGGCGCCCGCCGCGCCGTAGGAGCCGGTGGTGTGCTGGACCAGCAGCACGATGGAGATGGTGAGCATCGCGAACGGCTGGCGTGCCGCGAAGCCGGGGAGCAGGAACGTCCAGGCGCCGCGGGTGCGCAGCAGCTGCCCGTATCCCGGGCGGGTGGAGGCCGAGTCCTTCGACGGCTCTCCGGTGACCGTGGATGCCACGGCCCGTGCCTTTCTGCCGCCTGGTAGCGCGGCACCCCCGGATGGGGGCGGCGCCGAGAGCTGTCCTCTTGCGCGGAACTGCGGTAGATACCGGCGCCCACGATGAGGAGGGGCGTCCCGGCCGCCATACGGTCGCGCCAGCTCTGCGTCAGGCAGAGTTGGTTCGATCTGGGTCACCTGCATTGTACAGGGCGTTCACCCCGTGCCCCTGTGAAAGCCAGCACGTCCCGGCCCCCTGCCTGCGCATCCCCGGAACGGGCCGGACGCGACTCAGGAGCGGCGCAGCCCGTCCGTCCCCAGCCAGCCGGCCAGCTTGCCGCCGGCGCTCACGGCGCGCAGCCGGCGCTCGGCCGCGTCGCGCACCGGGTCGGTGGCGACGGCGAGGAGTTCGTCGCCGTGCCGCAGCACGGTCGTCGGCTGCGGGACGAACGATCTTCCGTCGCGGACGACGAGGGTGACGGCGGCGCCGGGCGGCAGGCGCAGCTCGGCGACCTCGACGTTGTGCATTCTGGACCCCTCGGGGATCACGAACGACAGCAGGTGCCCGCCCAGCCGCTCCAGGGGTGCCGACTCGATGCCGAGGTCGGCGGCCTCCGGTCCCTCGCCGAGGTTCAGCTTGCGGCCGAGCCAGGGCAGGGTCGGCCCCTGGATCAGGGTGTAGACGACGACCAGCACGAAGACGATGTTGAAGACACGCTGGCTGCCCTCGACGCCGCTCACCACGGGGATCGTCGCGAGGATGATGGGCACGGCGCCGCGCAGACCGGCCCAGGACATCAGGGCCTGCTCCCGCCAGGGCACCCGGAACGGGGTCAGGCAGACGACGACGCTGAGCGGGCGCGCCAGCATGGTCAGCGCGAGGCCGATGATCAGGGCGGGCATGATGTCGTCGCCCAGTTCGTGCGGGGTGACCAGCAGCCCGAGCAGGACGAACATGCCGATCTGGGCGATCCAGCCGAGCCCTTCGGCGAAGCCGCGGGTGGCCGGCCAGTGCGGCAGGCGCGCGTTGCCCATCACCATCGAGGCGAGGTAGACGGCGAGGAATCCGCTGCCGTGGGCCATGGCGCCGGCCGCGTAGGCGGTGACGGCGATGGCCATGACGGCGATCGGGTAGAGGCCGGAGGCGGGCAACGCGACATGCCGCAGACCCCAGGCGCCGAGCATGCCGACCGCGAGGCCGATGGCGGCGCCGATCGCCAGTTCCAGCGCTATCTCGCCCAGCAGCACGTACCAGTGCTCGATGGGACCGCGGTGGGAGAAGGCGACGACGAGGATGACCACGGGGGCGTCGTTGAAGCCGGACTCGGCCTCCAGCGTGCCGGTGATACGGGAGGGCAGCGGGATGCGGCGCAGTACGGAGAACACGGCGGCGGCGTCGGTCGAGGAGACCACGGCCCCGATGATCAGCGCCTGCTGCCAGTCCAGTCCGACCAGGTAGTGCGCCGCCGACGCGGTGACGCCGACGCTGACGGTGACGCCGGCCAGCGCGAGCGCGGAGGCGGCGGGCAGGACGGGCTTGACCTCTTTCCACTTCGTGCCGAGTCCGCCCTCGGCCAGGATCACGACCAGGGCGGCGTAGCCGATGACCTGGGTGAGCTCGGCGTCGTCGAAGCGGATGCCGATGCCGTCCTGGCCCATGAGGACGCCGATGCCCAGGTAGACGAGCAGGCTGGGGAGACCGCTGCGCGAGGAGATGCGGACCGCCGCGACGGCGCTGAGCAGCACGAGCGAGCAGACGAGCAGAAGCTGGTTGAGGTCGTGGACAGTCAGCGGCCGTTCCCTTCCCTGGCCCACGTGTACGTGCGCGGGGGCTCATGAACATAGGACACGAAGTGGCGGTGCTCCGCACCCAACTACTTCATTACCTTACCTAACTCTTGACGATTTCTTGACGCTCATGGGGGCATGATCGAACGTCCGTCCGCTCGGGTTGCCCACTCCGCGTCAAGTCCGACCGGGCCCTGCGCCTATGGTTGCTCCAGCAC
Source organism: Streptomyces sp. NPDC059852 (assembly GCF_042731455.1). Classification (NCBI taxonomy): domain Bacteria; kingdom Bacillati; phylum Actinomycetota; class Actinomycetes; order Kitasatosporales; family Streptomycetaceae; genus Streptomyces; species Streptomyces sp. NPDC059852. Next base: position 197,168 of record NZ_JBHWJK010000003.1, on the reverse strand, counting down.
TCCAGGACCGTCTGCCGCTCGCGTTAGGACAGCAAGGACAGCGATGCCCCCGAACACCACCGCCTCCACGGGTCAGCAGCCCGGCAAGTCCGGCAGGAAGAAGGGGCGCAGAGCGCGTCTGCTCGTCCTGGTCCTGGTGCTGGCCGTCATCGCGGGTGTCACCGGCGGTGCCTACTGGTCCATCAGCACCGTCCGCGCGTCGTTCCCGCAGACGAAGGGCTCGATCACGCTCGACGGCCTGTCCGGGCCGGTCGACGTCAAGCGGGACGGCTACGGCGTCCCGCAGATCTACGCCTCTTCCGACGAGGACCTGTTCATGGCGCAGGGCTTCGTGCAGGCGCAGGACCGGTTCTGGGAGATGGACGTCCGCCGGCACATGACCTCCGGGCGCCTGTCGGAGATGTTCGGCAAGGGGCAGGTCGACAACGACGAGTTCCTGCGCACCCTGGGCTGGGACCGGATCGCCAAGCAGGAGTACGACACCAAGCTGTCGCCCGCCACGAAGAAGTACCTCCAGGCGTACGCCAAGGGCGTCAACGCCTACCTGGCGGGCAAGGACGGCGCCGAGATCTCCCTGGAGTACGCGGCCCTCGGGTTCACCAACGACTACGCGCCCGAGCAGTGGACGCCGGTCGACTCGATCGCCTGGCTGAAGGCGATGGCCTGGGACCTGCGCGGCAACATGCAGGACGAGATCGACCGCGCCCTGATGACCAGCCGCCTCGGCCCCAAGCAGATCGCCGAGCTGTACCCGCAGTACCCGTACAGCCGGAACAAGCCGATCGTGCGGACCGGCCGCTACGACGAGGTCACCGGGACGTACGGGCCGGAGGACACCACGGGCGGCGCCACCGGCACCGCGGGCGGCACGGCCGGCACCTCCGGGTCGTCCGGCACCACGGGCCTGCAGAGCCAGCTGGCCGGCCTCCAGGACGTCCTGGACGGGCTGCCCACCGCCGTCGGCGTGAACGGCAACGGCATCGGCTCCAACTCCTGGGTGGTCGGCGGCAAGCACACCATCACCGGCAAGCCGCTGCTGGCGAACGACCCGCATCTGTCGGCCTCGTTGCCGTCCGTCTGGTACCAGATGGGCCTGCACTGCCGCGCGGTCTCCGCCTCCTGCCAGTACGACGTGGCGGGCTACACCTTCGCGGGCATGCCGGGCGTGGTCATCGGCCACAACCAGGACATCGCCTGGGGCATGACCAACTCCGGCGTCGACGTCACCGACCTGTACCTGGAGAAGCTGTCCGGCGACGGCTACCTGTACGGCGGCAAGACGGTGCCCTTCACCACCCGCCAGGAGACCATCAAGGTCGCCGGCGGCGAATCGAAGAAGATCGTCGTCCGCGCCACGAAGAACGGCCCGCTGCTGTCCGACCGCAGCTCCGAGCTCGTCAAGGTCGGCAAGAAGGCCACCGTGGACACCGCGGCCCCCGACCGGGGCGACGGCTACGGCATCTCGCTGCGCTGGACCGCGCTGGACGCGGGCACCACCATGGACGCCGTCTTCGCCATGGACAAGGCGAAGAACTGGAAGGACTTCCGCTCCGCGGCCGCCCTGTTCGACGTCCCCTCGCAGAACCTGATCTACGCGGACCGCGAGGACAACATCGGCTACACGCTGCCCGGCAAGATCCCCACGCGCGCGAAGGGCTACGACGGCTCGGTGCCGGCGCCCGGCTGGGACCCCCGGTCCCGCTGGACCGGCTACATCGGCCAGGACGAACTGCCGTACGAGTACAACCCGAAGCGCGGCTACATCGTCACCGCCAACCAGGCCGTCGTCGACAAGGCGTACCCCTACACGCTCACCACGGACTGGGGCTACGGCGCGCGCAGCCAGCGCATCAACGACCTGATCCAGTCGAAGATCGACGGCGGCGGCAAGATCTCCACCGACGACATGCGGCAGATGCAGCTCGACAACAGCAGCGAGATGGCCAAGCTGCTGGTGCCCCAGCTCCTGAAGATCGACATAGCGGACCCGGACGTCCGTGAGGCGCAGGAGCTGCTCGAGGGCTGGGACTACACCCAGGACGCCGACTCGGCGGCAGCCGCCTACTTCAACTCGGTGTGGCGCAACATCCTCAAGCTGGCCTTCGGCAACAAGCTGCCCAAGGAGCTGCGGGTCAAGGGCCAGTGCCTGTACGTCGACCCGGTCAACACCACCGGCCCCGCCGACGAGGTGCAGAAGGTCCGCGAGTGCGGCGAGCGTGACGCCGACCAGGCGCAGCCGGACGGCGGCGACCGCTGGTTCGAGGTCGTACGCAACCTCATGGACGACCCGGACAGCGACTGGTGGACGACGCCGGACGCGGGCCCCCGCGTCGGAGCCGACCGCAACCGCGACGACCTGTTCGCGCGGGCCATGGTCGACGCCCGCTGGGAGCTGACCGCCAAGCTCGGCAAGGACATCGACACCTGGAGCTGGGGCCGGCTGCACCGCCTGTTCCTGAAGAACCAGACCCTCGGCACCGAGGGCCCGGGCTTCCTTCAGTACGCCCTGAACCGCGGCCCCTGGAAGCTCAGCGGCGGCGAGGCCACGGTCAACGCGAGCGGCTGGAACGCGGCCGGCGGCTACGGGGTCGTGTGGGTGCCGTCGATGCGGATGGTCGTCAACCTCGGCGACCTGGACAAGTCGAAGTGGATCAACCTCACCGGCGCCTCCGGGCACGCCTACCACTCCCACTACACCGACCAGACGGACAAGTGGGCCGACGGCGAGCTGCTCGACTGGTCCTTCTCGAAGCAGGCGGTCGACAAGGCCACCAGCGACACCCTGGTGCTGCGGCCCTGACCCGCCGGTGACACGGACGGGCCCTCCACGCGCGCGTGGAGGGCCCGTCCGCGTGTGGGGGTGCCGGTCAGGACCCCGGGAGGCGGCGCACCCCGGACGGTGTCACCACCGCGTCCACCGGACGGTCGTGCGGCTCCTCGGGGACCCGCCCGACGACCTCCGCGTCGTACAGCAGCACCACCAGCGCCGGATGGACGCCCGCGCTCTCCAGCCGCGCGAGGACCCGGTCGTACGAGCCGCCGCCGCGGCCGAGGCGCATCCCGCGCACGTCGACGGCGAGGCCGGGCAGCAGCACCACGTCGGCCTCGGTCACGGCGTCCGGGCCGAGGTGCGGGGCGGCGGGTTCCAAGAGCGCCATCCTCCCGCCGTGTTGGACGCGGACGAGGTCGTCCCGGCCGGTGTAGACGCCCCAGTCCAGGTCGTTGTCGGGGAGCAGGGCGGGCAGCAGGACGCGCGCGCCCCGCGCGCGCAGCGCGTCGAGCAGCGCGAGGGTGCCGGGTTCGCTTCCCACGGACACGTACGCGGCCACGGTGCCGGCCCGCGCGAGCTCGGGCAGCTCCAGCGCGCGCCGGGCCAGCGCCTGAGCCGATTCCCGCACGTCATCCGCCGTCAACCTGCCCCTTACCGCGAGGAGCTCTCGCCGCAACGTCCGTTTGGCAGACTCGGTGCCCTGTCCGAAGTGAGTCAAAGCTCGCTCCCGTACCCTTCCCAATGTGCTCATATGAGAGCCAAATAACCGGAGCCTCAGATTCCATACCAAGGCTCCGGATAAGGTGTCCGGCATGACTCAGTCCCACCCTCGGATCAGCAAGGCTGTCATCCCCGCAGCGGGTCTCGGAACCCGCTTCCTGCCGGCCACCAAAGCCACTCCCAAGGAGATGCTGCCGGTCGTCGACAAGCCCGCGATCCAGTATGTGGTCGAAGAGGCCGTCTCCGCGGGCCTCGACGACGTCCTCATGATCACCGGCCGCAACAAGCGGCCGCTCGAGGACCACTTCGACCGCAACTACGAACTCGAGTCCGCCCTGCAGAAGAAGGGCGACGCCGAACGGCTCGCCAAGGTCCAGGAGTCCAGCGACCTGGCCACCATGCACTACGTACGCCAGGGCGACCCCAAGGGCCTCGGTCACGCCGTGCTCTGCGCCGCCCCGCACGTCGGCCACGAGCCCTTCGCCGTCCTCCTCGGCGACGACCTGATCGACCCCCGCGACCTGCTGCTCCAGCGGATGGTCGAGGTCCAGGAGCAGCGCGGCGGCAGCGTCATCGCGCTCATGGAGGTCGAGCCCGAGCAGATCCACCTCTACGGCTGCGCCGCCGTCGACCCCACCGAGGACGGCGACGTCGTCAAGGTCCACGACCTCGTCGAGAAGCCGGCCGCCGCCGACGCCCCGTCGAACTACGCCATCATCGGCCGCTACGTCCTCGACCCGCACATCTTCGACATACTCCGCAAGACCGAGCCCGGCCGCGGCGGCGAGATCCAGCTGACCGACGCCCTCCAGCAGTTGGCCGCGGACGAGAAGGTCGGCGGACCCGTGCACGGCGTCGTCTTCAAGGGCCGCCGCTATGACACCGGCGACCGCGGCGACTACCTGCGTGCCATTGTCCGACTCGCATGCGAACGTGAGGACCTGGGCCCGGACTTCCGGACCTGGCTCCGCAGTTACGTAGCCGAGGAGATGTAGCGAGTTGAGCACCGCCGCGCCCCGTCCCGCCGGCCACGACCAGCTCTGGTCCGTGGACGAACACCTTCAGGACATCCTCGCCACCGTCCGCCCCCTCGAACCCATCGAGCTGCAGCTCCTCGACGCCCAGGGCTGCGTCCTGGTCGACGACGTCACGGTGCCGGTCTCCCTGCCGCCGTTCGACAACAGCTCCATGGACGGGTACGCGGTGCGGGTCGCGGACGTCGCGGGCGCGAGCGAGGAGTTCCCGGCCGTCCTGGAGGTCGTCGGGGACGCCGCGGCGGGCCAGGCCGAACTGCTCCACGTCGGCCCCGGCCAGGCCGTCCGCATCATGACCGGCGCCCCGCTGCCGCCCGGCGCCGAGACCGTCGTCCCCGTGGAGTGGACCGACGGAGGGCTCGGCGAGGGCCCCGTCAGCGGGATGCGCGCCCGCAGCCAGGCCCCCGAGGGCGCCACCGGCACCGTGCAGATCCACCGGCCCGCCGAGGCCCGCGCGCACGTCCGCGCCGCGGGCAGCGACGTCCAGGCCGGCGACCGCGCCCTGCGCGCCGGCACCATCCTCGGCCCGCCGCAGATCGCCCTGCTCGCCGCCATCGGCCGCGGCACCGTCCGGGTGCGGCCCCGCCCCCGGGTCGTCGTCATGTCCACCGGCAGCGAACTCGTCCAGCCCGACGAACCCCTCGGCACGGGCCAGATCTACGACTCCAACAGCTTCGCCCTCACGGCCGCCGCCCGCGACGCCGGAGCCATCGCCTACCGCGTCGGAGCCGTCGCCGACGACGCCGAGACGCTGCGCGACACCATCGAGGACCAGCTCGTGCGCGCCGACCTCATGGTCACCACCGGAGGCGTCAGCGTCGGCGCGTACGACGTCGTCAAGGAGGCGCTGGCGCACGTCGGCGACGAGGACGAGCCCGGCAGCGGCGTCGAGTTCCGCAAGCTCGCCATGCAGCCCGGCAAGCCGCAGGGCTTCGGCTCGATCGGCCCCGACCACACCCCGCTGCTCGCCCTGCCGGGCAACCCGGTGTCGTCGTACGTCTCCTTCGAGCTGTTCGTGCGCCCCGCGATCCGCACCCTGATGGGGCTGACCGACGTCCACCGGCCGCGCACCCGGGCCACCCTCGCCGCCGACCAGGCGCTCACCTCACCCAAGGGGCGCCGGCAGTTCCTGCGCGGCACCTACGCCGACGGAGAGGTCCGGCCCGTCGGAGGCGCCGGCTCCCATCTGGTCGCCGCCCTCGCGCAGGCCGACGCGCTGATCGTCGTCCCCGAGGACGCCGAGAGCGTCGAACCGGGCGGTGAGGTCGAGGTGGTCCTGCTCGGCTGACCGTCCCTGGTTGGCGGTACCGTGTCGCGCACAGCAGGCCCGTGCGCCGCACCGCGACGGGCCCGGACCGGGAGCGCCACACCAGCATGAGCACGCAGAACCCACCCCCGCAGGACCACCTCACGCACCTCGACGAGGCCGGCGCCGCCCGGATGGTCGACGTCTCCGCGAAGGACGTCACCGCACGCACGGCACGCGCCGCCGGACGCGTCCTGGTCTCGCCGCGCGTGGTCGAACTGCTGCGGGGCGAGGGGATGCCCAAGGGCGACGCCCTCGCCACCGCCCGGATCGCGGGGATCATGGGCGCCAAGCGCACCCCCGACCTGATCCCGCTGTGCCACCCGCTCGCGCTCTCCGGTGTGAAACTGGACCTGTCGGTCGCGGACGACGCCGTGGAGATCGTGGCCACCGTGCGGACCACGGACCGCACGGGCGTCGAGATGGAGGCGCTGACCGCGGTCACCGTCGCCGCGCTCACCGTGATCGACATGGTCAAGGCGGTCGACAAGGGAGCGGTCATCACGGACGTACGGGTGGAGCAGAAGACAGGCGGGAAGTCGGGCGACTGGAGCCGGCCATGACGTATCGCGCTCTCGTGGTCACCGCGTCCAACCGGGCCGCCGCCGGGGTCTACGAGGACCGGGGCGGACCACTGATCGCCGACGGCCTGAAGCGCTTCGGGTTCACCGTCGAGGGCCCGCAGGTCGTGCCCGACGGCGATCCGGTCGAGGCGGCGCTGCGCGCCGGCGTCGAGGCCGGGTACGACCTGATCGTCACCACCGGAGGCACCGGCATCTCGCCCACGGACCGCACCCCCGAGGCGACCCGGGCGGTGATCGACCGCGAGGTCCCCGGCATCGCGGAGGCCGTGCGGGCGTACGGCCGGGACAAGGTGCCCACCGCCGCCCTGTCCCGGGGACTGGCCGGGGTCGCGGGGCGCACGCTGATCGTGAACCTGCCCGGCTCCAGCGGCGGGGTGAAGGACGGTCTCGCCGTCCTGGAACCCCTCCTGATCCACGCCGTCGACCAGCTCCGCGGCGGCGACCACCCCGGACCGAGCAGTGGGGGTGCGAGCTGAACAGCCCAACCTGGCCCGTCGAACTGAGGGACGGCGACGTCGTCCTCAGGCCGATAAAGATGCGCGACCAGCGGGTCTGGCGCGAGGTCAACCGGCGCAACCGGGACTGGCTGCGGCCCTGGGAGGCGACCATCCCGCCGCCCACGCCCAGCGGGCCGATCGTGCACCGGCCGACCTACCGCCAGATGGTCCGGCATCTGCGGTCCGAGGCGAACGCGGGCCGCATGCTGCCGTTCGTCATCGAGTACCAGGGGCGCCTCGTCGGGCAGTTGACGGTCGCCGGGATCACCTGGGGATCGATGTGCTCGGGGCACGTCGGCTACTGGGTGGACGAGTCCGTCGCGGGCCGCGGGGTCATGCCGACCGCCGTCGCGCTCGTCGTGGACCACTGTTTCCGTACCGTCGGGCTGCACCGCATCGAGGTCTGCATTCGCCCCGAGAACAGGCCCAGCCGCCGGGTCGTGGAGAAACTCGGATTCCGTGAAGAGGGACTGCGCCCGCGTTATCTGCACATCGACGGAGCCTGGCGCGACCACCTCGTCTTCGCCCTCACTGCGGAAGAGGTCCCGGACGGACTGCTCGGGCGGTGGCACCGCACCCGTGCGCAGGCCACCCCGCCCGCCAAGCCGCAGAACACACGAGGGAATCCCGCGTAACCCCGGGAATTGAATATATGTTCGAAATTGATCGGTGGATGACCGGCTGAGGGCGTGAAATTCGCGCCCACGGTGGGCTGCTGATCGCATCGGTCACAAAAAAAGTTCGAAATATCAGCCAGATCGTGCGACACACCGGCTCAATTGGCGGATGGCCTCACGCAAACCCCTCTACCGTGTGAGGCGTGAGCAGCAGCGGCCTCATCTACGCAGTCATCGTCGGGGCCTGGGCCGCCTACCTGGTGCCGATGTGGCTCCGTAGGCAGGACGAGCTGAACGAGGCCCGTCCGACGGAACGCTTCAGCACGGCCATCCGGTTGCTGTCCGGACGGGCGGGCATGGAGCGCCGGTACGCCAAGGACCTGCGCGCCCGCTCCACCGGCGACGGGGAGCCCGGCGCGGACGACCCGGACGTCACCGAGTCGGTGGACGTCCGGGCCTTCGCCGTGCCCCCGACCCGCCCGCACACCCAGGCGGGCGCGGCGGCCCAGGCACCGGCACGCCCGGACCCGGCCCACCCCGACCCCACCCGCGACACCCCCCGGGAGCCCGAGGCCCAGGCCCGCAAGCGCGTACCGGCCCCCCGGAGGTCCCCCTCCGAGGAGGCGGCCGCAGCGCGGGCCCGGCGCCTGAAGGTCCTCGCGCGCCGCCGGCGCACCACCGTCCTCCTCTTCATGGCGTTCACCCTCGGCGCGATCGTCGCCGCCGTCGGCGGACTCGCCTTCCTGTGGGCACCCGGCGTCCCCGCCGTCCTCCTCAGCGGGTACATCGCCTACCTGCGCTCCCAGGAGCGGCGCCGCTTCGCCTACCAGATGGACCGGCGCCACGCCGAGGCCGCCGCCCAGCGGGTACGCGAACACGCCCGCCAGAACCGCCGCCGGGGACCCAGTGACGCCGCACCCGGCCCCGCCGAGTCCGACGAAGGGGCCGGACCCGACACCGGCACCGACCTGTCCGCGCTCGCCGCCGACCGTCGCGCCCTCGTCGAGCAGACCGACCACGCCGAGTGGGTCGACCAGCAGCGCGAGCGCCAGCGGCGTCCCGGACACGGCGACAGCTGGGACCCGGTGCCCGTCCCGCTGCCGACGTACGTGACCGCGCCCGTCGCCCCCCGCGCCACCTCCGACGTCGACCTCGGCGCACCGGACGCGTGGAGCTCGGCCCGCTCCAGCGCCGTCGGCCACGAGCACGAGGCCCTGGCCGCCGACGCCCCCGCCGCTCCCGAGGACGACCGCGCCGAGGGCGGCGAGCGCAGCGACGCCCGCCGGGCCGCGTCCGCCCGCCGCGCCCGCGAGCGGGGCCGGACCCCGCTGTTCGACCAGTACGAGGACGGCGACCGGCCGCGCGCGGCCAACGAGTGACCACCCGGCAACGGATTTCCGAGCACCCCGATCGGGGTGCTAAAGTTTCACTCGTTGCAAGGGCCTGTGGCGCAGTCCGGTAGCGCACCTCGTTCGCATCGAGGGGGCCAGGGGTTCAAATCCCCTCAGGTCCACGCAGCTCAAAGCCCCGGTAGGGATCTCCCGACCGGGGCTTTGACATGTCTCGGGGGCGGACGAGGCGGCGGGCGCCGGGGTCTGACCCCCGGTCACCCGCCGTGTGTGCCAGGGCTCACAGCGCCTTGGCGTAGCAGAGGCTCAGTTCGTGGAAGCGGTAGTAGCCGAACTTCCCGCAGGGCTCGTAGCCGCTCGACGTGTAGAGGGCCACCGCCTCCGGCTGCTTCGCCCCGGTCTCCAGCACCATCCGCCGGCGCCCCGCCGCCCGGGCGTCCTCCTCCAGCGCCGCCAGGATGCGCCGCGCGATCCCGCGTCCGCGCATGTCCTCCACCACGTACATGCGCTTCAGTTCGGCGTCGCCGTCCTGGTTGCCCTCGCCGTTCTCGTCCTGCGACCGCCAGCCGCCCGAGGCGACCGGGACGCCGAGCGCGTCGTACGCGATCAGGTACAGGCCGCGCGGCGGCGCGAAGTCGGCCGCCGCGAGCGGCGTGGCGTCACCGTCGTCGCCGTAGCGGACGGCGTACTCGGCTTGGACCTGGTCGTTGAGCTTGACCGCGTCGGGGTGGTCGAAGGGAACCGGGCGAATATGCATGCTGAATACCGTATATCAATTCAAGATTGGGACATTCCAGAACCGGACAGCGTCCAGTGTGCCGGTAAAGTGCCGGGGTGCTCACTGTGACCTCTGTGAATGTGAACGGACTGCGGGCCGCCGCGAAGAAGGGCTTCGTGGAGTGGCTGGCCGCGACCGATGCCGACGTGGTGTGCCTCCAGGAGGTCCGGGCCGAGCCGCAGCAGCTTCCGGAGCCCGTCCGCGCCCCCGAAGGCTGGCACGTCCTGCACGCGCCCGCGGCCGCCAAGGGCCGCGCCGGGGTCTCCCTCTACACACGCCGCGAGCCCGACCGGGTGCGGGTCGGCTTCGGCTCCACCGAGTTCGACGCCAGTGGCCGCTACGCCGAGGTCGATCTGCCGGGTGTGACGATCGCCTCCCTCTACCTCCCCTCCGGCGAGGTCGGCACCGAGCGGCAGGACGAGAAGTACCGCTTCATGACCGAGTTCCTGGCCCACCTGAAGGACCTGCGCGAACGCGCCGCCGCCGACGGCCGCGAGGTCCTGGTCTGCGGCGACTGGAACATCGCGCACGACAAGGCCGACCTGAAGAACTGGCGGGGCAACCAGAAGAGCTCCGGCTTCCTCCCCGAGGAACGCGCCTGGCTCACCCGCGTCTTCGACCCGTCCGAGGGCGGCTACGTCGACGTGGTCCGCGCCCTGCACCCGGACGTGGAGGGCCCGTACTCGTGGTGGTCGTACCGGGGACGGGCATTCGATAACGACACGGGATGGAGAATCGACCTCGCCGTCGCGACTCCTGGGCTGGCCCGGCGGGCGGTCAAGGCGTACGTGGAGCGGGCCGCCACCCATGAGGAGCGGTGGTCCGACCACGCTCCGGTGAGCGTGGTGTTCGAGAGCTGAGCGAGGGCGCGGGCCGGCCCGAAAGGGCGCCCGCGCCTATGCCCGGCAGACCTCAGCGAGGTTGTGCGTCCGCGTGGCTCACCGCCGCCGTGAAGGTCAGACGAGAGGTGTCCGGTCCGGTCCGCCCTGCGAGCGCTTCATCGCGGGCCCTCTTGGAGACTGTGACGCGGACGCCGTGGCGAAGGAGATCGGCGCGGGAGACGGGAGCCGTCGGGCCGAGGGTCCGGAGGTAGTGGTCGACGGTGTAGTCCTCGAGCCAGTCCGAGCGCATCCCGGCGGGTGAGGCACACAGCTCGCCGCGTGCGGTCGCACGGCACGCGTAGTCGCCGTACGGCTTGTTCTTGCGCGCGGCGAAGTACATGCGCCCGCCACACGCCGCGCAGTGGACTACGCCCGTCAGCAGGGCGGTCGGACGGCTCTTGGGGTGTGAGCCGTTGGAGCGGGTGCGCAGCGTGTCCTGAAGGGTGCGGAACTCGTCCGCTGTCAGCAGGGGGAGGCCGATCATGACCGGCAGTCCGGCGGCGTCGCCCACGGTCTGGCCGTTGTGCACGCGATGGCCCATCAGGGAAGGGCTGCGCAGCACCTTGCAGAGTGTGCCCGCCGTCCAGCGGAACCGTTCGAAGTGGCGCCCGTGACGTCGGCCCCCCATGGGGCGACCTTGGAGTTGGGCGTGGCGATCGCGAGGTACGGGTACCGAAGCCTCGTTGAGCTTGCGTGCGATGGCGACGAGGGAGAGCCCGGACCGTACCTCGTCCACGATCGTGTGCACGATGGCGGCGGCTTCGAGGTCGGGGGCCAGAGCCCATCCGATGCCGGAGGGGTGTGGTGCCTTGCGGTATCCGAAGGGCACGAGTCCGCCGCCGTAGCGGCCGGCGGCGCGCAGGGCTTCGTGGCTGCTCGTGAGGCGCGCCGACAGGGTGTTCGCTTCCTGTTCGGCGATCCGGGCGAGTCGGAGGCATCGGCGGATCGTGGCGTCGTTCGTCGCGGGACTCACCACGAGCGGCCCCTTTTCGTCAGGTGTGGCGAAGACGAGGGTTCGGTCGTTCTGACGTCCCCATGCGATCAACTTCGTCATGTCGGCGACGGATCGGGTGGCCCGGTCCACGTGTGACCACACGACGGCGTCGTAGTCGTCAGGGGAGCGCAGCCAGGTCGCTAGGGAGGGTCGTTCGAAGGGGGTGGTGGTGCGGGCGGAGACGTTGAAGTCCACCGCTTCGGCGATCAGCGCGTAGCCGAGCCGATCAGCGCAGCTTTGGATGACCGCGCGTTGGCGGCCGGGCGAGGTGGTCGCGCGGGTGAGGTTGCTCAGGCGGAGAACGGCCACTGCCCGCGGGCGCTCTGGGATGGGTTCCGAAAGTGACGGGCGTGAGATGGGCAGGGGGATAGGCTCGGCCATGTCGGCACTCCTAGCGGTGTCGGCCACGCCCCGGGGCTGGTAGGACAGCCGCCGGGGTCTTTCGTTCCCACCTTCGGAGTGCGAACCCGTGTCCGTCCGCCGTTTCCGTGATTCGGCCTCGATGGAGTGAATGTCCGGGAAAAGAGGGATCGAGGCGCCAGGGATGTGTCAGGTGTCGCTGGAGCTCTGCTTGCGCAGCCGGCGGTCCAGGGCCAGGGAGAGTTCCGCCTCGACGACGCTGCGGGCCAGGGGGCGCAGGCGGGGGAGGTCGGATTCGCCGGCGTGGCGCAGGACCAGGTCGGCGAACATGTCGGCCATGGCGTCCACGTGTTCGCGGACCCGGCGGCCCGCGTCGAGGACCTCGGCGAGGGGGATGCCCTCGCGGACGAGGGCCGAGGAGACGTCGAGCAGGCGGCGGCTGATGTGGACGATCTCGTCGCCGTCGGTGCCGAGGTAGCCGAGGTCGAGGGCGGCGGCGAGGTTCTCGGGGGTGACCTGGCCCTCGAAGCGGGCGGCGAGTTCCTCGGGGGTGAGGCGGACCGGCTCCTCCTCGGTGGGGGTGACGCCGAGGACGTCGGCGACGTCGCGGCCGTGGTCGAGGGCCTCGGCGAGTTCGGCGATGCCGGTGAGGGTGTGGCCGCGTTCCAGGAGGGCCGCGATGGTGCGCAGGCGGGCCAGGTGGTGGTCGTCGTACCAGGCGATGCGGCCCTCGCGGCGGGGCGGGGGGATGAGCTTGCGTTCGCGGTAGAAGCGCAGGGTGCGCACCGTGATGCCGGCCAGCCGGGCCAGCTCCTCCATGCGGTACTCACGCTTCTCGGTCACTCGGGCACCTTAATTCGTACCGGCGGTAACTTTCCTCGGCCGCCCCCTACCGGTCGGTACGGCGCTGCTCTACGCTCCCCACCATGCCAGTGTTCACTGGCATGGTTCCGGTGGAGCAGGGAGGCACACGCATGGCCGAACGCGAACATGTGCGGGTCGCGGTGATCGGGTCCGGGTTCGGCGGGCTGGGAGCGGCCGTACGGCTGCGGCGCGAGGGCGTCACGGACTTCGTCGTCCTGGAGCGGGCGAGCAGCGTCGGCGGCACCTGGCGGGACAACAGCTATCCGGGCTGCGCCTGTGACGTGCCGTCCCATCTGTACTCCTTCTCGTTCGCGCCCAACCCCGAGTGGCCGCGCACCTTCTCCGGGCAGGAGCACATCCGGGCCTATCTGGAGCACGTCACCGACACCTTCGGGCTGCGGCCGCACATCCGCTTCGACTCCGAGGTGAAGCGGATGACGTGGAACGGCGAGCGGCTGTGCTGGGACATCGAGACCAGTCAGGGGGACCTCTCCGCCGACCTCGTCGTCTCCGCCACCGGGCCGCTGTCCGACCCGAAGATCCCCGAGATCCCCGGCCTGGACTCCTTCCCCGGCAAGGTGTTCCACTCGGCGCGCTGGGACCACGACTACGACCTGCGCGGCAAGCGGGTCGCCATGGTCGGCACGGGCGCGTCCGCCATCCAGATCGTGCCGTCCATCCAGCCCGAGGTGGAGCGGCTCACTCTCTTTCAGCGCACCCCGCCGTGGGTCATGCCCCGTATGGACCGGGCCATCAGCGGGGCCGAGCGGTCGCTGCACCGGGCGCTGCCGTTCACCAGCCGGGTGCGCCGGGGTCTGCTGTGGGGCATCCGGGAGCTCCAGGTGCAGGCGTTCACCAAGCACCCGAACGAGCTGGGCTTCATCGAGGGCCTGGCCAAGCGGAACATGGGCCGTGCGATCAAGGACCCGGAGCTGCGGGCCAAGCTGACCCCCGACTACCGCATCGGCTGCAAGCGCATCCTGCTCAGCAGCTCGTACTACCCGGCGCTCGCCCAGCCCAACGTGGACGTCGTCGCGAGCGGGCTCGGTGAGATCCGGGGCTCGACGCTCGTGGCCGCCGACGGCAGCGAGGCCGAGGTCGACGCGATCGTGTTCGGCACCGGGTTCCACGTCACCGACATGCCCATCGCGGAGCGCGTGGTGGGGGCGGAGGGCAGGACGCTCGCCGAGGTGTGGAAGGGCGGGATGGAGGCGCTGCGCGGCGCGTCCGCCGCCGGGTTCCCGAACTGGATGACCATCATCGGGCCCAACACGGGTCTGGGGAACTCGTCGATGATCCTGATGATCGAGTCCCAGCTGAACTACCTGGCGGACTTCGTGCGCCAGCTCGACGTCCTCGGCGGGCGGGTGGCGCTGGACGCCCGGCCGAGCGCGGTGCACGCCTGGAACCGGCGGGTGCAGCAGCGGATGACGCGGACCGTCTGGAACACGGGCGGCTGCACCAGCTGGTACCTGGACGCCAACGGCCGCAACACCACGGTGTGGCCCGGTACGACGGCGGAGTTCCGGCGGGCCACCCGCCGCGTGGACCTCGCGGAGTACGCCGTCGTCCGGCCCTCGGCGCCGGAGCGCGCGCAGAGCGGCGAGAGCGCGGAGGTGTCCGCGTGAGCCGCCGGACGAGCGTCGCCGAGGGGCCGTACGCGCCGCCTGTGCCCGTCCGTGAGCTGACGGTGGAGTCCGCCGACGGGGCCCGGCTGCATGTGGAGGTGCACGGTCCGGAGGGGGCGCCGGCCGTGGTGCTCGCGCACGGCTGGACCTGCTCGACGGCCTTCTGGGCGGCGCAGATACGCGCACTCGCCGTGGACCTGCGGGTCGTGGCGTACGACCAGCGTGGTCACGGACGCAGCCCTGCCGCCGCGGTGTGCGGCACGGACGTCCTCGCCGACGACCTGGAAGCCGTCCTGCGGGCCACACTGGCCCCCGGCGAGCGGGCCGTCGTGGCCGGGCACTCGATGGGCGGGATGACGGTGCTGGCGGCGGCCTCCCGCCCGGCCTTCCGTGAGCACGCGGCCGCCGTCCTGCTGTGCAGCACCGGCGCGTCGCGGCTGGTCGCCGAGTCGACGGTGCTGCCGCTGCGGGCGGGCCGGCTGCGGACCCGGCTGACCGGGCGCCTCCTCGGGTCGCGGGCTCCGCTCGGCCCGGTGACGGCCGTCGCCCGGGCGATCCTCAAGTACGCGACGATGGGCCCGCGTTCGGCTCCGGAGATGGTGGAGGCGTGCGCGCGGATCGTGCACGCCTGCCCGCGGACCGTGCGGCACGCCTGGTCGCAGGTGCTGGCCCTGCTCGATCTCGACCACGGCATACGGGAGTTGACCGTGCCCGCGGCGGTGGTCGTCGGCACCGCCGACCGGCTCACCCCGCCGGTGCACGCCCGGTCGCTGGCCGCCGCGCTGCCGCACTGCATCGGCGTGACCGAGCTCGAGGGGCTCGGGCACATGACGCCGATCGAGGCACCCGAGCTGGTCACCGGGAAGATACGCGAACTCGTCACGACGTACGCGCGGGCCGAGCAGGTCACGCGGGTCACGCAGGTCACGCAGGTCAAGGAGGGTGCATGAGCAGGGTGAGCCTTGAGGGCCAGGTCGCCGTCGTCACCGGAGCGGCGCGCGGGGTCGGGGAACTGCTCGCGCGCAAGCTGTCCGCGCGGGGCGCGTCGGTGGCGCTGGTGGGTCTGGAGCCGGACGAGCTCAAGCAGGTGTCGGAGCGGCTGCACGGCGACAGCGACCACTGGCACGCCGACGTCACCGACCATGAGGCGATGGCGCGGGTCGCGCGGGAGGTCAAGGAGCGGTTCGGGAAGGTCGACATCGTGGTCGCCAACGCCGGTGTGGCGACGGGCGGGCCGTTCGTCGAGTCCGACCCGGAGTCCTGGCGGCGGGTCATCGAGGTCAACCTGATCGGGTCGGCGGTGACGGGGCGGGCGTTCCTGCCGCTGCTGATGGAGAGCCGTGGCTATCTGCTGCAGATCGCCTCGCTCGCGGCGATCACCCCGGCACCGATGATGTCGGCGTACTGCGCGTCCAAGTCCGGTGTGGAGGCGTACGCGCACAGCCTGCGGGCCGAAGTCGGCTACAGGGGCGTGCGGGTGGGTGTCGGCTATCTGTCGTGGACGGACACCGACATGGTGCGCGGCGCCGATCAGAACGACGTGATGCGGGAGTTGAGGCAGCGGCTGCCGTGGCCGTCGAACAAGACGTACCCGCTGGGCCCGGCGGTCGACCGGATCGTGGCCGGTATCGAGCGGCGCTCCAGTCATGTGTACGGGCAGTGGTGGCTGCGCGGGATGCAGGGGGTGCGCGGGTATCTGCCGGCGCTCATCGGGACGGTGGGCCAGCGGGAGATGCGGCGGTTCGCGGACCGGCTCGACGGCATGCGGACGGGGCTGGTCGGGGCGGGTGGCGCGGCCGACGAACAGGCCAGCACTACGCGGCGTGACTGATCGACATGCGCAGGGTCACGGCCCGTGTGAATCTGGTCGAGGCCCCAGCGAGGGGCCGATCCGACCCACTACGGGAGTGAACCCACATGGGCATGAAGGACCAGTTCAAGGAGAAGTCCGAGCAGCTCCAGGAGCGTGCGCGCCAGCACGGGCAGCAGGAGCGCGGCCGTCCGCAGGAGCAGCCGGAGCGGGGCCGTCCGCAGCGGCCCCAGCGGGACGAGGAGCCGGACCGCATGCGTGAGCGCGAGGACGACGAGCGCTTCGACCTCGACTACGACCGGTAGTCGGTCGGTTCGCTGACACGCGGGGTGCCCCCGGCTCTGGTGGGTGCCCCGCGTTCGCGCGCTCTCAGGGCGTGGTCCTCGGTGGCAGCTTCGGCCGGGACCGGTCCGGTACGTGGGAGTAGTCCGGGGGTGTCGCCGCCGGATGCGACTCCAGGAGTTCCAGGGCGAGTTCGACGGCGTCGGCGAGCTGGGCGTGGCGGCCCTCCGCCCAGTCCAGGGGGGTGCGCAGGACCTCGACGTCGGGGGTGACGCCCTTGTTCTCGACGGACCAGCCGTAGGCGTCGAACCAGGCCGCGTTCATCGGGACGGTGATCACCGTGCCGTCGCCGAGGCGGTGACGGCCCGTCATGCCGACGACGCCGCCCCAGGTGCGCTGGCCGACGACGGGTCCGAGGCGCAGCAGCTTGAACGCGGCGGTGATCATGTCGCCGTCGGAGGAGGTCGCCTCGTCGGCGAGCGCGACGATCGGGCCGCGCGGCGCGTTGGAGGCGTACGAGACCGGCTGGGCGTTGCGGGTGAGGTCCCAGCCGAGGATGGTGCGGGTCAGCTTCTCCACGACGAGTTCGCTGATGTGGCCGCCCGCGTTGCCGCGCACGTCCACGATGACGGCGGGGCGGGACATCTCCCTGCGCAGGTCGCGGTTGAACTGGGCCCAGCCCGAGCCGCCGAGGTCGGGGATGTGCAGATAGCCGCAGCGTTCGCCGCTCAGTTCCCGGACGACGGCCCGGCGTTTGGTGACCCAGTCCTGGTAGCGCAGGGGCCGTTCGTCGACGAGGGGGACGACGGCGACGCGGCGGGCGCGGCCGGCGACGCCCTCGGCGGGGGTGAAGGTCAGCTCCACCGTGGTGCCGCCGGCTCCGGCGAGCAGGGGGTACGGGCCGGTGCGCGGGTCGACCGGGCGGCCGTCGACATGGGTGAGGACAGCGTCCTCGCGGATGCCGGTGCCGGCCAGCGGGGAGCGGGCCTTGGAGTCGGAGGAGTCGCCGGGCAGGATGCGCCGGACCGCCCAGCCGTCGTCGCGGCGCACGAGGTTGGCGCCGAGCAGGCCCTGCCGGCGCTGGTAGTGGGGCGGGCCCTCGTTGCGGCGGGCGGCGGTGACGTAGGCGTGCGAGGTGCCGAGCTCGCCCAGGACCTCACGGAGGAGGTCGGCGAACTCGTCGGGGGTGGCGACGCGTTCGACGAGCGGGCGGTACTGGTCGAGGACGGCGTCCCAGTCGATGCCGCACATGCCGGGGTCCCAGAAGTACGCCCGGGTCAGCCGTCCGGCCTCGGCGTACGCCTGGCGCCACTCGGCGGCCGGGTCGACCTCGTGCAGGATGCGGCGGACGTCGATCCACACCGTGCTGTCGCTGTCGCCGGACTCGCTCGCGGGGACCGCCCGCAGGTCGCCCTCGTCGACGACGACCAGGCGGGTGCCGTCGCCGCTGACCGCGAACCAGTCGAGGTGGCCGACCAGTTCGGTCTTCTTCGCCTTGCCGATGGAGAAGTGTTCCAGGGTGGGCCGGCCGCTGGTGTCGTCGGGGTTGGCGAAGGTCTCGCCGAGCGCGCCCGAGATCGGCCAGCGCAGCCACACCAGTCCGCCGCCGGCGACCGGGTGCAGCGAGGAGTACTTGGAGGCGGTCACCGGGAACGGCGTGACCCGGCTGGCCAGTCCCTCGGTCTCCACGGTCGTCGTGCCGGGGTCGCCGCCCTCCTCGTCGGTCAGCGGGTCGAGGCCCCCGGCGGCGGGCCGGCCCTCCGGGGTCAGGGCGAACGGTGAGGGGGTGGCCGAGGACAGCGGGACGAGGTAGGGGCGGCAGCCCAGCGGGAAGGACAGGTCGCCTGTGTGCACGTCGTAGACCGGGTCGAAGCCCCGCCAGGACAGGAACGCCAGATAGCGGCCGTCCCGGGTGAAGACGGGGCTCTCGTCCTCGAAGCGGCCGTCGGTGACGTCGACGATCAGCCGGTCCTTCATCCGGGCCAGCTTGATCTGGCGCAGGGAGCGGCCGATGCCGGGGTGGGACCAGGTCAGCCAGCCGCCGTCGGGGGAGAACGCGAGGTCGCGCACGGGACCGTTGACGGACCGGATCAGCTCGGTGACCTCCCCGTTGGAGTCCTCGGTCGCGTCGAGCAGCAGCAGCCGGCCGTCGTGGGCGGCGATCGCGAGCCGTTCGCCCGTGGGGTCGGCGACCATCTCCAGGACCCGGCCCAGCTCCCCGGAGGCCAGCCGGCGCGGCTCGCGGTCGCCGGTGGCGCGGGGGAGGTGGGCGATCTCGACGGCGTCCTCGCCGTCCGCGTCGGTGACGTAGGCGACCTGGCCGACGGAGCCCAGCATCTCGGGGAGGCGGACCCGTACGCCGGGGGTGTCGGTGATGGTGCGGGCGGGGCCGTCGCGGTGGGTCAGCCAGTACAGGCTGCCGCGGACGACGACGGCGCTGGCGCGGCCGGTCTCGTCCACGGAGACGCCGTCGACGTGCTGGGCGGCCGGCACCTGGTACCGGCGGCGTCCGGCCGTCGGACCGGACAGCCGTACGTCGAGCCGCCGCGGCCGGGAGCCGGCCGAGAGGTCGTCGACGAGCCACAGGTCGCCCGCGCACTGGTACACCACCCGGGTGCCGTCGCTCGCGGCGTGCCGGGCGTAGAAGGCGTCGTGGTCGGTGTGCCGGCGCAGATCGGAGCCGTCGTGGGCGCAGGAGTACAGGTTGCCGACGCCCTCGTGGTCGGAGAGGAAGGCGATGCGGTCGCCGACGAACATGGGGGAGTGCAGATGCCCGTCGAGGCCGGCGAGCAGGCGGGTGCAGTGCAGCCACAGACGGCCCGTGGCGCCGCCCCGGTAGCGCTTCCAGTACGCCGGTTCGTGCGGTGGGGTGCCGGTGAGCAGCAGGGTGCGGCGCTCGCCGTCGAGGTCGGCGACCTGGATGTCGGAGCAGGGGCCCCAGGGGAGCTTGCGGCCGGGGTCGCCGTCGGGGCGCACCTGGTGGGCGAAGGTGTAGTGGGAGAAGGGCTCGCCGTGGGAGCCGACGGCGAGGATCCTCCCGTCGGGGTCCCAGCCGCACACCTGGGTGTCGCTGGAGCCCCAGTGGGTGAGCTGGGTGGCGGCGCCGCCGTCGACGGGCACGAGGTGGATCTCGGGGACGAGGGTGCGCCAGCTCGTGTACGCGATGTGCCGGCCGTCGGGGGAGAAGCGGGGGTGGCCGGTCTTGGCGCGGTCCACGGTGAGCCGCCAGGCCCGGCCGGGGGCGTCGAGGGGGGCCAGCCACAGGTCGTCCTCGGCCACGAAACACAGCAGGTCGCCGCTCAGGTGCGGTAGGCGCAGGTAGCTCACCTCCCCATGCTTCGCCCGGGGACTGGCAGGGGCAACTCGTGACATACCGCCCGTTCGGAGGGGTGCCGGACCCGCGTGGCCGGGAATCGCCGCCCGTGACCCAGAACACGAACGAAACCGTTTCGTTTCGCTAGGAGGTGCGCTATCGTCTTAGGTGTACGAAACCGTATCGTTCGGAGGAGGAGGGTGGCAGCGATGACCGAGGTGTCCACGACACGACGTTCACGCATCACCCCCGAGCGCGAGGCCGAGCTGTACGCGGCCGTGCTCGACCTGCTCCGGGAGGTCGGCTACGACGCCCTCACCATGGACGCCGTGGCGGCCCGCACCCGGTCCAGCAAGGCGACGCTCTACCGCCAGTGGGGCGGCAAGCCGGAGCTGGTGGTCAAGGCGATCCGGCACACCAAGCCGGGCAACGTCTCCGAGATCGACACCGGATCCCTGCGGGGCGACCTCCACACCCTCACGTCCCAGGAGGACGACTGCACCATGCAGCAGAACGCCGCGCTCATGCGCGGTCTGTTCATGGCGGTGCATGGCAACCCCGACCTCCTGCAGGCCTTCAAGGAACTCCTCATCGAACCCGAGATGGAGGAGTTCCGGCGGATCGTGCGACGGGCCGTCGACCGCGGCGAGGTCCGCGCCGACCGCCCCGCGCTCGACTACGTCGTGCACATGCTCGTCGGCGCGTTCGCCACGCGCACGCTGATCGACGACATGCCGCCGACGAAGGCCTTCCTCACCTCCTACATCGACGCCGTCGTCCTCCCCGCCCTCGGCGTCCCCGTCAGCTGACGAGTCCCCTCACGCAAGCCCCTTCCTGACGTAACCGCTCACGTCGTCGGGCTGATCACCCCTGCCCAGAACCAACCCACGACCTGACCGGGAGACGCCCTCGTGGCCACGTTCCTGTACAAACTCGGCCGGCTCGCCTTCAGGCGACGCCACTTCGTCGCCCTCATCTGGGTCGCGCTGCTCGCCCTCGCGGGGGTCGGCGCCGCCACCGCCCCGAGCGCGGGCAGCACGTCCTTCTCCATCCCCGGCACCGAGGCCCAGAAGGCCTTCGATCTGCTGGACGAACGTTTCCCCGGGATGAGCGCCGACGGCGCCACCGCCCGGGTCGTCTTCAAGGCCCCCGACGGCCAGAAGATGACGGACGCCGGGAACAGGACGGCTGTGAAGGACACCGTCCGGGAGCTGTCCGACGGCTCCGAGGTGGCCTCCGTCGCCGACCCGTACACCGCGAACGCCGTCAGCAAGGACGGCACGATCGCCTACGCGTCGGTGAAGTACAAGGTCTCCGGCATGGAGCTCGAGGACACCTCGCGCGAGGCACTCGAGGACGCCGCGCAGGACGCCCGTGACGCGGGACTGACCGTCGAGATCGGCGGTGACGCCCTCCAGACGGCCCCCGAGACCGGGGCCACCGAGGTCATCGGCATCGCGATCGCCGCGGTCGTCCTCGTCATCACCTTCGGCTCGCTCGTCGCGGCCGGACTCCCGCTGCTCACCGCCCTGATCGGCGTCGGCATCGGCGTCTCCACGATCGGCGCCCTGGCCGCCGCGCTGGAACTCGGCTCCACCACCTCGATCCTCGCGACGATGATCGGCCTCGCCGTCGGCATCGACTACGCCCTGTTCATCGTCTCCCGCTACCGGGCCGAGCTCGCCGAGGGACGTGACCGCGAGGAGGCGGCCGGACGGGCCGTCGGCACCGCGGGCTCCGCGGTGGTCTTCGCCGGACTGACCGTCGTCATCGCCCTCGTCGGCCTGTCGGTCGTCAACATCCCCATGCTCAGCAAGATGGGCATCGCCGCCGCCGGCACCGTCGTGATCGCGGTCCTCATCGCCCTGACGATGATCCCCGCGTTGCTCGGGTACGCCGGCCGCAAGGTCCGCCCCGCCGGCGCCAAGAGCCGCTGGATGGGTGGCCGGCGCGCAGAGCGCAAGGCCGCGTCCGGCACCGCGAAGCCCAACATGGGCACCCGGTGGGCCAGCTTCGTCGTCCGCCGCCCCGTCGCCGTGCTGCTGCTCGGCGTGCTCGGGCTCGGCGCGGCCGCCGTCCCCGCGACCTCCCTGGAGCTCGGGCTCGGCGACGACGGTTCGCAGCCGGTGTCCACCACCCAGCGCCGCGCCTACGACCTGCTGTCCGACGGCTTCGGGCCCGGCTTCAACGGACCGCTGATGGTCGTCGTCGACGCCCGCGGCACCGACGACCCGAAGGCCGTCTTCGGCGACGTCGGCAGCACCATCGAGCGGCTGGACAACGTGGCCACCGTGACGCCGGCCGCGCCCAACAAGGCCGGCGACACCGCCACCATCACCGTCATCCCGAACGCCAAGCCGTCGTCGGTCACCACCGAGGACCTGGTGCACTCCATCCGCGACGAGGGCGCCCGCATCCAGGCCGACAGCGACGCCAGTGTGCTGGTCACCGGCTCGACCGCGATGAACATCGACGTCTCGCAGAAGCTGAACGACGCCCTGCTGCCGTACCTCGCGCTGGTCGTCGGCCTGGCCTTCCTGCTGCTGATCGTGGTGTTCCGCTCGATCCTCGTCCCGCTCAAGGCGGCCCTCGGCTTCCTGCTGAGCGTCCTCGCGGCCCTCGGCGCGGTCGTCGCGGTCTTCCAGTGGGGCTGGTTCGGGAGCCTGCTGGGCGTCGAGGAGACCGGACCGGTCATGTCGATGATGCCGATCTTCATGGTCGGCGTGGTCTTCGGCCTCGCCATGGACTACGAGGTGTTCCTCGTGACCCGGATGCGCGAGGCGTACGTCCACGGGGAGAAGCCGGGCCAGGCCATCGTCACCGGCTTCCGGCACGGCGCCCGGGTCGTCACCGCGGCCGCGGTGATCATGATGGCGGTCTTCGCCGGCTTCATCGGCTCCAGCGAGTCCATGGTCAAGATGATCGGCTTCGGCCTGGCGATCGCGGTGTTCTTCGACGCCTTCGTCGTCCGCATGGCCATCGTCCCGGCGGTCCTCGCCCTGCTCGGCAAGCGGGCCTGGTGGCTGCCGAAGTGGCTGGACCGCGCCCTGCCCGACGTGGACGTGGAGGGCGAGGGCCTGCGCACCCCCGGGGACGGCAAGGACGCGGACCGCGCGCCCGCCCTCGTGTGACCCGCGGCCACTGATCAGGACCGGCCGGTGAGGGCTCCGTGGGGACGGGGCGCCCTCACCGGCCTCCGCCGTGCCGGTCCGGCTCGCGAAACGGGCTCGCGTGGCCCGTACACGCACCGCTAGCGTGCCGTGCATGACGACGACCGACAGCACCGGCTCCGGAGCCCACCCCCGGTTCGCCGAGGCCCTGCGGGAACTGGGCCTCGGCGAACTGCTGCCCCGCGTGCGCCGCTTCCCGGACGCCACCCGCACCGCCGCCGAGGCCGCGGCCGCGATCGGCTGCGAGCTCAGCGAGATCTGCAAGTCCCTGATCTTCGCCGCCGACGGCGTCCCCGTCCTGGTCCTCATGGACGGCGCCTCCCGCGTCGACCTCGACCGGGTGCGCGAGGAACTCGGCGCCGCGAAGGTCACCCGCGCCAAGGCCGACGTCGTCCGCGAGACCACCGGATACGCCATCGGGGGCGTGCCGCCCTTCGGGCACCGCACCCGCACCCGCGTCCTCGCCGACCGGTCGCTGCTGGAGCACGACGTGGTGTGGGCCGCCGCCGGCAACCCGCACGCCGTCTTCCCGATCGAGCCCAAGGACCTCGTCGCCCACGCCGGCGCCGCCCTCGTGGACGTGCGCGAGCAGTGACCCCCCTGGTCACCGCCGCCGTCCTGACCGCGGCCGTCACCCACGCCGGCTGGAACGCCATCGCGCACCGCATCACCGACAAGCTGGTCGGGTTCACCCTCATCGCGGGCGGCGGCGCGCTCATCGGGACCGCCCTCATGCCCTTCGGGACGTTCCCGGCCGCCGGCGCCTGGCCGTCCCTCCTCGCCTCGGCGCTCGTCCACGTCCTGTACTACGCGCTGCTCATGACGTCGTTCCGGCTCGGGGACTTCGGGCAGGCGTACCCCATCGCCCGGGGCACCGCGCCCCTCGTGGTCGCCGTCCTCGCCGCCGTGTTCGCCCACGAGGTGCCGGACGGCTGGGCGGCCGCCGGGATCGCGCTGTCCTGCGCGGGACTGACCGGGGTCGCCCTGTGGGGGCTGCGGGGCCGCCGCCCCGACTGGGCCGCGATCGGAGCCGCCCTCGCCACCGGGCTGACCATCGCCGCGTACACCCTGCTCGACGGCCTCGGCGTCCGCGCGTCCGGGTCGTCCCTCGGCTACATCGCCTGGCTGATGCTGCTCCAGGGCCTCGTGATCCCCGCGTTCACGCTGGCGCGCCGGGGCGGATCGGCGGTGGCCGCGCTCCGGCCGTACGCGAGGCTGGGGCTGCTCGGCGCGGCCCTGTCCGTCGCCGCGTACGCCCTGGTCCTGTGGGCGCAGACCCGGGCCGAACTGGCGCCGGTCGCGGCGCTGCGGGAGTCCTCCATCATCGTCGGCGCCGCCATCGGTGCCGTCTTCTTCAAGGAGCGCTTCGGAGCGCCCCGCATCGCGGCCGCGTTCCTGCTGGTCGCCGGGATCGGGCTGATGCTGCACGCGGGATGACCCGGCCGGTCCCTCAGGCCCGTCCCGCGATCCCCGACAGGTCACGGACCGTCATGCTGTTGCGGTCGGCGACCGAGCGGCCCAGCGAGTGGTGGGGCCACAGGCCCGCCGCCACGCGCCGGCTGCGCTCGCTCCACTGACGGGCCGCCAGATCGCCCGCCTTGTAGTGGTTCAGGGCGTAGCCGCCGGAGTGGACACGGAGAAGTGTGAAGCCGCCCGGGTACTCCTTGGCCGCCGCGACCTCCTGCTGGGTGACGTGCGGGGCCCGTGCCAGCACCGTGCGCTTGTTGCGGTGCGTGTGGCCGGCGTGGTGCAGGAAGACGCCGGGCGCGTCCGCGTAGGCGTCGAGGACGGCACCGGCCTGCCGGCGGTCCAGGCAGTGCCCGCGGGTCACCGGGAACACCGAGTCCCGCACGGTCAGCGGATGGTGCCCGAACACCAGCGTCGGCTGGTCCGGCTGCTCCCTCAACCGGTCCTGCAGCCAGGCCAGTTGCTCCGGTCCGAGACCGCCCGCGTCGGCGCCGTTCCCGGCCTTCGCATAGGTGTCGAGGCCGACGACGCGCAGCCCGCCCAGGTCGTGCGCGAAGTAGCCCGGGCCGCCGCCGTCCACGAACGCGGCGGCGAACGTGTTCTGCGCCGACCGGTCGTGGTTGCCGCGCACGACGAAGTAGTCCCGCCCGTGCGTGCCGAAGCCGTCGAGGATCCGCCGGGCCTCGGCGAGGTCGTGCGCCGCCCCGCAGGCCGAGATGTCGCCCCCGGCGAGCAGCACGTCCGCCCCGCGCCGCCGGGCCTCCTCGACCAGCGCCCGGCTCATGAGCTCCGGGTACGGCGCGCCGCCCGCCCGCTGCGGCACCCCGCGCAGCAGGGGCAGCCCGCCGACCAGCCCGGCGGTGGTCTCGCCGAGGTGCAGGTCGTTGCAGAGCGCGAGGGACAGCAGAAGCCGGCCGGGCGGGGGCTGCGGCGTGGTGAAGGAGTACGGGCCGCCGCGGCTGCCCAGCCCGAACGCCGAGGTGCCGACCGCGTTGCCGCGCACCAGGTGCAGCGGGGTGGGCGTGGCGGCGACCCCGCGCGAGCGGGCCCGGTAGTAGTACGTCTGCCCCGGCTCCAGACCGGTCAGCTCGACCTGGTGGTGGGCGGTGGGCCGGTCACCGGACGCGACCCGGTGCAGCCGGGACGGGTGGGTGCCGTAGACGACCTCGCCCTCGGTGACGGCGGGCAGCGGGCGGCCCGCACCGTCGTCCGTGCCGGGGACACCGGTGAACCAGGTGACGACCGCGCGGTCCTCGGTGAGCGTGACCAGTTCCAGATGGACGGCCGCCAGGTCGTCGGGGTGCGGGGCGCGCGACCACCGGGTGGCCATGGCCGCCGACCGCAGCAGGGCGGGAGCCAGCCGCACCCCGGACCGCAGCACCTCGCCGGGGCCCGGCAGGGCCGACAGGGTGGCGAGGGCGGGGAGATGGGCGGAGAGGCAGCACCGCCCGGTGCCGAAGGTCACCTGATCCCGGGTTGCCGTACCCGTCTCGTTCAAACGCGGACCGGCCGGGGCGAACACGGCGTCCGGAACCGGTCCTTCGACCCTCCGGTACCGGCCCCCTCGGACCTGCCTGCGCACTACGATCGTCCCGGCGGACGGTTCACCGAGGGGGCGGACAGTGACGGCGCTGAGCGAGGGGTCGGACGCGGGGGTCGGCGACCGGGAGCCCCTGCATCCCGACCGGATCAAGCACCTGGAGTTCATCCAGGCCACCATCACGCGGCTGGGGACCAACTCGTTCCTGGTGAAGGGCTGGGCCCTCACCCTGGCCGCCGGTCTGCTCGCCCTGTCCGCGAGCCGGCTGAGCTGGCACCTCGCGGCCGTCGGCGTGGTCCCGCTGGTGTGCTTCTGGTACCTGGACTGCTTCTTCCTGCGCCAGGAACGGGCCTACCGCCGCCTCTACGACGACGTCCGCCGGCCCGGCAGCACCGTCGAGCCGCTGTCGATGAACGTGGCCTCCCATCTGGGCGCCATGCCCTGGCGGGAGGTCTGGTTCACCCCGACCCTCCTGCTGTTCTACAC
This sequence comes from Streptomyces sp. NPDC059852, assembly GCF_042731455.1. Lineage (NCBI taxonomy): Bacteria > Bacillati > Actinomycetota > Actinomycetes > Kitasatosporales > Streptomycetaceae > Streptomyces > Streptomyces sp. NPDC059852. Next base: position 170,718 of record NZ_JBHWJK010000003.1, on the reverse strand, counting down.
ACCCCTTCTCCTGGCCGACCTCGGGCTCCTCGCCCTCGCCGTCTGAGCCGGGCTCTTCTGGCGAGCCCGTCCCTGAGGGAGCACCCTGGAAGCAGGTCTTCCGGAGGTGGTCGTCATGATGCACACCGCAGTGGGATGGCACGTCGAGATGGAGTTCATGGAGGACGACGACCAGCACACGCGGGCCGTCGCCATGGTCCGGCTCCCCGACGGCACCGAGGTACGGGCCCACGGGCACGCCAGCCGGCACCACACGGACCCCTACCAGCCCCGCGTCGGCGAGGAGATCGCCGGAGCCCGCGCGCTGAACGAGCTGGCCATGCAGATGCTCACCAAGGCGCACACCGAGATCGACTCGGCGTCCGGGCGCACCTCGCACCCGATCCACGTCTGAGGGATGTTTCCTAGGCGCCGAGAGACGTCCGCAGCGCCCGGATCAGCGCCTGCGCCCTCGGGTCCGCCGTCACCGTCTTCCGGAAGCCGTTCGTCACATAGCCGAAGGCGATCCGGGTCTCCGGGTCGGCGAAGCCGAGGGCGCCGCCGCGCCCGGGGTGCCCGAACGAGCCGGGGCCCAGCAGCGGGGACGCGGTGCCGTGCAGCATGTACCCCAGTCCGAACCGGGTGTTGACGACCAGGACGCGGTCCGGGCCCGACGACTCCTCGGCGCGGGCCAGCTCCACCGTCGCCGGGTCGAGGAGCCGCACCCCGTCGACCTCGCCGATCAGGGCCGCGTAGAAACGGGCCAGCCCGTCGGCCGTCGCGACACCGTTCGTCGCCGGGAGCGCGGCGGCGCGGTACGCCGGGTCGTTCTGGTCGGGGAACGGGCTGATCGCGGCGAACGCCCGGCGGGTCAGCGAGTGCGGGTCCTCGTAGGCCGCGGTCACCGACCGCTTCGGCCGGGCCCGCAGCGCGCCCGCCGGCTCCGGCCCGTCCACCCGCCCGGTACGGCCGGCCCGGCCGGCCACCTCCTCCGGCAGCCCCAGCCACAGATCGAGCCCCAGCGGGCCCGCCACCTCCTCGGCGAGCCACTCACCGACCCAGCGGCCCGTGACCCGCCGCACCAGCCCGTCCAGCAGCCAGCCGTACGTCAGCGCGTGATAACCGTGGCCGGTGCCGGGCTCCCACACGGGCGCCTGCGCGGCCACCGCCGCCGGGCCGCGCTCGGGGTCCAGGGCCTCCTCGGGGGTGAGCGGCACGTCCAGGACCGGCAGGCCCGCGCGATGCCCGAGCACATGCCGGACCAGCAGCCGCTCCTTGCCGTGCGCCTTGAACTCCGGCCAGTACGCCGCGACCGGCGCGTCCAGGTCCAGTTCCCCGCGCTGGTGCAGCAGCAGGGCCACGGCGGCGGCGACGCCCTTGGTCGCCGAGCGCACGACCTGCGCGGTGCCGTGCTGCCAGGGCTCGGTGCCGTCGACGTCCCGGGTGCCGGCCCACAGGTCGACGACCCGGTGCCCGTCGCGGTACACGGCGACGGCGGCGCCGCGCTCGCCGAGCCCGGTGAAGTTCCGTGCGAACGCTTCCCTGACCGGCTCGAAGCCCTCGGCGACTGTGCCGTTCACGTCCACGTCCGTGCTCCCTCGACCGACCACCCGGCGCCCCCGTGGCGCCTGCGGTGTCCAGTCCAACATGGGTGCGCGACCTTCGATTCCGAAGTGTGGCCGACGTCTCGCGCGCGGGGCCGCGGTCAGGCGCCCGTGGGCACCGAGCGCGGGTCGAAACCGTAGGGCAGCTCCAGCCGGTGGGCGCTCATCAGCGCGTCGTCGGCGAGGAGTTCACGGGTCGGGCCGTCCGCCGCGATCACGCCCTCGCTCAGGATCAGCGACCGGGGGCACAGCTCCAGCGCGTACGGCAGGTCGTGGGTGACCATGAGGACGGTGACGTCCAGGGAGCGCAGGATGTCGGCCAGTTCGCGGCGGGAGGCCGGGTCGAGGTTGGACGACGGCTCGTCCAGGACGAGGATCTCCGGTTCCATCGCGAGCACGGTGGCGACCGCGACCCGGCGCCGCTGCCCGAACGACAGGTGGTGCGGCGGGCGGTCCTTGAACTCCGCCATGCCGACCAGCTCCAGCGCCCGGTCGATGCGCGCCTCCAGCTCCGGCCCCTTGAGACCGGCCGCGGCCGGCCCGAACGCCACGTCCTCGCGGACCGTCGGCATGAACAGCTGGTCGTCCGGGTCCTGGAACACGATGCCGACCCGGCGCCGGATCTGCGCCATGTGCTCCCGGCCCACGGGCAGCCCGGCGACCCGCACGGTGCCGGTGCCGCCGCTCAGGATGCCGTTGAGGTGCAGGACCAGGGTCGTCTTGCCGGCGCCGTTCGGGCCGAGCAGCGCGACCCGTTCGCCGCGCTCGATGGAGAAGTCCACGCCGAACAGGGCCTGATGCCCGTCGGGGTAGGCGAAGGCGAGGCCGGAGACCTCGAGGGAAGCGGTCACAGGGTCCATCCCAGCAGACAGACGACGAGGGCGGAAAGCGGCAGGGTCAGCGCGTAGGTCCACTGCGCGCGGGACGCGGTGACCTCGTCGATCACCGGCATCGTCCCGGCGTACCCGCGGCTGACCATGGCCAGGTGCACCCGCTCGCCGCGCTCGTAGGAGCGGATGAACAGGGCGCCCGCCGACTTGGCGAGCACACCCCAGTGCCGTACGCCCTTCGCCTCGAAGCCGCGGGACTCACGGGCGATGCGCATGCGCCGCATCTCGTCGGCGATGACGTCGCCGTAGCGGACCATGAAGGACGCGATCTGCACGAGCAGCGGGGGCAGCTTCAGCCGCTGCAGGCCGAGCAGCAGCTCCCGCAGTTCCGTGGTGGAGGCGAGCAGCACCGAGGCGGCGACCCCGAGGGTGCCCTTGGCCAGCACGTTCCAGGCGCCCCACAGACCGCCGACGCTCAGCGACAGGCCCAGCACCTCGACGCGCTCGCCCTCCGCCACGAACGGCATGAGTACGGCGAACGCGACGAACGGCACCTCGATCAGCAGCCGCTTCAGCAGGAACCGGGCGGGCACGCGCGCGGTGCGGGCGACGGCCGCGAGCAGCACCGCGTACAGGCCGAACGCCCACATCGCCTCGCGCGGTGTGGAGACCACGACGACGACGAACGCGAACGTCGCGGCCAGCTTGGTGTGCGGCGGCAGCCCGTGCACGGGCGAGTGCCCGTGCCGGTAGAGCCGGTGCGCGTGCCCCGCTCCCATGTCAGGCGCCGCTCGTGCTCGCCGGGGAGACGTCGGCGGGATGGGCCGTACGGCGGCGGCGCACGGCCCAGAAGACCGCGCTGCCCGCGACGACGGTGACCCCGACGCCGATCACGCCCGCGAGACCGCCGGAGAGCCGGGCGTCGGTGACGTCCTTGACGCCGTAGTCGGCGAGCGGGGAGTCGGCGGCGGCGTGGTCCTCGGCCTTCTTGTCGATGCCGTGGTCGGCGGCGACCTTCTCCAGGCCGTCGGGGCTGGCGGAGGCGTAGAAGCTGACGAAGCCGGCGAGGACGAGGGAGGTGACCAGGCCCACGGCCCACACCTTGCGGGGGGAGCGCGCGGCGACCGGGGCGGGTTCGGCGGCGGGCGCGTCGACCAGCTCGCCGTTCACCCGCAGCCTCAGCCGCTGCCGCAGGTCACGGGCGCCGTACACCAGATCGGGGCGTACGGCGACGACGGCGCCGACGGTCAGCGCGGTGATCGTGGCCTCGCCGAGGCCGATCAGGACGTGCACGCCGACCATGGCGGTGGCGACCTTGCCGAGGGAGACGTCGGTGGTGCCGCCGACCGCGTACATGAGGGTGAACGCGAGGGCGGCCGCCGGGACGGACAGCAGGGCGGCGGCGAACGAGGCGACGGTGATCGAGCGGCGGCCGCGGGGGAGCACCTTCACCAGGAGCCGGAAGACGGCGTAGGCGACGACGGTCGTCACGATCGCCATGTTGGTGATGTTCACGCCGAGTGCGGTCAGGCCGCCGTCCGCGAACAGGATGCCCTGCATGAGCAGGACCACCGACACGCACAGCACGCCTGTGTAGGGCCCGACGAGGATCGCCGCGAGGGCGCCGCCGAGCAGATGGCCGCTGGTGCCGGCCGCGACGGGGAAGTTGAGCATCTGGACGGCGAAGATGAACGCCGCGACGAGTCCGGCCAGCGGGGCGGTGCGTTCGTCGAGTTCGCGCCGGGCACCGCGCAGGCTCACGGCTACCGCGGCCGCGGCGACCACTCCGGTCACGGCGGAGGTGGGGGCGTCTATGAATCCGTCAGGTACGTGCACCGTTCGATGATAGTGGCTTAATGCGAACGGGTTGCAAGAGCGAGTGGGTGTTCACTGCGGCCACGCCGGTCGCGGGCGGCGCATGATTCCGCCGGGCGCCGCATGATTCCGCCCACATCTGAGCCCGATCCGGCTACGACGAGCGGAATCGGGAAGATGTGCGACATTGGAGAAGGAGCGGAGGCACAGCCTTCGCACAGGTCACGCGTCAGGTCACGCGGGTTAGGGGCCGTCCGATGTCCGTAGTCGAGCAGTACGCACGAGCCCACATCGTCACCGACGCGGACACCTTGGCCGCGGAGCAGGACGCGGTCCCCGTGGTCCTGCGCTACGACCCCGACACCGATCCGCGCGTCGTCCACATCCGGCTGCCCGGCGGCGACACCCACGACTGGACGTGTTCGCGCACCCTGCTGGAGCAGGGGCTGCGCGCCCCCGCCGGGAGCGGTGAGATCCGGGTGTGGCCCTGCGGCCGGGTGCAGGCCGTGGTCGAGTTCCACTCCCCGCAGGGCGTCTCGGTCGTCCAGTTCGAGACGAAGGCGCTGATGCGGTTCCTGCGGCGGACCTATCTGGCCGCCACGGAACCCGTGCACAGCTGAACCTCAACCACCGGAGCCTCAGCCACCGGCCTTCAGCAGCGCCGCCACGATCGGGCCGGCCGTCGAACCGCCGTGCCCGGCCGCCTGCACGACACCCGCCGCGGCCAGATCGCCGCGATAGGCCGTGAACCAGCCGTTGGGCTTCTTCTGGTTGTCGACCTCGGCCGAACCGGTCTTCGCGCCGACGTCGCCGCCGACCCCCGCCATCGCCTCGGCCGCCGTGCCGTACCGCGCGGTGTACCCCATCAGATCGCGCAGCTGGGCCAGCGTGGACGCGGACATCGTGCGGGACGCCTTCGCGAGCGTCCGCCCGTCCACCTCGGGGGAGACCAGATAGGGCTGCTTGAAGGTGCCCTGCTTCACGGTCGCCGACACCGACGCCATGTTCAGCGGGTTCATCCGCACCCCGCCCTGACCGATCAGCTCGGCCGCCATCTGCGCCTGCGACTGCACCGGCACGGCACCGTCGAAGGTGGGCACGCCCACCGACCAGTTGTCGAGGGAGAGACCGAAGACCTGCTGCGCCTGCTTGGTCAGACTGTCGTCGTCCAGCTTCGGCGCCTGGCTGATGAAGGCCGTGTTGCAGGACCGGGCGAAGCTCGCCTTGAACGTCCCGCCCTTGATCTCGAACTTGTCGTCGTTCTGGAACTTCCAGTGCCCGTAGGTGAAGTACTTCGGGCAGGGGTGCTGCTTGTCCGCCGACGCCAGGCCCTTCTCGATCAGCAGCGAGGAGGTGACGACCTTCATCGTGGAACCGGGGGCCAGCGATCCCTGGAACGCGGTGTTGAAGCCGTGCGAGGAGTTCGCCACCGCGAGGATCTCGCCCGTGGAGGGCCGCAGCACGACCACCGACGCCTTCTCCTTGGCGGCGACCTGCTGCTCGGCGAGCGCCTGGAGCGCCGGGCTCAGCGTCGTCTTCACCGTGCCCGGCGTGCCCTTGCTCAGCTCCAGCACGGTGGTGTCGGACAGCTCCGCCTTCTGGGACTCCTTGCCGCGGACCACCTGGAGTTCGACGCCCGCCGTGCCGCCGGCCTTGTCCCCGTACTTCTCGCGCAGCCCGTCCAGGACCGAACCCAGCGACGGGTAGGTCTTCACGGTCAGCTCGCCGCCGTCGCGGTCGAGCGCCTTCACCGGGGGCTTGCCGGACGCGCCGGTGACGAGCCGGTCGCCGTCCTTCAGCTCCGGGTGGACGACCGCCGCGTGCCACTTCACCAGCGGCCTGCCGTCCTCGGCCCGCCGGGTGACGGTGAGGGCGCTGTCGTACGCGAGGGGCTTGCTGGTGCCCTTGTAGGTGACGGTGCCCTTCACCGAGAAGGGGACCTTGTCGCCGGCGCGGGGGCCCGCCGTGAGGGTGACGTCCTTGATGCGGGCGTCCTTGGAGTAGCCGGTGAGCAGGGCCTTCGCGGCGGCGCTGTCGTCGGTGGCGGCGGCCGCCTCGGCCACCTTCCCCTTCTGCCAGGCGGTGAGGAACGCCTCGGCGGCCGTGGTGACCTCCTTGCCGGACAGCGGGCCCGTCCTGACCTTCCTGGCCCGCTGCTCGGCGGAGGCCGACTGCGTGTCGGCCGCCGCTCCACCCCCGTACAGGGCGTAGACGCCGAACCCGGCGCCACCGATGACGACGGCGATCATCCCGCCGAGCACGGCCGGGTTCGTCTTCCGCCGCTCGGCGACGCGCTTTCTTCTGCCCACTGCTTTCCGTTCCCTCACGAATCCCAGGGTCCCCGGCGCCCCGCTGCCCTCACGCACAACGACGACGACAGCCTAGAGTCCCCGGGCGCCGAGGGTGAGGTCAGCCTGCCGCTCGTAGCACGGCTGCGACAATCGGACCGGCCGCGTCGCCGCCGTGCCCGCCCTGCTGGACCAGCGCGGACGCCGCCACGTCGTTGCGGAACGCCGCGAACCAGCTGTCCGAGGTGGCCTCTCCGTCGACCTCGGCCGAACCGGTCTTCGCGCCGATGTCGCCGCCCAGCCCGCGCATCGCCGCCGCGCCGGTGCCCTGCGTCGCGGTCAGCCGCATCATCTGCCGGATCTGGTTCGCGGTGCCCGGCCGCAGTCCGGACGCGGTCGCGAAGTCGCGGTCGTCGAGCGTGCGCGGCACCAGATACGGCTGGCGGAACGTGCCGGTGATCGCGGTCGCCGTCACCGACGCCATGGTCAGCGGGTTCATCTGGACCGTGCCCTGCCCGATCGCGTTGGCCGCGCGGTCCGGGCCGCCGGAGGCGGGGACGCTGCCGTCGAAGGAGCTGATGCCGGTCCGCCAGTCGCGGCCGATCCCGAACCGCTGCTCGGCCTCCGCCGTCAGTGAGGAGTCCGTGACCCCGTCACGGCCGACGAGCTTGATGAAGGCCGTGTTGCAGGAACGTGTGAAGGCGGCCGAAAGAGTGGCGCCGGGGCCCTCGTCGGGCCTCATGCCCTTCAGGTTCCTGAAGGTCTGGCTCTGCCAGACCGCCGTGTCCGGGCAGGGTGCCGGGCCGTTCATCGTGGCCAGGCCGTTGTCGATGAGCATGGCCGAGGTGAGGATCTTCATCGTGGAACCGGGGGCGACCTGCCCCTGGAACGCCGCGTCGAAGGCGTCCTCACGGTGGTTGGCCACGGCGAGTATCTCGCCGCTGCTCGGCTTGAGCGCGACGACGGAGGACTGCCCGTACTTCTCGACGGCCTTCTCGGCGGCCGCCTGGACGCTGGCGCTGAGCGTGGTGCGCAGCTTGCCGGGTCTGCCCTTGGAGAGGGTCAGCAGCGAGGTGTCCGGGGCCTCGGTGACGGTGTGCCGGATCGACAGCTCGACACCGGGCTCGCCGCCGGCCTTGTCGCCGTAGCGGGACCGCAGGGTGTCCAGGACCGGGCCGAGCGAGGGGTACTTCTCCTTCGTCAGCTCGGTGCCGTTCCGGTCGACGGCCTGGATGGGCGGGCTCGCGGCCTCGCCGGTGACCAGGGTGTCGCCCTTGCGCAGGTCCGGGTGGATCACGGACGGCTGCCAGTCGACCAGCGCCTTGCCGGTGCTCACCCCGCGCACCACGGTGAGCCGGCTCGCGTAGCGCAGCGGCGCGGACTTCCCGCCGTACGACACCTTCGCGTCCACCGTGAACGGCACGGTGGTGCCCTTGGCCTTGCCCGGCGTGATCTTCACGTCGCCGATGTGCGCGCCCTTGCCGAAGGCGTGGAGGAGGACGCCGGCGGCCGCGTCGTTGTTGGTCCGTGCGGCGGCCTGCTCGACCTGGCCCTTCTCCCAGGCGCCGAAGAACGCCTCGGTGGTCTCGGCCACCTCCTCGGCGTCCGGCGGCCCGGACCGCGCCGCCCCGCCGGCACCGGTGGCGCCGCCCCCGTCCAACGCCGACACGATGTTGTAGGCGCCGTACCCGGCCCCGCCCACCATCAGGGCGAACACCCCGCCCACGACCGCGACCTTGACCCCCTTGGCCATGATCCCCTCCCCGTTCCGTCCTCCGCACTGTAGGTGGCGTGGGGGAGAACTGTGGGGGGTGTTTCCTTTTGTGACCGACGGTTACCGAACGTGTGACCGAAGATCGACGGGGTGAAGAGGGCCTAGACCCACGTATCCAGCCACATCCGCGACCGCCACTCGTCGATCGGGATCGACGTGCCCGTGTGGAGGGGCCAGAAGTAGATGAAGTCTGCATGATCCGGACCCCTGGGGCTCCGACCAGGGCGTTTACCTCTGGCCGGGGCCGGATCAGGCGGCTTGGGCCGTCCCTGGGCCGTGATCATGCGTGCTCGACGCCAGGTAGAGGCTGTCGACGGCCTTCCGGGTGCGTCCCTCGCTGCTCGGCATCAGGTGCGTGTACGTCCGGAGCGTGAAGCCCAGATCGCTGTGACCGAGGTACTGGCTCAGAGCCCGGATGCTTTCGCCGGCCGGGGCGGTGGCTTCCGTGTCCTCTACGACGCTGGGTACGAGATTGACCACTTGCAGGAGACCCTGTTCGCGCGAGTCCCCACGGCGGACGAAGCCCAGCTGCTCCAGCTCGCGCCAGGCGAATGGGTGGTGGAGTTGCACCGGACGACGTACACGGCCGACGGCACCGTGGTGGAGTTCGCCATCGGCGTTCACGCGGCGACGCGCTTCGCCTGGACGTACGACTTCAAGGTCCCCGACTCAGCGAAAGCGGAGGGCAAGAGCAAGTGATCTCAGCACAGGCATGGGCCGACGCTCAACGGCTCTGGGGCTTCCAGCAGATGGGGCACGAGCTGCGCCCATGCTCTGTCGCGATCGGACTCGGCAGTCATGACCTCGGAGTCGCGGACACAACTGCTGATCCCTACCACCGCGGCATGATGCCGTTGATCGTCTTCACCGGGGCGACCAGCCGCACCACACGCGACCGCATGCCGCGTGGCGAGGCCGAGCACTACCGCGAGCGGGCGACGGACCTGGGGGTGCCGGCTGACGCCATTTTCGTGGAGCCGCGGGCCTGGAACACAGGAGAGAACATCCGCTTTTCCCGCGCACTCCTCGAAGAGCGCGGGGCCGCCGTGTCCTCCGTCCTGCTGGTTAGCAAGCCGTATGAGGAGCGACGGGCCTACGCGACCGCACGCAACCTGTGGCCCGAAGTCGAGTGGGTCAGCGCGTCTACACCTATGACCCTGGCTGACTACGTCGACTCGATCGGAGATGCACGCCTGGTCATCGACATGTTGGCCGGCGCGCAGCAGCGGCTCATGATCTAGCCCGCGACAGGGGTTCATGATCGAGCAGCCTGTACCCGATGACGTGGCCGCAGCGTATGAGCGTCTGCGCGACGCCGGGTTTACAAGCCGACTCGTGGCAGATACCGCAGAGCGGAAGTGACGGCGCCACGGGAGCTCCGCGATTCCCGCCGTGGCCAACTCTGGTCACCTGGGGCCGCGCGCACGCTAAAGGCGATAGGCGCATGTCACGCGGGATGGACGCGCGGGGAGCCGACTGGCGTTGGAAACCGTCGTGCTCCCAGCGTGGTACAACTTACTTTACCTGATCAAGGCCTGAATTTATCAGTCCCAATCACAGGAATAATTCCCTCGCCGTCAAGGGTCTTAAGGGTCCCCATAAGATTCCCCTGCGCCCAACTGTTCCAAGACTTGGCGATCAAGTTGTAAGAGGCCCGACGTCCTCCGCTCGTGCCAAGCACCACGCGATCCCTGAAGAACCTATTCCTGAGTACTAGGCGAGGATCCTTTGCGTCCATGTTGGCGCCCGAAATCAGGCCGTTGGCCCAATCTTCGATCTTGTCTGCGTACTCAGTTCGTGCCGCTTGAGCAAGAACCACCAGATGGGTGGGCTGGTTAATTCCGGAGGCCCGATACGATGCGGCGGCGATGGGAGCCATGGTCGTAAGTTCTGGCCATGCCGCAACAGCTCTCAGGATATCTGAGGTGGCGGCTCTCGTATCGTAGAAACCATCGAAGAGGGTGACAGGATCCCACATTTTATACATCTGCCCGATGATCCGGGCCGCCGCAGCGACGATGACCCTGTGGGGGATCTTGAGAAGCTGAGCCGCTTGGCGACGATGCCCTGAGTCGAGTACGTCGAAGGTCTCCGCCTCGCAGTTAGGGATGACGAGCATTTCGACAGAAACACCGGAGAGCTTGATGCCCATCAGCCTATGCTGCCCATCAAGCAGCATTCCATCTTTATCGAAAGCGATGCCCTGGTGTGTTGTCCTCCATGCCCCATTGCTCATAGCTTTCGCATACCGTTCATACACGGTATCGGAGAGGACTCGGTTATGCGCTGGGTTGCAGTGAGTCAGCCAGAGCTCAGCCATTTCTGGACTGATAGTCATGTACTTGGGCCCGATCGGCAGAGCCGGGAGGTCAATCATGCTTCGCTTGCGTCCCTTCGCACAGGTATGCCAACAGCATGATTGCAGGTCCGTGGGTGCTTTTTGCACACTTGCGCTATATGATGAAGCTAGACCGCTATTTGTGCAGAATGTTTTGGCGGCGCACAACTCATGACGCTTTCTGGCTGCATTATTTTCGAATTTGATCGGTAACTTGACCCCCTATATCTCCACTGCTGAAGCCCTATGGCATCGACAGCATGGGTGCACTCCAGAGGAGTAGCCGGATGCCCTTCGGTTCGCTGCCAACGGCTGGGCTGTCTGTGAGCCTTGCGAGGGCGCTTGGCAACGACAGGTGACGGCTCTTCCCTACTCGGAGCGCTCACGACGCCGTCTCGACGACGCACTCCTCGATCCAGCGGGCTACGACCGAGAAGGTCGCTAGGTACTCCAACGCTTCCTGCTGGGTCCAGTTCACCTCGTCCTCGTGAGCCGCGAGGTTCCGGAGTGCCAAGAAGACCCCGGCCGAGGTGTACTTTGCGCCGTCCTGGCGGGCCCTCCAGGTTGGGGTGCTTCGATCCCCGTTGAAACGGAGGCGCGGTTTGCTCTCCTCAGGCGCTTTCATGTCGAAACTTTGCATGCAGAGGTCTTTCTCGCCGATGTCGTGGCGCCCCAGCTTCTGCTGAAGCGTCGGTTGACGGTGCGAGCGGCGGCGAGGACGGCGTCTTGATGAGCTTCGGCGGCCCAGAGCGGCGCGGCTGGCTCCCAGACCCAGGGGTGGAGCGCGTCCGCCTGGATAAGAGGTGACGCGGGCCGCAGGAACGCCGCAATCTCGTCTGCGTGCTTGGCGTGCCCCAAGGCTTCGGCCGCCGCCAAACGTACGAGTTGCCAGTACCCGATGCCCTCTGGGTTGTACTGGCCCAACTCGGCAAGAGCTTGTGGAGCGTAGGCATCAATGATCTTGCGAGCACTCACTAGCTCGATTGCGAGGTCCTGGGGCCACTCTGGCCAGTACCTGCTGCCGCTCTGGTCGCTGTTGGCGGTTTCTAGTTTCGAGACGTGGACGTTTACGTCTTCAAGAAAGTCAGTGAGCGTCTCGACAGCGTAGGCGTGGTCCATACATGGACCATGGGCTCAACAGCCTGCGCTAGGCACGGATTTCAGCAAGGTAGAGCCGCAGGGGGAGTGCACTTGATGCCCCATATGTCCCCCGGGAGCGGCCAGAGGCGAGGAACCGCAGCTCAGCCCCGAACCCGGCCCGCTGTAAATCTGCCGAGACTCAGCGTCGGGCCGCGCTCGGGCCGTCCGAGGGTGACCGACGACAGCCATCAACGACCAACAATGACCGCGAGGGCACGGCTGACTGCCGTGCCCTCGCGGCGTGTCTGCGCAGCTAGACCCACGTATCCAGCCACATCCGCGACCGCCACTCGTCGATCGGGATCGACGTGCCCGTGTGCAGGGGCCAGAAGTAGATGAAGTTCCAGGCGATCAGCAGGACCAGGACGCCTGCCGCCGTCGCGCCGATCACGCGGCGGGTGTCGCCGGAGCGGGGTGGGCCGATGATCGCGCCCAGGAGCATCGCCACGGCCAGGCACAGGAAGGGGAGGAAGACGATGGCGTAGAAGAAGAAGATGGTGCGTTCCTGGTAGAGGAACCAGGGGAGGTAGCCGGCCGCGACGCCGCAGGCGATGGCGCCGGCCCGCCAGTCGCGGCGCAGCAGCCAGCGCCACAGGACGTACAGGACGGCCGCGGCCGCCGCCCACCACAGGACCGGCGTGCCGATCGCCAGGACCTCGCGGGCGCACTTGCCGCCCGCGTCGGAGGGGCAGCCGTCCGCGCCGGGCAGCGGGGACTCGTAGAAGAAGGACACGGGACGGCCGTCGACGATCCAGCTCCAGGGGTTGGACTGGTAGGTGTGCGGCGAGGACAGGCCGACGTGGAAGTCGTACACCTGGTTCTCGTAGTGCCACAGGCTCAGCCACCAGTCGGGGAACAGCCACGACCAGTCGCTGGTGCGTCCGTTGGCGGTCGCCCAGTCGCGGTAGTAGCCGCCCTTGCCGTTCGTGGGGGAGAGGATCCAGCCCGTCCAGGACACGAGGTAGGTGACGATCGCCACCGGCACCGTCGCCAGGAACGCCAGGCCGAGGTCGTGGCGGGCCACCGCCCGGTACGGGCGGCCCGCGCCGGCGACCCGGCGGGCGCCGACGTCCCACAGCACCGTCATCAGGCCGAAAGCGGCCAGGAAGTACAGGCCGTTCCACTTGGTGCCGATGGCCAGGCCCAGCAGCAGACCGGCCAGCCAGCGGTAGGGGCGCCGGCCGAGCCGCAGGGTCTCGGCGAGGTGCGCGTCGGGGCGGACCCGCCCGTCGGCGTCCACCGGCAGCGCGGCGGCCAGTCTCGCGCGCGCCCGGTCCCGGTCGATGACCAGGCACCCGAAGGCCCCCAGCACGAAGAACATCAGCACCCCGTCCAGCAGCGAGGTGCGGGCCATCACGAACGCCAGCCCGTCCACGGCCATCAGCGCGCCCGCGACACAGCCGAGGAACGTGGAGCGGAAGATTCGGCGGCCGATGCGGCACAGCATCAGCACCGAGAGCGTGCCGAGCAGCGCCGTCATGAAGCGCCAGCCGAACGGGTTGAACCCGAACATCAGCTCGCCGAGCCCGATGACGTACTTGCCCACCGGCGGGTGCACGACGTACGCCGCGTCCGTCGGGATCGGCACCTTGTCGGCCAGCTCCAGGACCGACTTGTTGGCGTTCTTGTCCCAGCTGACCTCGAAACCGCGGTGGATCAGCGCCCAGGCGTCCTTGGCGTAGTACGTCTCGTCGAATATCACCGCCTTCGGGCTGCCCAGGTGCCAGAAGCGCAGCACGCCGGCCAGCAGCGTCACCAGCAGCGGCCCGCCCCACCCGGACCAGCGCGTGATCCGGCCGGCCAGCGGGCCCGAGACGCCGAGGAACTGCCACATCCGCGGGCTGGGCGCCACGTACGGCGGCACGAGCCGGTCGCGTACGTCGCCGCCGGGCGCGGCGGAGTAGCCGAATCGGCGCAGCCGCTGCTGCCACGACGGCCGCTGCTCGTGCGATGCCTGGCCCTGCCGGGTGTCCGTGGAGGACGCGGTACTGGTCACCGCGCCATCGTAGGGAACACGTCTGTGACAGTCGCGCGGATGCGCCCTGCGAGACTGGAAACGTGACAGGAACCCTTGTACTGGCAGGCACCCCCATCGGCGACGTCCAGGACGCGCCGCCCCGGCTCGCGGAGGAGCTGGCCGGCGCGGACGTGGTCGCCGCCGAGGACACCCGGCGCCTGAAGCGCCTCACCCAGGCGCTCGGGGTGCAGCCGTCCGGGCGGGTCGTGTCGTACTTCGAGGGCAACGAGTCGGCGCGCACCCCCGAGCTGGTCGAGGCGCTGCTGGAGGGCTCGCGGGTGCTGCTGGTGACCGACGCGGGCATGCCGTCCGTGTCGGATCCGGGGTACCGGCTGGTCGCGGCGGCCGTGGAGAAGGACATCCGGGTCACCGCCGTGCCCGGCCCGTCCGCCGTGCTGACCGCGCTCGCCCTGTCCGGGCTGCCCGTGGACCGGTTCTGCTTCGAGGGGTTCCTGCCGCGCAAGGCCGGCGAGCGGCGCTCGCGTCTGGCCGAGGTCGAGCGGGAGCGTCGCACGCTCGTCTACTTCGAGGCGCCGCACCGGCTCGACGACACCCTCGCCGCGATGGCCGAGGTGTTCGGCCCCGAGCGGCGGGCCGCGGTGTGCCGGGAGCTGACGAAGACGTACGAGGAGGTCAGGCGGGGCGGGCTCGGGGAGCTCGCGGCGTGGGCGGCCGAGGGTGTGCGCGGGGAGATCACCGTCGTCGTCGAGGGGGCCCCGGACAAGGGCGCCGAGGAGGTCGACGCGGCGGAGCTGGTGCGCCGGGTCCGTATCCGCGAGGAGGCGGGGGAGCGGCGCAAGGAGGCGATCGCGGCGGTGGCCGCCGAGGCCGGGGTGCCCAAGCGGGAGGTCTTCGACGCCGTCGTGGCGGCCAAGAAGGCGGAGGCGTGAAGGTGGTGTGAGCAGGGCGTATGCGCGGGTGCGCGGGCGCCCCATGCCGGGGTAAAGCGACTCGGGCGTTTCTGCAAGGAACGGCCAATTCACCGCCAACACTGGACAGATCGCGTGCGCTCGCCGCCGCCGGGGAGTCCACTGGGTCGTGGGACGCCGACCGTCCCAGCCCAGCGGACCCCAGGAGCCGGCATGAGTGAGAGCGCACAGATCCCGGGCCTTCACGGCGCCGCGACCGCCGTCGTCCACGAGTCGTACTCGTTCGCGTGCATGCGCTGCGGGCACGGCTGGGAGCAGTCGTACGAGATAGAGCACCACCACGACGGGGACGGCCGGGAGTTCGTCCGGTACGTGGCCGACGGCCAAGTCGTGCCGTCGCCGCTGAGCCGGCCCGCCTGCCAGAACTGCGACGGGCACGTGGTGCGGATCATGCGGGCCGGGCGGGTGTCGTCCGCGCAGAACTCCCTGCGCCGCCCCGGGCCCGCCCCGTCCCCGGCCGTCCCCGCGCAGGCGGGCGAGGCGCCGCACCACTGGCAGCTCTCCGACCTTCTGCACGTCTTCCACCGCAAGGCGGGCTGACCCGGCACCCGGCCGGCCCGGCGGGCCCCTTCCGTAGGATCGGGGCATGCCTTCGAACGCCGCCGACAAGCACGCCGCCCCGCCCGCGCCGGAACCGTTGCGGGTGCCGGTCGCCGACTCGCACACCCACCTCGACATGCAGTCCGGCAGCGTGGAGGACGCCCTGGCGAAGGCGGCCTCCGTCGGGGTGACCACCGTCGTGCAGGTGGGCTGCGACGTACGCGGCTCGCGGTGGGCGGCCGAGACGGCGGCGGCCTACGACGCCGTGCACGCCACCGTCGCCCTGCACCCCAACGAGGCACCCCGCATCGTGCACGGCGATCCCGACGGGTGGTCCCGGCAGGGCGCGCGCGAGGCCGGGGGCACGGCGGCGCTCGACGAGGCGCTCGCCGAGATCGACCGGCTCGCCGCGCTCCCGCACGTCAAGGGCGTCGGCGAGACCGGCCTCGACCACTTCCGCACCGGCCCCGAGGGCGTCCGGGCACAGGAGGCGTCGTTCCGCGCCCACATCGAGATCGCCAAGCGGCACGGCAAGACCCTCGTCATCCACGACCGCGACGCCCACGACGACGTCCTGCGCATCCTCAAGGAGGAGGGCGCCCCCGAGCGCACCGTCTTCCACTGCTACTCGGGCGACGCCGAGATGGCCCGGGTGTGCGCCCGCGCCGGCTACCACATGTCCTTCGCCGGCAACGTCACCTTCAAGAACGCGCAGAACCTGCGGGACGCCGTCGCGGTGGCCCCACTGGAACTGCTCCTGGTGGAGACCGACGCGCCCTTCCTCACCCCGGCCCCGTACCGCGGACGGCCCAACGCGCCGTATCTCATTCCGATCACGGTCCGGGCCATGGCCGAGGTGCGCGGCATCGACGAGGACACGCTGGCCGCGGCCCTGGGATCGAACACCGCACGGGCCTTCTCCTACCCGAACTGACACCCGCCCGACGGCCCTCCCGGCTCCCAACGCCCGTAAAAATTACGGTGCGTAGCCGCGTCGCCTTGGTGACCGCCCGGCGCTCCGCTAGGTTCTGGTGGCCCTGAACGGACCCCTCCGCTGGAGCGTCGTCGTGAGCAACGCGCAGTTCGAGACGTATGGACCGAGCCCGTCCCCGTACCCCCCGGGGTACGGCGGCTTCGACCCGTACACCGCTCCCACGGTGCCCTACGGCACGCCGGCCGCCTTCGAGACGCACACGGAACGTCACGACACCGTGTACGGGGGCGGCGGCGGGCCCGAGCCGTACGCGGACACCTACCGCCCGGCGTACGAGGTGGCCGAAGGGGCGTACGCGCCCGGCGCGGACCACCGGACCGGGCGGCGGGCCGCGCACCGCCGGCGCGGCCGGACCGTCGAGCGGGTCGAGGGACCCATGCGCCGGCTGGTCCCGCAGGCCCTCGTCGTCGCGTTCCTGGCCGGCGGCACCAGCGCCTTCGTCGCCAGCGACAAGGCGGTCGAGCTGACCGTCGACGGCACCCCGCGCACCCTGCACACCTTCGCCGACGACGTCACCGAGCTCCTCGCCGACCAGGGCGTCGAGGTCGGCGCCCACGACGTGGTGCACCCGCCCGCCGGATCGGCGCTGGAGAGCGGCGACGAGGTCTCGGTGCGCCACGGGCGCCCCCTGCGGCTCACCCTCGACGGCCGCCGGCGCGAGGTGTGGACGACCGCGCACACCGTGGAGGCGGCGCTGAGGGAGCTCGGGGTGCGCACCGAGGGCGCGTACCTGTCGGTGCCGCGCTCGAAGCGCATCGGACGCGAGGGGCTCACCCTGGACGTGCGCACCGAACGCGCGGTGACGGTCCTCGCCGACGGCCGGGCCCGCACCGTCCGCACCAACGCCGCGACCGTCGCCGAGGTCGTCGAACAGGCCGGAGTCACCCTGCGCGGAGACGACACCACCTCGGCGCGGGCCGGGGACTTCCCCCGCGACGGGCAGGCGGTGACCGTGCTGCGGATCACCGGCGGCCGGGAGATCCGTGACGAGGTCATCCCCTTCGACGTACGGCGCGTCGAGGACCCCACCGTGTTCCGGGGCACCGAGGTCGTCGAGCAGCCGGGACGGGCGGGCCTGCGCCGCATCACGTACACGCTGCGCACCGTCAACGGGGTGCGGCAGAAGCCGCGGCGCACCGGCACCGAGCTGGTGCGCCGGCCGCAGACCCAGATCGTCAAGGTCGGCACGAAGCCCCTGCCGGTGTCCACGGACTCCACGGGCGGGCTGAACTGGGAGGGCCTCGCCGCCTGCGAGTCCGGCGGCCGCCCCGACGCGGTCGACTCCTCGGGGACGTACGGCGGCCTGTACCAGTTCGACACCGAGACCTGGCAGCGCCTCGGCGGCCGGGGCCGCCCCCAGGACGCCCCGCCCGCGGAACAGACGATGCGGGCCAAGAAGCTGTACGTCCGCCAGGGCACCAGCCCCTGGCCGCACTGCGGGCAGCGCCTGCACCGGTGAGACGGGCGCCGGGCCCGCTCCGGCGTTCCGGCCCGGCGGCGCCCCGTACCCTTGTCGGGTGAGCAGCCCCACCCCCGACGCCCTCCTGGGCCCCGCCGACATCCGTGAACTGGCGGCCGCCCTCGGTGTGCGCCCCACCAAGCAGCGCGGCCAGAACTTCGTGATCGACGCGAACACCGTCCGCCGTATCGTCCGCACCGCCGAGGTCCGCCCCGACGACGTGGTCGTCGAGGTCGGCCCGGGGCTCGGTTCCCTCACGCTCGCCCTGCTGGAGGCCGCCGACCGGGTCACCGCCGTCGAGATCGACGACGTGCTGGCCGCCGCGCTGCCCGCCACCGTCGCCGCCCGGATGCCCGAGCGCGCCGACCGGTTCGCGCTGGTGCACTCCGACGCGATGCACGTCACCGAGCTGCCCGGCCCGCCGCCCACCGCGCTGGTCGCCAACCTCCCCTACAACGTGGCCGTCCCGGTCCTGCTGCACATGCTGGAGACCTTCCCGAGCATCGAACGCACCCTGGTCATGGTGCAGTCGGAGGTCGCCGACCGGCTCGCCGCCGCCCCCGGCTCGAAGGTGTACGGGGTGCCGTCCGTGAAGGCCAACTGGTACGCCGAGGTCAAGCGGGCCGGTGCCATCGGCCGGACCGTCTTCTGGCCCGCCCCGAACGTCGACAGCGGCCTGGTGTCGCTGGTGCGGCGCACGGAGCCGCTCGCCACCACCGCGTCCCGGCGCGAGGTCTTCGCCGTCGTCGACGCCGCCTTCGCCCAGCGCCGCAAGACGCTGCGGGCCGCGCTCGCCGGCTGGGCCGGTTCCGCCGCCGCCGCCGAGGCCGCGCTCGTCGCCGCCGGCGTCTCCCCGCAGGCGCGCGGCGAGTCGCTGACCGTCGAGGAGTTCGCGCGTATCGCCGAGCACAAGGAGCAGGGCCAGCAGTGAGCGTCACCGTCCGCGTCCCCGCCAAGGTCAACGTCCAGCTCGCGGTGGGCGCCGCCCGCCCCGACGGCTTCCACGACCTCGCCAACGTCTTCCTCGCCGTCGGCCTCTACGACGAGGTCACCGCGACGCCCTCGCCCGGCGGCCCGCGCGTCACCTGCGACGGCCCCGACGCCGCGCAGGTCCCGCTCGACGGCACCAATCTCGCCGTCCGCGCCGCCGAGGCGCTGGCCGCCCGCCACGGCCTGACCCCCGACGTGCACCTGCACATCGCCAAGGACATCCCCGTCGCCGGCGGCATGGCGGGCGGCAGCGCCGACGGGGCGGCCGCCCTCCTCGCCTGCGACACCCTGTGGGGCACCGGCGCCTCACGCGAGGAACTCCTCGACATCTGCGCCGAACTGGGCAGCGACGTCCCGTTCAGCCTGGTCGGCGGGGCCGCGCTCGGCACCGGGCGCGGGGAGAGACTGACGGAACTGGAGGTCGGCGGCACCTTCCACTGGGTGTTCGCGATGGCCTCACGCGGGCTGTCCACACCGGCGGTCTTCCGGGAGTTCGACCGGCTCGCGGAGGGGCGGGAGATCCCGGAGCCGGTGGCGTCGCAGGAACTGCTCGGCGCGCTCGCCAAGGGTGACGCGGAAGCGCTCGCGGCCACCGTCTCCAACGATCTTCAGCCGGCGGCGCTGTCGCTGTTCCCGGAGCTGGCGGACACGCTGGCCGCGGGGCGCGCGGCGGGGGCACTGGCCTCGCTGGTGTCGGGGTCGGGGCCGACGACGGCGTTCCTGGCGCGGGGCGCGGAGGCGGCGGAGGCCGTCGCGGCGGCGCTGCGAGGCTCCGGCATCTGTCGGGATGTACGCAGGGCGTCGGGGCCGGTGCCGGGGGCCACGGTGGTCTGACGGCCGACCCTCAGAGTTCGTCGATGGCCGTCAGGTCGATGTCGATGGAGTAGGGCTTGTCGACCTTGATGCGCTCGCGGTGCATGCCCATGTGCACATAGGACTGCGTCATGGGATCGAGCTCGTAGACGTGAATGACAGGCTTGCCGCTCGCGCCGTTCTCCTCCACGCGCCAGAAGCTCGGGATGCCTGCGGTCGCGTACTTCTGTGGCTTGGTGGTGCGGTCCCGTGACTCGGAGTCCGGGGAGACGACCTCGACGGCGAGAAGCACGTCCTTCGCCGCGTAGCGCGTCTGGCCCGACCCGGTGATCGCGTCGGTGCGGACGACGCTCACGTCAGGCTCGGGCCCATTGCGCTGATCAAGGACGACGGTCATTTCCCGCCTGATCCTGAACCCGGGTGGCGCGGTCTGACGAAGCCCGTTGACCAGCAGGTCGATGACGACGCTGTGGAAATCTCGCTGCGGACTCACGAAAACCAGACTTCCGTCGATCAGCTCGGTGTGCGGCGGGAGATCGGGCAGCGTGAACAGGTCGTCCACGGTGTAGCCGTCCTGCGGCGGCACCGGCCACCGGACGCGGTGCTTCACGGGTTCGGCGGTCATGATTCCTCCCATGGACGGGATCCTGCTGCCTGCCACCTACGGTAGCCGCCCGTCTCCGATCGCGTCATCACAAAGAGTGACCGTCTCCTCGCGTCCCGACCGCTCCCCGGCAGGGCCTAGGCTGGAGAGCTGATCGATCCACCGGGCAGGAGAGAAATGGCCGTCAATCTGGTCAATGTCGAGAACGTCAGCAAGGTGTACGGCACCCGTGCACTGCTGGACGGGATTTCGCTCGGCGTCTCCGAGGGCGACCGCATCGGCGTCGTCGGCCGCAACGGCGACGGCAAGACGACCATGATCCGGATGCTCGCCAAGCTGGAGGAGCCCGACACCGGCCGGGTCACCCACTCCGGCGGGCTGCGGCTCGGCGTCCTCACCCAGCACGACTCCCTCGACCCCGAGGCGACCGTCCGCCACGAGGTGATCGGCGACCTCGCCGACCACGAGTGGGCCGGCAACGCCAAGATCCGCGACGTCCTCACGGGCCTCTTCGGCGGCCTCGACCTGCCCGGCTTCCCGCAGGGACTCGACACCGTCATCGGCCCCCTGTCCGGTGGCGAGCGGCGCCGGATCGCGCTCGCCAAGCTGCTCATCGACGAACAGGACCTGATCGTCCTCGACGAGCCCACCAACCACCTCGACGTCGAGGGCATCTCCTGGCTCGCCCAGCACCTGCGCGAACGCCGCTCGGCTCTCGTGTGCGTCACCCACGACCGCTGGTTCCTCGACCAGGTCTGCACCCGCATGTGGGACGTCCAGCGCGGCGTCGTCCACGAGTACGAGGGCGGCTACTCCGACTACGTCTTCGCGCGGGCCGAGCGCGAGCGCATCGCCGCGACCGAGGAGGTCAAGCGGCAGAACCTGGTCCGCAAGGAGCTGGCCTGGCTGCGCCGCGGCGCCCCCGCCCGCACCTCCAAGCCCCGGTTCCGCGTCGAGGCGGCCAACGAGCTGATCGCGGACGTGCCGCCGCCGCGCGACAGCAGCGAGCTGATGAAGTTCGCCTCCTCCCGGCTCGGCAAGACCGTCTTCGACCTGGAGGACGTCACCGTCCAGGCCGGCCCCAAGGTCCTGCTGAAGCACGTGACCTGGCAGCTCGGCCCCGGCGACCGCATCGGCCTCGTCGGGGTGAACGGCGCCGGCAAGACGTCCCTGCTGCGGGCCATGGCCGAGGCCGCGCGCACCGAGGGGGAGACGCAGCCGGCCGGCGGGCGGATCGCCGTAGGAAAGACCGTCAAGCTCGCCTACCTGTCCCAGGAGGTCGCCGAACTCGACCCCGACTGGCGGGTCCTGGAGGCCGTGCAGCGGGTGCGGGAGCGCGTCGACCTCGGCAAGGGCCGCGAGATGACCGCCGGTCAGCTCTGCGAGACGTTCGGCTTCGGCAAGGAGAAGCAGTGGACGCCGGTCGGGGACCTCTCCGGCGGTGAGCGGCGGCGGCTGCAACTGCTGCGGCTGCTGATGGACGAGCCCAACGTCCTCTTCCTCGACGAGCCCACCAACGACCTCGACATCGAGACCCTGACCCAGCTGGAGGACCTCCTCGACGGCTGGCCCGGCTCGATGATCGTCATCTCCCACGACCGGTTCTTCGTCGAGCGCACCACCGACCGGGTCTTCGCCCTGCTCGGCGACGCCACCCTGCGGATGCTGCCCCGCGGCATCGACGAGTACCTGGAGCGCCGCCACCGCATGGAGGCCGCCCAGGTCGCCGCCGCCGCGTCCGCCCCGGCCGCCGAGAAGGCCGTACCGGAGCGCAGCGCCGCCGATCTGCGGGCCGCCAAAAAGGAGTTGCAGCGGATCGAGCGGCAGCTCGACAAGCTCTCCGAGCGGGAGACCGCGCTGCACACGGCGATCGCCGAGCACGCCACCGACTTCGCGAAGGTCGCCGAACTCGACGCGGAACTGCGCGACCTGGCCACCCAGCGGGACGAACTCGAGCTGCGCTGGCTCGAGCTCGCCGAGGACGCGTAGCCGTCGCACAGCAGTCGGGCTCCCGCACGTGAAGAGCCCGTGAAGGGTCATAACGAGGGCATCACAGGCCGGTCCTCCCTTGGGTACAGGGGTGGGCGGGGCCCGGTGCGCCCTCGGTGACGGGTGATAGAAAGGCCGCTGAGGACAGTCTGAGAAACGCCGGTGTGGCGAGATCGCGACGGCACAGGACGTGGCACCGCACCGGCCCACCAAGGGGGACCGCTCATGAGCCAGCCGCCCAACCAGCCGCCGCAGGGCGGTTTCGGCGCACCGCAGGATCCGCGGCAGGGTGGCTTCGGCGCCCCGCAGCCGGCCGGTGCCCCGCAGACTCCGCCCCCGCCGCAGGGCGCCCCCCAGACGCCTCCTCCGCCGCAGGGCCCGCCGCAGCCGCCGGCGGGTCCGCCCCAGCCCGGCTACGGCTACCCGCAGCAGCCCCCGCAGCAGCCGGGCCCCTACGCGTCCGGCCCGTACGGCCAGCCGCCCCAGCAGCCGGGCCCGTACGGCCAGCCCCAGCAGCCCGGCCCCTACGGCCAGCCGCCGCAGCCGGGATACGGCTACCCCGGCCAGCCGCAGTACCCGGGCGCGCCCGGCACCCCGCCGCCCGGCGGCTCGCGCAACCCGTTCAAGGGCAAGCCCGCCCTCGCCGTCGTCGCGGCCGTCGCCGCGCTCGCGGTGATCGGCGGCACCGTGTACGCGGTGACCAGCAGCGGCGGCGACGACGACCCGAAGAAGCCGATCGCGCAGAAGTCCGACGACCCGAAGGGCTCCGCGTCCCCGACCGGTGACGACGAGGGCGACGGCGGCAGCGGCGGCGGCGCCGACCCGGAGAACCTCAACGGCGGCCGGCAGGCCGGCGAGGCCAAGGTGCTCTGGTACAAGCCCGCCCCCGACGCCCCCGGTTCGGGCGCCGACGCCCCCGGCATGTGGATCACCGACAAGACCGCGGTGAAGGCGGCGTACAAGCAGGTCTTCGGCTACCGCGTCGCCGACGGCGAGGCCGCCTGGGACCCGATCTCCTTCCCGGAGAAGATCTGCTCGGTCACCGCGCAGAAGTCGTCCGACGACAAGGTCGTCGTGGCCTACATGAGCGGCAGCAGCGACCGCGCCAAGTGCAACCAGCTCCAGCAGATCGACCTGAACACCGGCGCGAAGGGCTGGAAGGGCACGGTCGCCGAGGGCGGCCTGTTCGACACCACCCTCAAGGTCGAGATGTCCATCACGGGCAAGACGCTGATGGTGGGCCGCTCGCAGTCCGGCACCGCCTACGACGTCGGCACCGGCAAGAAGATGTGGGACAAGCAGCGCTACGGCGACAAGTGCTTCCCCGACGCCTTCGCGGGCGGCGACGCCCTGGTCGGCGTGGCGTCCTGCGACGCCGGCGGCTCCGGCGAGCACGACGAGATCCAGGCCCTCGACCCGGCGACGGGCAAGGCCAAGTGGACGCGCAAGATCGACGAGGGATGGCGGGTCGCCCGCGTCTTCTCCGTCGACCCGCTGGTCGTCTACAGCACCAACAAGGACAAGAAGACGTGGAACATCTCCACGTTCGACACCTCCAGCGGCAAGCGCCGCTCGCAGGTCTCCGTCGACCTGGAGATCGGCGCCGAGTGCGGCTGGGCCATCCTGGAGCGGGCCCTGCAGGGCTGCGGCGGTGTGGTCGCCGACAAGGACACGCTGTACATGCCGACCAAGGCCATCGCCGCCGCCAACGAGATCGTCGCGATCAGCCTGGACAGCGGCAAGGAGAAGTGGCGCGCCAAGTCGCCCGCCGAGGAGACGATGCTCCCGGTCAAGGTCGAGGACGGCAAGCTCGTCGCGTACGTCACGCCGTCGTACGACGCGGGCGGCCAGGTCGTGTCGATCCCGCTGAGCGGCGGCGGTCACGAGCCGGCGAAGCTCCTGCAGAACCCGGTGAGCGCCGCGCGGATCGAGAACGGCTTCTTCTCCAAGGCGTACGACTGGGTCGACGGCCGCTTCTACCTGTCGAGCACCCGCCTCAGCGGCAGGGACGACGCCAAGGAGAAGCTGATCCTCGCCTACGGCAAGTGAGTTCGGCGCGGGTGCCCGGCACCCGCGCCTCCGCCGTGTCCGCCGCGCTCCCGTCCCCCCTCCCCGAGGTGCCCCCGCCATGACCCAGCCGCCGCCCCCGCCGCCGAACCAGCCCCCGCAGGGCGGCTTCGGCCCGCCCCAGGACCAGCCGCCCCAGCAGCCCGGCCCGCAGTACCAGCCGCCGCAGCCGCCGCAGGGCCCGCCGCAGCCGCCGGCCGGTCCGCCGCAGCAGCCGGGCTACGGCTACCCGCAGGCACCGCAGCAGCCCCAGCCGCCGACGCCGCCGTACGGCTACCCGGGCCAGCAGCCCAACCCGTACGCCCAGCAGCCCCAGCCGTACCCGACGCCCAACCCGTACGGTCAGCAGCCCGGTTACGGGTATCCGCAGCAGCCGCAGCCCTACGCGACGCAGCCCGTCACCGCGTCCGGCGGCGGCTCGAACGGCTCGCGGATCGCGGTGATCGCGGCCGCGGTGGTCGTGGTGATCGCCCTGGTCGTCGGCGGGATCTACCTGTTCAAGAACGGTGACGACGGCGGCAAGGACGAGACGGCCAGCTCCAGCGGCGGCACCGGCGGCGGAGGCGACGACGGGCAGGGCGGCGGCGGGGACACCCCCGACGGCACCGAGAAGGTGCCCTCCGACGCCAACGCCGACGTGCTGTTCAAGGTCCCGTCGCCCAAGGTCGACGAGGACACCAGCGTCGTGGTCGCCGGCTCGTGGCTGACCGAGAAGGCATACGTCAAGAGCGGTGTCTCCGAGGTCGTCGGCTACGACCCCGACAAGGGCACGAAGCTGTGGACGATCCCGCTGCCCGGACCGGTCTGCCAGGCCAGCCGGCACATCACCGACGGGCACCTCACGGCGATCGCCTTCCAGCCCGCGAAGCCGACCAAGGACAAGCCGTCCCACGGCTGCAGCCAGGTCGCGGCGATCGACCTCGACACCGGCAAGAAGCTGTGGACGAAGACCGCCAGGACAGGGAGCCGTGAGCTCCGCTTCGACAACCTCACCGTCAGCGGCGGCACCGTCGCCGCGGGCGGCACCAGCGGCGGCGCCGCCTTCGACCTGGAGTCCGGCCGGCAGCTGTGGTCGCCGAAGGCCGACGACGACTGCTACGACCTCGGCTACGCCGGCGGGCCCAAGCTGGTCACCGTGCGCAAGTGCGGCAGCTACGACCAGCCGCAGCTCCACATCCAGACCGTCGACCCGAAGAGCGGGAAGGTGATCTCCGAGTACAAGATGGCCGAGGGCGTCGAGTACGCCAGCGTCGTCTCCACCGACCCGCTCGTGGTGGCCGCCGAGGTCGGCGAGTCCGACGCCATCGGCATCTCGGACGTCTTCTCCATCGACAACAAGACCGGCAAGCTGCGCATCCGCATCCCGCTGCCCGCCGACAAGTTCTCGGCCCGCTGCTCCGGCGTCACCACCATCGAGGCGTGCACCGGTGTCGTCGTCGGCAACGACCGGCTGTACGCGGCCACCAAGGAGCACTCCGGCGGCGGCGAGTACGGCCGCACCAACGAGATCGTCGCCTTCGACCTGGCCAGCGGCAAGCAGACCGGGCAGCGCGCCGACGCCGGCGACCGCTACACGATCACGCCGCTGCGCATGGACGGCGGCGACGTGATCGCCTACAAGCGGCCTCCGTACGACAAGGGCGGCCAGATCGTCAGCATCGACGGCGGCAGCTTCAAGGAGACCAGGCTCCTGGAGAACCCGGCCGCGCGCACGGTCCGGGACATCGAGACGCGGATGTCGCCGGACTACGCCGAACTCCTGTACTCCCAGGGCCATCTGTACATGTCGTCCCGGTTCGCCAGCTCCCTGGGGAGCTCGGGCGAGCAGCGGTGGCATGTGATCGCGTTCGGCGCGAAGGGCTGACGCGCGCGCCCCTTCCGCATCCGGCGGCCCCGTTCCTGGTCAGGAGCGGGGCCGCCGGCTTATCGCCTGCGGTCCCCGGCGTGCGGGGAAAGCCGGAAATTCCGCCGTTCCGGGGCACTTATCGCCGGTAGGGGGCGCGCGACGTCGAACAAGCGTGTAGCTTCCGGGGGCATGAAGGGCGGGGGAGCCGGGAGGGGGCTTCTGTCCGCGCGGACCAGTGGGCGGCCATAGTGGGGCGTCCGGACCGGCACGAGCCGATCCGGGCATGGCGGGAGATCCATTGGGGGGACTGGGGGGTTGCTCGATGGGAGTGCGGCTGATGGTGGTCGACGACCACCGGTTGCTCGCCGAGGCGCTGGCCTCGGCACTGAAACTGAGGGGGCATCGGGTGCTGGCCGCGGCCGCTCCGGCCGCGGGGGCGGCCGAGCTGGTGATCACGCGGGCGCCCGAGGTGTGTCTGCTGGGGACGGCGACACCGGCGGAGCCGGGCATGTTCGACCCGGTGGTGCGGATCAAGCGGGAGCGGCCGCAGGTGGCGGTGCTGGTCCTCGGACCGGTGCCGAGCCCGCGGGGGATCGCGGCGGCGTTCGCGGCCGGGGCCTCCGGCTATGTCCGGCACGACGAGCGCATCGAGGGCGTCGAGCGGGCGATCATGAAGGCGCGGGCCGGTGAGGCGGCGGTGGCGCCGCAGTTGCTGCAGGGCGCGTTCAGCGAGCTGCTCAACCCGGCGGCCCAGCCGGACGACGAGGGGCAGCGGCTGCTCCAGATGCTCACCCCGCGGGAGGTGGAGGTGCTGGTCCGGGTCGCGGACGGCGAGGACACCCGGCTCATCGCCGCCGGCATGGGCATCGCGCCGTCGACGGCCCGCACCCATGTCCAGCGGGTCCTGATGAAGCTGGGTGTCGGGTCGCGGCTGGAGGCGGCGGCGCTGGCGGCCCGCACCGGCCTGCTCGACCGGGCGGGCCCGCCGCCCCGCCCCCACGCGCCGCCGGAACCGTAGGGGCCGCGGGGGGGGCGAGGGCGGACGCCGCTCGCCCCGGCGGGGTCATTCGGACGGTTCGTCGCCCGGCGCGACCGGCGGGGGCGGCGGCGCGGTGGGCCGCAGCTTCAGCCAGGCCAGGAAGAACAGGCCGAGCAGCAGCATGCCCAGGCCGGTCCACAGGTTGATGTTGACGCCCTCGGCCTTGTCGATCGCGGCGTCGTCGTCGGTGATGCCGACGATCGTGACGATGACGCCGTAGACGACGAAGAGCCCGCCGATGATGCGCCGGATGTCGAAGAGCCGGGCCGCCGTCTCGGACTTCTCCTGCAGCTCGGTGACCTCGCGCTGCACGTCCTCCTCGGACCAGCCGGGGTGGCGCGGGCGGTCGGGGTGCTCGGGATGGTCGGTCATGGTGGGTCAGGACCTTCCTGGTCAGAACGAGAACGGGATGTAGCAGACGGCCGCCAGGATCACGGCGCCCCAGCCCAGCAGGGCGGGCCTGCGGTACCAGGCGTCGTCGCCCTCGGCGGGCGGCTCCGACATGCCGGGGGAGCGGGTGCCGTAGACCAGGCCCTGCAGTTCGTGCGCCGGCTTGGGCGCGGTGAACAGGGAGACGGCGACCATGACGACCGCGCCGGCCACGAAGCCCGCGATGGCGGAGACGAAGTTCGCGCCCTGGTCGGTGGGGATGGAGATGACGTCCTGCTTGTAGAGGACGAAGTAGTTGACCATCGCCGCCGTGGTGCCGGCCAGCAGTCCCCAGAAGCCCGACTTCATCGAGGCCCGCTTCCAGAACATGCCGATGATGAAGACCACGAACATCGGCACGTTGAAGAACGAGAACAGCGTCTGCAGATAGCTCATGATGTTCGAGAACGACGAGGCCAGGAACGCCGTGCCGATGGAGGCCATGACGCCGATGGCCGTGATGAGCCGCCCGAAGCGCACGTAGTAGGTGTCCTCGCGGTCCTTCACCACGTACTTCTGCCAGATGTCCGTGGTGAACACGGTGTTGAAGGACGACACGTTGGCCGCCATGCCGGCCATGAACGCGGCCAGCAGACCGGTCACCGCGACGCCGAGCACACCGTTGGGCAGCAGCCCCTCCATGAGGAAGGGGATGGCGTCGTTGTACTGGTAGCCGGACTCCTCGGTGCCGAAGCCGGGGACCAGGGCGGCGGCCGCCAGCCCGGGGATCATCACCAGGAAGACGATGAAGATCTTGGGGAAGGCCGCGATCAGCGGGGTGCGCTGGGCCGCCGAGAGGTTCTTCGCGGACAGGGCGCGCTGGACCTCGGCGAAGTTGGTCGTCCAGTAGCCGAACGACAGCACGAAGCCGAGGCCGAGGACGATCGTCAGCCAGTTGGCGCCGAGCGGGTTGGCGTCGCCGATGCCGGTGCCGCCCCAGGCGGTGACGAAGTCGTCGCCGTGGGCCTTGGTCAGGGTGTCGCTCAGGCCGTCCCAGCCGCCGACCTTCTTCAGGGCGAGCACCGTGATCGGGATGAGCGCGGCCAGGATCACGAAGAACTGCAGGACCTCGTTGTAGATCGCCGAGGACAGACCGCCGAGCGTGATGTACGCCAGCACGAAGAAGCCGGCGACCACGATCGCCACCCACTGCGGCCAGCCCAGCAGGGCCTCGACCACGATCGCGAGGGCGTACAGGTTCACCCCGGCGATCAGGATGGCGGCGAAGGCGAACAGGATCGAACTGAGCAGATGGGCCGCCCGGTCGAAGCGCAGCAGCAGGAACTCCGGCACGGAGCGGACCTTGCTGCCGTAGTAGAAGGGCATCATCACCAGGCCGAGGAAGACCATGGCCGGGATGGCGCCGATCCAGTACCAGTGGACGGTGTAGGCGCCGTACTGGGCGCTGTTGGCGGCCATGCCGAGGATCTCGGTGGCGGCCAGGTTGGCGGAGATGAACGCCAGGCCGGTCACCCAGGCGGGCAGGGAGCGCCCGGACAGGAAGAAGTCCAGGCTGGTCTTCACCGAGCGTCGGGCGGCGAAGCCGATGCCCAGCACGAC
This sequence comes from Streptomyces sp. NPDC059852, assembly GCF_042731455.1. NCBI lineage: Bacteria > Bacillati > Actinomycetota > Actinomycetes > Kitasatosporales > Streptomycetaceae > Streptomyces > Streptomyces sp. NPDC059852. The sequence continues at coordinate 141,674 of NZ_JBHWJK010000003.1, read as the reverse complement.
GGCGAAGTAGATGCCCAGCAGCGTGTAGTCGAGCCAGTTCGTGGGGAGCTGTAGCTCCGCGGCGAGGTAGGTGGGGGGGTATGTGGGGGTTTCCATATGTACTCGCTTCGTTTAGCGAATCGATCCAGAGCGGAACCTACGCCGCCGTGTTCAGCAATTGAACACTTCGAGTGACGGTTTTTGTTTGATCGTGATGTTGACCGACCGTGGTGAGTTGTGTTCTGCTATGTTTGATTCTGTTGGGTGAAGGTTCGGACAAGTGTGGAGTCCCGCGTGAAGAAGACCTCGACCCGGCTGGCGGACGGTCGGGAGCTCGTCTACTACGACCTGCGCGACGACACCGTGCGCCAGGCGGTCGACCGCCGCCCGCTGGAGCCCACCGTCACCACGTCGGAGATCCGCCACGACGACCTCCTCGGGGACGCCGTCGCCATCGCCTCCCACCGGCAGGGCCGCACCTACCACCCGCCGGCCGACGAGTGCCCGCTCTGCCCCTCCCGCGACGGCCGGCTCAGCGAGATCCCCGACTCCTCCTACGACGTCGTCGTCTTCGAGAACCGCTTCCCGTCCCTCGCCGGCGACTCCGGGCGCTGCGAGGTCGTCTGCTTCACCTCCGACCACGACGCCTCCTTCGCCGATCTGACCGAGGAACAGGCGCGCCTCGTCCTGGACGCCTGGACCGACCGCACCTCGGAGCTGTCCTCGCTGCCCGCCGTCGAGCAGGTGTTCTGCTTCGAGAACCGCGGCGCCGAGATCGGTGTCACCCTCGGGCATCCGCACGGGCAGATCTACGCTTACCCCTTCACCACGCCCCGCACCGCCCTGATGCTGCGTTCGCTCGCGCGGCACAAGGCCGCCACCGGCGGCGGCAACCTCTTCGACGCCGTCCTGGAGCGCGAACTCGCCGGGGAGCGGGTCGTCCTGGAGGGTGAACACTGGGTGGCCTTCGTGCCGTACGCCGCGCACTGGCCGTACGAGGTCCACCTGTACCCGAGGCGCCGGGTGCCCGACCTGCTCGCCCTCGACGAGGCGGCACGCGCGGAGTTCCCCCAGGTCTATCTGGAACTGCTGAGGCGCTTCGACCGGATCTTCGGCGAGGGCGAGCCGCCCACGCCGTACATCTCCGGCTGGCACCAGGCGCCGTTCGGCCGGTCGGCGGAGTCCGACGGCGTCGTGCGCGACGACTTCGCGCTGCACCTCGAGCTTTTCACCATCCGCCGTACGTCCGGCAAGCTGAAGTTCCTCGCGGGTTCGGAGTCCGGCATGAACGTGTTCATCAACGACGTGCCGCCGGAGCGCGCGGCCGAGCGACTGCGAGAGGTAGCGAGTTAGATGAGCGGGAAGTTTCTGGTCACCGGCGGCGCGGGCTATGTCGGCGGTGTGGTCGCCCGGCACCTGCTCGAGGCCGGGAACGAGGTCGTCGTCCTCGACAACCTCTCCACCGGCTTCCGCGAGGGCGTGCCCGCCGGCGCCACGTTCGTCGAGGGCGACATCCGCGACGCCGCCAAGTGGCTGGACGCCTCCTTCGACGGCGTCCTGCACTTCGCCGCCTCCTCCCAGGTCGGCGAGTCCGTCGTGAAGCCCGAGAAGTACTGGGAGAACAACGTCGGCGGCTCCATGGCCCTGCTCGGCGCCATGCGCGAGGCGGGCGTGCGCACCCTGGTCTTCTCCTCCACGGCGGCCACCTACGGCGAGCCGGCCGAGGTGCCGATCGTCGAGTCGGCGCCCACGCTGCCCACCAACCCCTACGGCGCCTCCAAGCTCGCCGTCGACCACATGATCACCGGCGAGGCGGCGGCCCACGGCCTCGCCGCGGTGTCGCTGCGCTACTTCAACGTCGCCGGCGCCTACGGGGAGCACGGCGAGCGCCACGACCCCGAGTCGCACCTGATCCCGCTGGTCCTCCAGGTCGCCCAGGGCCGCCGTGAGTCGATCTCCGTGTTCGGCGACGACTACCCGACGCCGGACGGCACCTGCGTCCGCGACTACATCCACGTCGCCGACCTCGCCGAGGCCCATCTGCTCGCCCTGAAGGCCGCCGTGCCGGGCGAGCACCTCATCTGCAACCTCGGCAACGGCAACGGATTCTCCGTCCGCGAGGTCATCGAGACGGTCCGCCGGGTCACCGGGCACCCGGTGCCCGAGATGGTGGCCCCGCGCCGGGGCGGCGACCCGGCCGTCCTGGTCGCCTCCGCCGCCACCGCCCGCGAGCGGCTCGGCTGGAACCCGTCCCGCACCGACCTCGCGGGCATCGTCGCGGACGCGTGGGAGTTCGCGCAGCGCACCAGTTAGGTTCTACGGCTGAGCGGCCGGTCAACTCATCGGCCGTCGAGGCCGGTTCGGCAGGGAAGGTCAGGATCAGGGGATGAGCGTCGACACGGCGGCCGCGGTCGCGGAGCGGTTCCGGGAGCTGTACGGGTCCGAGCCGGAGGGGGTGTGGGCCGCGCCCGGGCGGGTCAACCTCATCGGCGAGCACACCGACTACAACGACGGCTTCGTGATGCCGTTCGCGCTGCCGCACACCGCGGTCGCGGCGGTCGCGCGCCGCGACGACGGCGTGCTGCGCCTGCACTCCGAGGACGTGCGCGGCGGGGTCGTGGAGCTGCGCGTCGACGACCTCGCCCCCGAGACCGACCGCGGCTGGACCGCCTACCCGTCCGGCGTGGTCTGGGCGCTGCGCAACGCCGGGCACGCCGTCGCCGGCGCCGACATCCACCTCGCGTCCACCGTCCCGGCGGGCGCGGGCCTGTCCTCCTCGGCGGCCCTGGAGGTCGTCGTCGCCCTCGCCCTGAACGACCTGTACGACCTGGGCCTGAAGGGCTGGCAGCTGGCCCGCCTGTGCCAGCGCGCGGAGAACGTCTACGTCGGCGCCCCCGTCGGCATCATGGACCAGACGGCGTCCGCCTGCTGCGAGGCCGGCAACGCCCTCTTCCTGGACACCCGCGACCTCTCCCAGCGGCAGATCCCCTTCGACCTGGCCGCGGAGGGCATGCGGCTGCTCGTGGTCGACACCCAGGTCAAGCACTCCCACAGCGAGGGCGAGTACGGCAAGCGCCGCGCCGGCTGCGAGAAGGGCGCCGCGCTCCTCGGCGTGGACGCCCTGCGGGACGTCCCCTACGCCGAACTGGACGCGGCCCTCGCCCGGATCGGCGACGACGAGGAGGTGCGCCGCCTGGTCCGGCACGTCGTCACCGAGGACCAGCGCGTCGAGCGGGTCGTCGCCCTGCTGGAGTCCGGCGAGACCCGGGCGATCGGCCCCGTGCTGACCGAGGGTCACGCCTCGCTGCGCGACGACTTCCGCGTGTCCTGCCCCGAACTCGACCTCGTCGTCGAGGCGGCCCTGTCCGCGGGGGCACTGGGCGCCCGGATGACCGGCGGCGGCTTCGGCGGTTCGGCGATCGTGCTGACCGAGGCCGGGGACGTCGAGGCGGTCACCAAGGCCGTCGAGGACGCCTTCGCCGCGGCCGGCTTCACCGCGCCGCGCGTGTTCGAGGCGGTGCCGGCGGCGGGCGCGCGGCGGCTGCGCTGAGCGCTCAGCGCAGCCGTTTGGTGAGCGTGTACTCGGTGATTCCCGGCGGATAGTCGGGGATCACGCACACCACGTCGTACCCCTGCTTCCTGTAGAACTCCGGCGCCTGGAAGTCCCATGTCTCCAGGCGCACGGAAGCACAGCCCCGCTCGTCGCGGGCGACGCGCTCCGCGTGTGCGAGCAGTTGCGAACCGAGCCGGGCGCCGCGGTGGCGTTCGTCCACCCACAGATACGTGACGTGCAGCCAGGTCGCCCAGGTGTGGCCGACCAGACCCCCGGCCACGGCGCCCGCGTCGTCCAACGCCCACACATGGAGCGGAAGTTCGCGTTCACCTGGGGTTCCGCGCAGGGCGCGGAGCACCGGGGAGGCCGCCGTGTTGGTGTCCCGCAGTCTCCGCCGGAGCAGATCCCGCCGGGAAGTGTCGACTTCTGTCTCCAGACGAAACATGCGGCTCACCATAAACGCGTCGGCGAACCAGTTCTGCAAATTCGCTTCCGCTCCTGCCCCCCGCCCGTACTCTGATGAGCAGCACCGGTGGGGGCCGGTGCTGATCAGGGGGCGAGACAGTCGGGTTCGACGCCCGAAGTGGGGGGTAGCAGTTCCTGCACGGCGGCGGCCGTGCGTGCCCACGTGCTTCGGGCGTCGCGCCCGCGACCGTGTTCGTCTCCCGGTGTCGTCCTCATGACGATGGGGTATCCCCTGCTCTTCGGGAGCTTGGGGAAGGGGGTTTCGTGGTTCGCATCCGAGTCCTGGTCGTCGACGACCATCGCATCTTCGCCGAGTCGCTCGCCGCCGCGCTGGCGGCCGAGCCCGATGTCGAGGTCTCCGCCGCGGGCAGCGGTCCGGCCGCGCTGCGCAGCCTGGAGCGCGCGGCCGCCGAGGGGCGCCGCTTCGACGTGCTGCTCGTCGACGCCGACCTGGGCGGCGCCATGCCGGGCATACGGCCCGCCCCGCCCGTCCAGGAGGTGGGCGAGGACGGGCTGGTCGACGGCATCTCGCTGGTGGCGGGCGTCCGCTCCGCGCAGCCCGCCGTACGGACCGTCGTCCTCGCCGAGAAGGACGACCCGCGCCGGGCCGCGCTGGCCCTCCAGGCCGGGGCGTCCGGCTGGGTCGCCAAGGACTGCTCGCTGTCCCGGCTGCTCACGGTGATCCGCGGGGTGCTGCGGGACGAGACGCATCTGCCGCCCGCGCTGCTCACGGGGGTGCTGCGCGAGCTGACGGCGGCCCGCAAGCACCGTACGGAGAGCGAGCGGCTGGTGGAGTCGCTGACACCGCGCGAGCGGGAGGTGCTGCGCTGCATGGTGGCGGGCCTGGGGCGCAAGGCCGTCGCCGAACGCCTGTTCCTCTCCCCGCACACGGTCCGCACCCATATGCAGAACGTCCTGGGCAAGCTGGGCGTCCACTCCACCCTGGCGGCGGTCGCCCTGGCCCGCCGGGCAGGAGTGGGCCCGGTCGACCTGGACCCCCAGACCCGCATCCTCCCGGAGGCCACGACCAGCGCCTGACGGCTTCCAGGGGCGGGGAGCTGCGCGCCCAGCCACGACGGCGCCGCACCCTGGCTGCCCCGGCGCGGGTACGTCGTCGACGCCGCGAAGGACAACCCCCTCAGGGGCGCGGGGAACTGCGCGACAAGCCACGACGGCGCCGCACCCGGCATCGCATCCGGCACGACCCCGGCGGCGCCGCCCCGGCGCTACCCCGGGATGTTGTCGAAGGGCGCCGTCAGCCTGCGCAGCAACCCGGCCAGTTCGGAACGCTGCCCACCCGACAGCTCCCCCAGGATCGCCCGCTCCTGCGCGAGCAGCCCCGCCAGCGCCTGGTCGGCCCGATCGCGGCCCTCGGCCGTGAGCCGCACCAGCACCCCGCGCCGGTCGCTCGGGTCGGGCAGCCGCTCCACCAGGCCCTTCTTGGCCAGCCGGTCGATGCGGTTCGTCATCGTGCCCGAGGTGACCAGCGTCTGCGTCAGCAACTGCCCCGGCGAGAGCTGGTACGGATCACCCGCGCGCCGCAGCGCGGTCAGCACGTCGAACTCCCAGGGCTCCAGACTGTGCTCGGAAAACGCCAGCCGGCGCGCACGGTCCAGATGCCGGGCCAGCCTGCTCACCCGGCTGAGCACCTCGAGTGGTTCCACGTCGAGGTCCGGGCGCTCCCGGCGCCACGCTGCGACCAGCCGATCGACCTCGTCCTCCATGACGATCAGTGTAGTGGTTGTGTCGATGTGAAGTCTCTTGACGTCAAGATAAAGCGGGAGGCAGGGTGGAACCCGGAAGACAGGAGGCACCCGCCATGTCCGCAGCCGACACCCCCACCCCCACCTGGGACCCGGCCCAGTACCTGCGTCACGCCGATCACCGCGCCCGCCCCTTCACCGACCTCCTGGCGCGTATCCCCCCGCTCCCCGGCGACCGGCCCCGTATCGCGGACCTCGGCTGCGGCCCCGGCAACGTCACCGCCCTGCTCGCCGCCCGCTGGCCCACCGCCCACATCACCGGCCTCGACAACTCCGCCGCGATGCTGGACCGCGCCCACACCGAGCACGAGGGCCCCACCTCGGGCGGCGGCCGCCTGGACTTCGCCCACGCCGACGTCGGCACCTGGACGCCCGAGGAGCCGTACGACCTGATCGTCAGCAGCGCCACCCTGCAGTGGGTGCCGGGCCACGCCGACCGCTTCGGCTCCTGGGTGGCCGGCCTGCGCCCCGGCGGCACCTTCGCCTTCCAGGTCCCCGGCAACTTCGACGCCCCCAGCCACCGTCTGATGCGCGACCTCGCCGCCCGCCACGGCATCGCGGACGTCCTGCGCCACTCCGACGCCGTGCACGACCCGCGGGACTACCTGGCCCGCCTGACCGCCCTGGACTGCGCGGCGGACGTGTGGGAGACGACGTATCTGCATCTGCTGTCCGGCGAGGACCCCGTCCTCGACTGGGTGAAGGGCACCGGCCTGCGGCCCGTCCTCACCGCGCTCGCCGACGACCCCGGCCGCCGTGACGCCTTCCTGGACGCCTACCGGGCCGCGCTGCGCGAGGCGTACCCGCCCGGCCCGCACGGCACCCCGTTCCCGTTTCGCCGCGTCTTCGCCGTCGCCCGCAAGGAGCAGTGATCGACCACGTCCAGCTCCCGTGCTCGCGGCACGCGAGGGCCGGTGGTTCCGGAGTTCCTGGGGCCCGATCCCGCTGTTTGACCCGCGGCCTGCGGGACACCCGATCCATGGCAGCGACGTCGAACCTTGCAGGAGTGAGGAACGTGGCGAAGGAAGAGAAGTCCCGGGCCATGAAGGAACAGGCCAAGGGCAAGGCGAAGGAAGCCATGGGCCGGATGACCGGCAACGAGCGGATGACCGCCGAGGGCAAGGCCGACCAGATGAAGGGCGACGCGCGTCAGGCGAAGGAGAAGGGCAAGGACACCTTCAAGCACTGACGTCCACCGCCCGCACCGGACGACACGGGCGCGGGGGGGGGGGGGGGGGGGCCCCCCCCCCCCCCGAGCCCGGGGGGCGCGGGGGCGACTTGTGGCGCCCCGCCAAAGACGCCGGGGCCCCCGGCCCGCCAGGCCGCGGCCCCCC
>NZ_JBHWJK010000003.1:0-134570 GCF_042731455.1 Streptomyces sp. NPDC059852 | reverse complement strand
TGGGGGGCGGCGTGTATGGCGATGCTGACGGCATAGCACAAATAAAACCACTCCCGCCCCCCCCCCCCCCCGCACCACCGGGGGGGGGGGGGTGGTGGGGGGCCCCCCCGCGCGCCTGTGTCCGCGTGCGCGGCGTCAGCTCTTGCGGCGCCCGATCAGATGCGGCCGGGCCTCCAGCCCGTCGAGGCCGTGCCACGCCAGGTTCACCAGGTGGGCCGCCACCTCGGCCTTCTTCGGCCGGCGCACGTCCAGCCACCACTGCCCGGTCAGGGCGACCATCCCCACCAGCGCCTGCGCGTACAGCGGCGCCAGCTTCGGGTCGAAGCCGCGGCTCTTGAACTCGCGGCCGAGGATGTCCTCCACCTGGGTGGCGATGTCGGAGATCAGTGAGGCGAACGACCCCGTCGACTGGGGGATGGGCGAGTCACGGACCAGGATGCGGAAGCCGTCCGTGTACTCCTCGATGTAGTCCAGCAGCGCGAACGCCGCCTGCTCGCACAGCTCCCGCGGATGCCCCGCGGTCAGCGAGCTGGTCACCATGTCGAGCAGCCGCCGCATCTCCCGGTCCACGACGACCGCGTACAGCCCTTCCTTGCCACCGAAGTGCTCGTACACCACCGGCTTGGACACCCCGGCCTTCGCCGCGATCTCCTCCACTGACGTGCCCTCGAACCCCTTCGCGGCGAACAGGGTGCGACCGATCTCCAGCAACTGCTGGCGGCGCTCCGCACCGGTCATCCGGGTACGGCGCGCCCGCCGCGGCTTCTCGTTGCTGGAGGTGCTGCTGGAGTCGGTCGCCACGGCGTCAATCATGCCGCCTTCGCGGGTTCCTTCCGGCGGCGGGCTCCTTCTTCCCCGGTGTTACGGCGGGAATCGATACGCGAGCGTGACGGCCAGCGCACGTCGTACGCCCAGCCGAACTTCTCGAAGATCTTGATGAAGCGGGCCGAGGAGTCGATCTGCCAGCGCTCCACACCGTGCCGCGCGGACGTCGGGTCCGCGTGGTGCAGGTTGTGCCAGGACTCGCCGCACGACAGCACGGCCAGCCACCACACGTTGCCCGAGCGGTCACGCGACTTGAACGGGCGCTTGCCCACGGCGTGGCAGATGGAGTTGATCGACCAGGTCACGTGGTGCAGCAGGGCCACCCGGACGAGGGAGCCCCAGAAGAAGCCGGTGAACGCGCCCCACCAGGACATCGTCACCAGACCGCCGATCACGGCGGGCAGCGCCAGGGAGAGGATCGTGAAGGACACGAAGTGACGGGAGACGGCGCGGATCGCGGGGTCCTTGATCAGGTCCGGCGCGTACTTGTCCTGCGGCGTCTGCTCCTCGTCGAACATCCATCCGATGTGCGCCCACCACAGGCCCTTCATCAGGGCGGGCAGGGTCTCACCGAAGCGCCACGGCGAATGCGGGTCGCCCTCGGCGTCCGAGAACTTGTGGTGCTTGCGGTGGTCCGCCACCCAGCGGACCACCGGGCCCTCCACGGCCATCGACCCGGCGACGGCCAGAGCGATCCGCAACGGCCGCTTCGCCTTGAACGAACCGTGCGTGAAGTACCGGTGGAAGCCGATCGTGATGCCGTGGCAGCCCAGGAAGTAGAAGAAGACCATCAGGCCGAGGTCGAGCCAGCTCACTCCCCAGCCCCAGGCCAGGGGAACGGCCGCGACCAGCGCGACGAAGGGCACGATGATGAAGAGGAGAAGCGCGATCTGCTCGATCGACCGTTTCTTCTCCCCGCCGAGCGTGGCGGAGTGAGTCGGGGTGTCGTCGTTCGCCTTCGGGGCGTCTTCGATCACATCGGAGCTCAGGGTCATGGGCGTCCCCTGTGGGGTCGAGGGTTGTGACAGATGCCGGGTCGCGGTCGGGCAGGTTCCGCCGGTGCGGTGCCTACGGTTCCGTAACCTACGGCGTCGTAAGTATGGCAGCGAGCCGCCCTGCGGCAAGAGCCCGTGAGACAGCGCGTCCCCATGGACACCTATCCTTGTCTCGGTCGGACAGCGCGGTCCGCTCTGATTTCTTCCCGGATGTCAGGAGCCGTAAGCGGTGGTCCCGCCGTACGGCCCAGGCGACGGGTTCCCCTCCCAGACGAGCTTCAACACTGCAAGGAGCCGCACCTGTGAGCAGTGCCGACGACCAGACCGTGTCCCAGGAGACCACCAGCGCCGAGCTGCGTGCCGACATCCGCCGACTGGGTGATCTCCTCGGCGAGACACTCGTCCGCCAGGAGGGCCCGGAGCTGCTGGAACTCGTCGAGAAGGTCCGCCGCCTCACCCGCGAGGACGGAGAGGCCGCCGCCGAACTCCTGCGAGGCACCGAACTCGACACCGCGGCCAAGCTGGTCCGCGCCTTCTCCACCTACTTCCACCTGGCCAACGTCACCGAACAGGTGCACCGTGGCCGCGAACTGCGGGCCCGGCGCGCCGCCGAGGGCGGCCTGCTCGCCCGCACCGCCGACCGGCTCAAGGACGCCGACCCCGAGCACCTGCGGCAGACCATCCAGCACCTCAACGTGCGCCCCGTCTTCACCGCGCACCCCACCGAGGCCGCCCGCCGCTCCGTCCTCAACAAGCTCCGGCGCATCGCCGCCCTCCTGGAGACGCCCGTCCTCGAGGGCGACCGCCGCCGCAACGACACCCGACTGGCCGAGAACATCGACCTCGTCTGGCAGACCGACGAACTGCGCGTCGTCCGCCCCGAGCCCGCCGACGAGGCCCGCAACGCCATCTACTACCTCGACGAGCTGCACGCCGGCGCCGTCGGCGACGTCCTCGAGGACCTCACCGCTGAACTGGAACGCGTCGGCCACAGGCTGCCCGACGACACCCGCCCGCTCACCTTCGGCACCTGGATCGGCGGCGACCGCGACGGCAACCCCAACGTCACCCCCCAGGTGACCTGGGACATCCTCATCCTCCAGCACGAGCACGGCATCAACGACGCCCTGGAGATGATCGACGAGCTGCGCGGCTTCCTGTCGAACTCCATCCGCTACACCGGCGCCACCGACGAACTCCTCGCCTCCCTCCAGGCCGACCTCGACGCCCTGCCCGAGATCAGCCCCCGCTACAAGCGCCTGAACGCCGAGGAGCCCTACCGGCTCAAGGCCACCTGCATCCGCCAGAAGCTGGAGAACACCAAGACCCGCCTGGCCCGCAACACCCCGCACGAGCCCGGCCGCGACTACCTCGGCACCGGCGAACTGCTCGCCGACCTCACCCTGATCCAGAGCTCCCTGCGCGAACACCGCGGCGGCCTCTTCGCCGACGGACGCCTGGACCGCACCATCCGCACCCTGGCCGCCTTCGGCCTCCAGCTCGCCACCATGGACGTCCGCGAGCACGCCGACGCCCACCACCACGCCCTCGGCCAGCTCTTCGACCGGCTCGGCGAGGAGTCCTGGCGCTACGCCGACATGCCCCGCGACTATCGCGCCAAGCTCCTCGCCAAGGAACTGCGCTCCCGGCGGCCCCTCGCGCCCACGCCGGCACCCGTCGACGCGGCCGGCGAGAAGACCCTCGGCGTCTTCCAGACCGTCAAGCGGGCCCTGGAGGTCTTCGGACCCGAGGTCATCGAGTCGTACATCATCTCCATGTGCCAGGGCGCCGACGACGTCTTCGCCGCCACCGTCCTCGCCCGCGAGGCCGGCCTGATCGACCTGCACGCCGGCTGGGCGAAGATCGGCATCGTCCCGCTCCTGGAGACCACCGACGAGCTCAAGGCCGCCGACACCATCCTCGAGGACATGCTGTCCGACCCGTCCTACCGGCGCCTCGTCGCGCTGCGGGGCGACGTCCAGGAGGTCATGCTCGGCTACTCCGACTCCTCCAAGTTCGGCGGCATCACCACCAGCCAGTGGGAGATCCACCGCGCCCAGCGCCGGCTGCGCGACGTCGCCCACCGCTACGGCGTCCGGCTGCGCCTCTTCCACGGCCGCGGCGGCACCGTCGGCCGCGGCGGCGGCCCCTCGCACGACGCGATCCTCGCCCAGCCCTGGGGCACCCTCGAAGGCGCCATCAAGGTCACCGAACAGGGCGAGGTCATCTCCGACAAGTACCTCGTCCCCTCGCTGGCCCGCGAGAACCTGGAACTGACCGTCGCGGCCACCCTCCAGGCGTCCGCGCTGCACACCGCGCCCCGCCAGTCCACCGAGGCGCTCGCCCGCTGGGACGCCGCCATGGACGTCGTCTCCGACGCCGCGCACACCGCGTACCGCAGGCTCGTCGAGGACCCCGACCTGCCGACGTACTTCCTCGCGTCCACCCCGGTCGACCAGCTCGCCGACCTGCACCTCGGCTCGCGGCCCTCCCGCCGCCCCGGATCCGGCGTCTCCCTCGACGGACTGCGCGCCATCCCGTGGGTGTTCGGCTGGACCCAGTCCCGGCAGATCGTCCCCGGCTGGTTCGGCGTCGGCAGCGGCCTGAAGGCCCTGCGCGAGGCCGGCCTGGACACCGTGCTCGACGAGATGCACGAACAGTGGCACTTCTTCCGCAACTTCATCTCCAACGTGGAGATGACCCTCGCGAAGACCGACCTGCGTATCGCCCAGCACTACGTCGACACCCTCGTCCCCGACGAGCTCAAGCACGTCTTCGACACCATCAAGGCCGAGCACGAGCTGACCGTCGCCGAGGTCCTGCGGGTCACCGGCGAGAGCGAACTCCTCGACGCCCAGCCCGTCCTCAAGCAGACGTTCGCCATCCGCGACGCCTACCTCGACCCGATCTCCTACCTCCAGGTCGCCCTGCTCAAGCGCCAGCGCGACGCCGCCGCCGGCGACGCGGAGCCCGACCCGCTGCTCGCCCGCGCCCTGCTCCTGACCGTCAACGGCGTCGCCGCCGGCCTGCGCAACACCGGCTGACCCGCACGACACGAGTGCCCCCGTGCCGGCACCGGCACGGGGGCACTGTCGTCTCACCGCGCCGGTCAGGCCCGCCGGCGCCGCAGCACCAGATAGCCGCCCGCGCCCAGCAGCGCCGCGGCGCCCGCGGACAGCAGACCCACCGGGGCCCCGCTGCCCGTCTCGGCGAGATCGCCCCCGGAGCCCTGCGGCGACGGTGACGACGACGGTGATGACGGGGACGACGACGGCACCGCCTCGCCGGGCGACCCGGACGGGGCCGGAGAGGCGGACGGCGTCGACGGTGCCGACGGCGTGCCGCCGTCCTCCTCCTCGCAGTCCGTCCAGAACACCTTGTGCTTCGCGGAGCCCTTCTCGTCCGCGAAGTTCCAGAACAGCTTGTAGTGCCCGTCGGGCAGCGTCAGATCAGCCGTACGGCCATGGCCCTCGCCGTCCAGCGTGAGCGCGCCCGACCGCACGGTCTCGCCCTTGACGCCGGCCGTCGGCGCCCAGACCTCGATGTGCCAGTCGACCCGCTGGGCCCGGTCGAACCCGAAGGCGTCCAGGTAGAAGGTGCACACGTGCGGTTCGTTGCGGCGCGCCTCCTCACCGGTGGCGGAGTCATGGATCTTCACGGTGCCGTTGTCACCGGGAGCGGTGGCGTGAGCGGCCGCCGGCGGACACAGCACGGCGGACGCGGCGACGGCGGACAGGGCGCCGGCGCGGAAGAGGGTACGCATGGGGCATGCAGTCCATCTGCGAGTGGGAACAGGAGTGATGTGGAGGGGGCGGCTCAGCTTCCAGCGCCCGTTGAATCCAGGTCAATCACGAACCGGCCACACTCCGGACCTCCACACACATGGAGAAACGGGCCGCCGCCTACACCGTCACGTACGCACCCGTCAGCAGCGCCACACCCGCGCCCGCCAGGAGCCAGGCCAGGCGGGCCCGGCGCAGACCGCCCGCCGCGACCACCGAGGCCAGCAGCAGCGCGCCGCTCAGCGGCACCCACGCGTACAGCACGCCCGCCGGGCCCGAGCGCACCACCTCGTCCGTCCCCGGCTTCACCACCACCGCGTACGTCCCGCCCCGGCGCACGGCGACGCTTCTCTCGATCACCACCGAAGCACGCGCCCGGGACCCCACCGACACCGGCGTGTACGGCCCGGCGCACGTGTCCGCGCCGCAGCGGGCCACCTCGATCGTGCCGTGCTCACGGCCCTTGGTGAGCATCACGTGCTGGGCGCTGCCCCACGACCCCCACACACCCGCGACCAGGATCAGCAGCACCACCGTCCCCATCACCGCGACCCGGCCGAACCGCAGCGCGGAGACAGCGCCCTGACTGGAGACAACGGCAGAAGGCATGGCCGCGATCTTTGGCCATGCCCCAGCGAACGGTCAACTCGGTGCCGGCTGTGCGGACCGACAAGTCAGGAGTTGTACGCGCTTTGCGCCCGCTCCAGGCCCTCGGTCACCAGACACTCCACCGCGTCCGCCGCCCGGTCCACGAAGTAGTCGAGCTCCTTGCGCTCCGCCGACGAGAAGTCCTTCAGCACGAAGTCCGCCACCGGCATCCGGCCCGGCGGACGCCCCACGCCGAACCGCACCCGGTGATAGTCCGGGCCCATCGCCTTCGTCATCGACTTCAGCCCGTTGTGCCCGTTGTCCCCGCCGCCCAGCTTCAGCCGCAACGTGCCGTAGTCGATGTCCAGTTCGTCGTGGACCGCGACGATGTTGCCCACCGGGACCTTGTAGAAGTCCCGCAGCGCGTTCACCGGGCCACCCGACAGGTTCATGAACGACATCGGCTTCGCCAGCACCACCCGGCGGCTCGCCGGACCCGGCGGGCCGATCCGCCCCTCGACGACCTGCGCCTGCGCCTTCCCGGCCCGCTTGAACTTCCCCCCGATCCGCTCCGCCAGCAGATCCACCACCATGAACCCCACGTTGTGCCGGTTCCCCGCGTACCCGGGTCCCGGATTGCCCAGGCCGGCGACCAGCCACGGCGCACTCGGATCGGTCGTCACGTCCACGTCTCCATCGATACGCGCCAGCCGCCGCCCCCGAAGGGACGGCGGCTGACGAAAACGACGACGGAACCGACCACGGCCCCGTCACAATGCGAGGATCAGGCCTCGGCGACTTCCTCGCCCTCGGCTTCTTCACCCTCGGCGGCCTCCTCGGCCTGCGCGGCCAGCACCTGCAGCACGACCGCGTCGTCCTCGACGGCCAGCTTGGTGCCCTTGGGCAGCGCGATGTCCTTCGCCAGGACCGAGGCGCCGGCCTCCAGGCCCTCGACCGACACGGTCACGGACTCCGGGATGTGCGTGGCCTCGGCCTCGACCGGAAGGGCGTTCAGCACGTGCTCGAGCAGGTTGCCGCCCGGGGCCAGCTCGCCCTCGGTGTGCACGGGGATCTCGACCGTGACGGTCTCGCCGCGCTTCACCAGCTGCAGGTCCACGTGCTCCAGGAAGCCCTTCAGCGGGTCGCGCTGCACGGCCTTCGGGATGGCCAGCTCGTTGGACTTGCCGTCGATGTCCAGCGCGATCAGGACGTTCGGCGTACGCAGGGCGAGCAGCAGCTCGTGGCCCGGAAGGGTCAGGTGCAGCGGGTCGGAGCCGTGCCCGTACAGCACACCCGGGACCTTGTTGTCACGACGGATACGGCGGGCGGCACCCTTACCGAACTCGGTACGGGTCTCGGCGGCGATCTTCACCTCGGACATGGCGATCACTCCTCGTAGAAGTAGAACGGACGGGGTCACCCGGCCACGAACGGCCTGCTACGAAGAGCGCGTCGATAACGGACCACCGATCCCGCAACGGGAAACGGCCTCCCTCGCCGAGCAACTGCAGCAGTCTACTCGGACCCGGAGGCCGTTCCCAAAACGATCTCTACTGCTCGTCGAACAGGCTCGTCACCGAACCGTCCTCGAACACCTCACGCGCCGCACTCGCGATCGTCGGCGCGATCGACAGCACCGTCAGCTTGTCCAGATCCGCCGCCAGCTCACCCGGAGTCGGCAGCGTGTTCGTGAACACGAACTCGCTCACCCGCGAGTTCTTCAGACGGTCCGCCGCCGGACCCGACAGCACACCGTGCGTCGCGGTGACGATGACGTCCTCCGCGCCGTGCGCGAACAGAGCGTCCGCCGCGGCGCAGATCGTGCCACCCGTGTCGATCATGTCGTCGACCAGGACGCACACGCGGCCCTTGACCTCACCCACGACCTCGTGGACGGTCACCTGGTTCGCCACGTCCTTGTCGCGCCGCTTGTGCACGATCGCCAGAGGCGCGCCCAGCCGGTCGCACCAGCGGTCCGCGACCCGCACCCGGCCCGCGTCCGGCGAGACGACCGTCAGCTTGTCCTTGTCGACCTTCCGGCCCACGTAGTCCGCCAGCAGCGGCAGCGCGAACAGATGGTCCACCGGGCCGTCGAAGAAGCCCTGGATCTGGTCCGTGTGCAGATCCACGGTCAGGATGCGGTCCGCGCCGGCCGTCTTCATCAGGTCCGCGATCAGACGCGCCGAGATCGGCTCACGGCCGCGGTGCTTCTTGTCCTGACGGGCGTAGCCGTAGAACGGCACGATCACGGTGATCGAGCGGGCCGACGCACGCTTCAACGCGTCGATCATGATCAACTGCTCCATGATCCACTTGTTGATCGGCGCCGTGTGGCTCTGGATCAGGAAACAGTCCGCGCCGCGCGCCGACTCCTGATACCGCACATAGATCTCGCCGTTCGCGAAGTCGAAGGCCTTCGTCGGGACGACCCCGACACCCAACTGCTGGGCGACCTCCTCGGCAAGCTCGGGGTGGGCGCGGCCGGAGAAGAACATCATCTTCTTCTCGCCGGTCGTCTTGATCCCGGTCACAGCACTGTCTCCTCAGAGGTGTCTCAGCTGGGTGTGCACCTATCACGGTACGCCGTGTCCGACGCACCCGTTTCCGGTCAGCCTTCGCTGCCGCCCTGCCGGGACGCCTCCTCCGCCGCCCGCGCCGCAGCGCTCCCCGGACGCTTACGCGCCACCCAACCCTCGATATTCCGTTGCTGGCCACGGGCCACGGCCAGCGAACCGGGCGGCACGTCCTTCGTGATCACGGACCCCGCGGCGGTGTACGCACCATCCCCGATCGTGACAGGAGCCACAAACATGTTGTCCGAACCCGTACGGCAATGCGACCCCACCGTCGTGTGGTGCTTGTCCTGACCGTCGTAGTTCACGAACACGCTCGCCGCACCGATGTTCGTGTACTCGCCGATCGTCGCGTCCCCCACGTACGACAGATGCGGAACCTTCGTCCCCTCGCCGATCGACGCGTTCTTCGTCTCCACGTACGTACCGATCTTGCCCTTGGCGCCCAGACGGGTACCCGGACGCAAATACGCGAACGGCCCGACCGACGCGTCCGCGCCCACCACGGCACCGTCCGCCACCGTGTTGTCCACCCGGGCCCCCGCGCCCACACGCGTGTCCCGCAGCCGGGAGTTCGGCCCGACCTCGGCGCCCTCGCCCAGATGCGTCGCACCCAGCAGCTGCGTACCCGGCAGCACCACCGCGTCCTGCTCGAACGTCACCGACACGTCGATCCACGTCGACGCCGGGTCCACCACCGTCACCCCCGACAGCATCGCCGCCGTCAGCAGCCGGTCGTTCAGGATCCGGCGCGCCTCCGCCAGCTGCACGCGGTTGTTGATCCCCGCGATCTCACGGTGATCCGCCGCCACCGAGGCACCCACGCGGTGCCCGGCCTCCCGCAGGATGCCCAGGACGTCCGTCAGGTACTCCTCGCCCTGGCTGTTGTCGGTGCGCACCTTGCCCAGCGCGTCCGCCAGCAGCTGCCCGTCGAACGCGAACACCCCGGAGTTGATCTCCCGGATCGCCCGCTGCGACTCCGACGCGTCCTTGTGCTCCACGATCGCCGTCACCGCGCCCGAGGCGCCGTCCCGCACGATCCGGCCGTAGCCCGTCGCGTCCGGCACCTCCGCCGTCAGCACGGTCACCGCGTTGCCGTCCGCCGCGTGGGTCGCCGCCAGCGCCGACAGCGTCGCGCCCGTCAGCAACGGCGTGTCGCCGCAGACGACCACGACCGTGCCGTCCACCGGGCCGCCCAGCTCCTCCAGGGCCATCCGCACCGCGTGCCCCGTGCCGTTCTGCTCGGCCTGCACGGCCGTGCGCACGTCGGGGTCGATCTCGGCGAGATGCGCGGTGACCTTCTCGCGCGCGTGGCCGACCACGACGACGAGACGCTCGGGGTCCAACTCGCGGGACGCGGCCAGGACATGCCCCACGAGGCTGCGTCCGCAGAGCTCGTGGAGGACCTTGGGTGTGGCCGACTTCATACGGGTGCCCTCACCCGCTGCGAGAACGACGACGGCTGCCGGGCGAATGGCGCTCACGGGATGCCCTTCGGCTGTGATGGGGGAGGGGTGACATCCGCAGGATACCGGGGCGTTTCACGGCGGACATGAGAGCGGGCCCCGACGTGAAGGTCAGGGCCCGAACCGCGCAGCTCCGCCAGCTGGATTCGAACCAGCACTACAGGGCTTCAAAGGCCCGCGGGCTACCAGTTACCCCATGGCGGATGGCTGCGTCCGACCTTACCTGAGACGCGCCGACGTCTGATCCACCATTCCCTTCCACCAGCCCTCGATCCTGCGGTACAGGTCGGCTCCCTTAGATACGCGGATCACGAGGCATCCGCGGTAGTCGTCACCGACGTTCTTGCGCACCGTCTTGGGGTTGTGCTTCTTGATCGTCGTCTTCTGGAACATCGACGCGTCGACACCCACCAAGCCGGCCCAATACCGCTTCGCCCCCTCCACGTCCGCGGTCAAGTGGATCATGACGCGGTAGGACAAGCGGTCGCGCGCTACGCCGAGCAGGCCGAGCCATGCCAGGTAGAGCTGGATCACACCGGGGTCGCTGTTGACGAAGAGGACGTTCTCCCGGCGGGCGTAGGGCTTGTCCTTGCTGCCTTCCGCCCAGTAGAGGGCGACACCTGCCATGAACAGGTCGCGGTCGGACATCTCGCCGATCTGTGCCGCGGCGGCGGCTTTGGTCCGCCGCCGCTCCTCGTCACGGATCGCCAGTTCGTGCTCCCACCTCTTCCGGGCCGCGAGCCTCGCCTGCTCCGTCGGATCGCGGCGCTCAGGCTGCGGCAGATCCCGTACCCAGAGGGAGATCGAGCTTTTCGAGCAGCCCAGCTCGAGTTGGATCCGGTCGTAGGTCCAGCCCTGGAGCCGTAGCTCGCGGGCGCGGTCCCGGAGGTCGTCCTTGGCGTTCGGCCGCCTGGTCCACTCCGGGGGCGGTTCGCCCTGGAGGAGGCGGTTGAGGATGTCGTTGTTGTCGACGTGGAGCCGGTCCCGGATCTGGCGGCGGCTGAGACCGGCCCGGCGGAGCGCCACCGCCTGCTTTCGAAGGCCCTCGAAATCCGCGTACTTGCCTGCTGCATGTGCCATGGGCATAGCGTCAGGTGGGAACGCCGGGTTCCGGGGGGCCGAGGGGATGGTTCAGCAGTTCGTGGGAATGTGGGGCCTTCCGGTCACGGGTGGCTACGCGGTGTGATCGTGGACGGTCCGTGAAAGTCGACGGAAATGGGTGGGGGTGCGCCCGTAGGCTGGAGGCATGACCAGGACGGGGGAAGAGTACGGCGGGGAGTCGCCGCCGGGGGGCGGGCCGTGGTGGTGGAGCAGGGCGCGTGGTGCCGTGCTGGATGGGACGCTGGCCGTCGCGTCCGCGGTGGAGTGCGCGTTCGAGGGCGTCGGGTTCGCGCGGGACGCGGGGCTGCCGGTGCCGGTCGGGGTGGTGTTCGGGGCGCTGGCGGGCTCGGTGCTGCTGCTGCGGCGGCGGTGGCCGATCGCCGTGGTGCTGGTGTCGATCGCGGTGCTGCCGGCGCAGATGGGTTTCCTGCTGAGCATCGTCGGCCTGTACACGCTGGCCGCCTCGGAGTTGCCGCGCCGGATCATCGCGTCGCTCGCGGGGATGTCGTTCGTCGGCACGCTGATCGTGACGTTCGTGTGGGTGCGCCAGGACGTGGCGCGGGGGAGTCTGACGGTCGGCGACTGGGTGGTGCCGTTCGCCTCGGTGACGACGGCGATCGGGCTGACGGCGCCGTCGCTGCTGCTGGGGCTGTACGTGGGGGCCCGGCGCCGGCTGATGGAGAGCCTGCGGGAGCGGGCGGACAGTCTGGAGCGGGAGCTTCAGCTGCTCGCGGAGCGGGCGGAGGAGCGGGCCGAGTGGGCACGCAACGAGGAGCGGACCCGGATCGCGCGGGAGATGCATGACGTCGTCGCGCACCGGGTGAGCCTGATGGTGGTGCACGCGGCGGCGTTGCAGGCGGTGGCGCGGAAGGACCCGGAGAAGGCGGTGCGCAATGCCGCGCTGGTGGGGGACATGGGCCGGCAGGCGCTGACGGAGCTGCGGGAGATGCTCGGGGTGCTGCGCAGCGGTGTGGCGTCGGCGAACGCGCCGCGAGGTGCGGTCACGCCGTTGGCGGCGGTCGGGGTGGCCGCGGCGGCGGCCGCGGACCGGGAGCGGGCGGAGGAGCCGGCCGCCGAGGGGCCGTGGCTGTCGGAGCTGGACGAGCTGGTGGGGCAGTCGGCGGCGGCCGGGATGGTCGTGGATCTGTCGGTGGAGGGGGAGTCGCGGGCCTACGCGCCGGAGGTGGAGCAGACGGCGTACCGGGTGGTGCAGGAGGCGCTGACGAACGTCCACAAGCACGCGGCGGGCGC
Source organism: Streptomyces sp. NPDC059852 (assembly GCF_042731455.1). Classification (NCBI taxonomy): domain Bacteria; kingdom Bacillati; phylum Actinomycetota; class Actinomycetes; order Kitasatosporales; family Streptomycetaceae; genus Streptomyces; species Streptomyces sp. NPDC059852. The sequence continues at coordinate 121,989 of NZ_JBHWJK010000003.1, read as the reverse complement.
CAAGACGTATGTGCGGCTGGCGCACCGGGTGTCGGAGATCGCGATGCAGGTGGAGAACGAGCCGCCGCCGGAGGCGGGGTCGGCGTCGTCGGCGCGGCTGCCGTCGGGGGGCAATGGTCTGGTGGGGATGAAGGAGCGGGTGTCGGCGCTGGGCGGGGTGTTCGTGTCGGGGCCGACGGACGCGGGCGGTTTCCGGGTGTCGGCGGTGATCCCGGCGGCCTGACCCGGTCACCGGCCTGCCCCGCTCACCGGCCCGGTCCGGGTCACCGGCGTGGTCGGGTCGCCGGCCGGGGTCAGGGGGCGACGAGGCGGGCGGGTTCGAGGCCGGTGACGAGGCCGGCGAGGGCCTGGTCGATGTCGGCGCCGAGGTACCAGTCGCCGGTGTGGTCGAGGGCGTAGACGCGGCCTTCGGTGTCGATGGCGAGCAGGGAGTCGGTGTCGGTCTCGGCGCCGAGGGGGCTGACGTCGGTGTCGAGGGCGCGGCCGAGGTCGCCGAGGGTGCGGGCCATGTGGAGGCCGTGCAGGGGGTCGAGGTGCAGGGCGGCGGGGGCGATCTGGCGTCCGGGTCCGCCGGGGGTGATGTGCAGGCCGCCGAACTCGGCCCAGGCTTCGACGGCGGCGGGGAAGACGGTGTGCCGGTGGCCCGCGGGCGAGGTGTGGTCGCGCAGGGTGTCGGCCCAGATCTCGGCTTGCTTGATGTCCCAGCGTCCGGGCTGCCAGCCCGCGGCACGCAGGGCGGCGTCGACGGGTACGGGGAAGCGGGTGGTCGAGGTGCGGTCGGTGTGCATCGGCTCTTCGTTCGTCGAGTGTGCCGGGGCCGGGTGGGGGGTCGGGGTCCGGGCGCGCGCGGCGGAGTGCGGTGGTGCGGGTGGGCGGCTCAGTCGGCGGGCGGGGTGGGGTCGACGATGCGCACGCCGAAGTGGGCGCTGAGGGCGGTGCAGGCGCGGCAGGGGGTGACGAAGCTGCCGTGCAGGGGGTCGCCGTCCTCGCGGATGCGGCGGGTGGTGAGTTTCGCCTGCTTGAGCGCTTTGCGGGCTTCGCCGTTGGTCATGGGTTTGCGGGCGGCACGTTTGCTGCGGGCGGTGTCGGCGGCCGTGATGTGCCGGGAGATGAGGATCGTCTCGGCGCAGCGCCCGGTGAAGCGGTCGCGTTCGTTGCTGGTGAGGGTGTCGAGGAAGTCCTGGACGAGGTGGTGCAGGGCGGGGGGATGGTCGCCGCGGGCGGCGGTGCCGGTGAGGGTGGCGCCGCGGACGGAGAGGGCGGCGGCGACGGTGGGGAGTATGCCGTCGCGGCGGTGGAGGAGGGCGGGTGTGTGCGGGGTGCCGTCGGCGCTCCAGCCGACGCGGGGGTCGCCGGACCTGCCTGAGTGCGGGTCGGTCTGTGTCGCGTTCATCGTCATCATCCCCTCCTGAGCATCCCCCGTGCATGCTCTCGGACGTCACAGAGTGCCAAATGCCGTGGCGGGTGCGGAAGCTGGGGCGATGCGACACGCCCGTGTCGGGGCGGGCTGTCACGGTGGGGTGACGCCTTGTCACGGTGGTGAAGGGGGGCGTCACCTGTGCCGGTGACCGTGGTCGCCGTACCGCATAGGCTGTCGCCACCGCTTTCCATGCGGTGACGCGTGGACGCAGACGAGTCAGTCGATTCGGGGCGTTGTGACCGTGTGTGGTCATGGCGGGCCGGATCAGAACGCCGCAGGGGGCTACCGCCATGACGACAGGTCGGCTCGGGCTGGGGGATCCTCCCGGCCGCCAGGCCGGGGGACACGCCGCGCCGCCGAACGCGGCCTACGCCGGGCAGGTCGTGCACTTTCCGGATCCGGTGCGGGCGGCCCGGCACCCCAGAGGGGTGCGGGTGGACGAGCGGGGTTATCCGGACTTCTCGCCGTACGCGCGGGCGGCGGCGGAGATCGCGGAGCCGCCGGAGGGTTTCGGCGTCGACGAGTTGCGGCTGACGGACTACGTGTCGGCGAACGCGGCGCTGGCGGCGTCGGGGCACGAGCTGTGGGACACGGTGCCGGCGGTGGCGACGCCGCACGGCTGGACGTGGCATCACGTGGTGGGGTCGCGGCGGCTGGAGCTGGTTCCGGTCGAGGTGAAGGCGCTGCTGCGGCATCACGGTGGTATCGCGACGTCGGGCGTGGACCAGGTGAAGCGCGGGACGCGGCCGTTGCAGGAGACGCGTCCGGCGCACTTCCGGCTGCCGAAGTCGGGTGTGGCGGTGACGGAGGCGCAGGCGCAGGGCGTCGAGGAGGACCTCGGGTACCGGCTGCCGGGTGCGTACCGGTCGTTCCTGAAGGCGGCGGGCGGGTGTGCCCCGGTGGGGACGGCGCTGGACGCGGAGTTGGGGCTGCTGATCGACCAGCCGTTCTTCACGGTGCGGGACGAGGCGGCGGTCAACGACCTGGTCTACGCGAACAAGTGCCTGCGGGACCATCTCACCAAGGACTACCTGTGTGTGGGGTTCGTGCAGGGCGGGCTGCTGGCCGTGAAGGTGAAGGGCGAGCGGCTGGGCTCGGTGTGGTTCTCGGCGTACGACGACGCGCGGGACGTGGATCCGTCGTGGTCGGTGGCCGAGCGGGTGGAGCGGTTGCTGCTGCCGTGCGGTGACGACTTCGACGTGTTCCTGTCCCGGCTGGCGGGTTCTCCGCCGGAGTTGGAGACGGTGGCGAATCTGATGGTGGACGGTGGGTTCGCGCGTGCGGTGCCTGTCGAGGCCGCGGCTGCGGGGGAGTGAGCTTCGCGATGGTGACGTTCGCGCAGGCGCAGGAGCGCGCCGAGGAGTGGATCAACGGCGATGTGCCGTCGTACCAGCATCGTGAGGTGCGGGTGCGGGAGTTCGGGCTGGGCTTCGTGGTCTGGGGCGAGGACCGTGCGGACGGTCCGCGCTCCGACGGTGGTGCGCAGCGGCTGGTGATCGCCCGGGACAGCGGGGAGGCCACGTTGTGGCCGTCGCTGCCGGTGGGTGAGGTGATCCGCCGTTACGAGGAGGAGTACGGCCGTGACGACGCGGTCGCCGAGCCCGCGCCGGCGCCCGCGGCGCGGGTGGATCTGAACCAGACGTCGTTCCTGCTGACGCCGCCGGAGTGGTTGCAGGAGGCGGCGGACCGGATGGGGGTGCCGGACCGCCGGCAGCCGGCGGACGAGGAGCCGCGCGACGCGGTGCCGCCGTCCCCGGAGCCCGAGCCCGCGTCCCCCGGGCCGGTGGCGGACGAGCCGCGCGACGCGGTGCCCGAGGGGGCGACTCCGTGGGCCGGTACGGACACCAACGCCGACCCGGGCGAGGACCGTTCGGTGCCGCTGCCGGAGACGGTGTTCGCGCCGCCGCTGAGCGGGGACGACACGGCGACCCCGCCGGACGCCGCGACGGCGCTGATCGCGGGGGGCAGCGGGCTGCCGCGCACCGCGGTCGAGCCGGCGGTGGACGGCCCGGACGCGTCGGACGCCCCGTCGTACGGGTATCCGCAGGGCGCGGGCGCTCCGCCGCCTCCGCCCGCTCCTCCGGCGTACGGCTATCCGCAGGCGCCGGGCGACATCGCGGACGCGGCGACGAGCAAGGCGCCGCCGCGCGGGCCGGGTGCCTCGGCGCCGCCTCCGCCGCCGGGCGCTCCGGGCGCGCCGGCCGGCGGGTACGTGCCGACGCAGATGGTGTCATCGCTCGGTCCCGGTGGGCCGGAGGGCGCGTCCGGGCCGGGCGTTCCGCCGCCGCCGGGTGCGCCCGGCGCCCCCGGTGTGCCCAGTCCTCCCGGCGCGCCCGGCGCCCCGGGTGTGCCGGCGCCGCCCGGTGCTCCGGGCGCTCCCGGTACGCCCCCGGGCGGGGTGCACCATGCCGCGACCGTGCTGGCCGCTCCAGGCCAGGCCGGCGGCCCGCCGCAGCCCCCGGCGCCGCCCGGTGCCCCGGGTGCCCCGCAGCCGTCCGGTCCCCCGGCGCCGCCCGCTGCCCCGGGCGCCCCCGGCATGCCCGGCGCCCCGAAGCCCCCCGGCGCTCCCGGTGTCCCGGGCGGTGACCCGGGTGCCGGTGCCGTGCACCACGCGGAGACCGTGCTGTCCGCCCCGCCCGTCGCGGGTCCCGGTGTGCCTCCGCCGCCGCCCGCCCCGGGTGCCCCCGGCACCCCGCCCGCGCCGCCCGGACACCCCGGGCACCCAGGACACCCCGGGCCCGCCGGGCCTCTTGGACCCACGGGGCCGGTCGGTCCTCCCGGACCTTCCGGACCGGTCGGTCCTCCCGGACCCGGTGTGCCGCCGGGTGCCCCTCAGCCGCCCATGCCCCCCGGTGCCATGGCGCCGGCCCCGGGGCAGCCGCCGGCGTACGGCTATCCGCAGCAGCCGGTGGGGCAGCCGACCGTCGGACCCGGCTACCAGGCCGTCCTGCGGTACCGCGCCCAGGACGGCTCCGAGCAGCAGCTGATCCGGCGTTCGGCGCCGGGTACACCGCACCCGGAGTGGCAGATCTTCCACGAGCTGCGCGCCATGAACGTGCCGCCGGACCAGGTGCTGGAGCTGCACACCGAGCTGGAGTCGTGCGAGCTGCCGGGCGCCTACTGCGCGCGGATGATCCGGGAGCAGTGGCCGCAGGCGCGGATCACGTCGATCGCGCCGTACGGCACGGACCACGCGAGCCGTCAGCAGGGCATGGGTCAGCTGCTGGCGCACCAGGGCGAGTTGCACCAGGTGGCGGACGGCCCGGCGCGGCCGGCGCCGGTGCGGGCCCCGCTGCCGCAGGTGCAGCCGGCGCCGCCGATCCCCCCGGAGGGGGTGGCGCAGGAACTCGCGGGCGCGTTCGGGCCGGGGATCTTCCGGTTCGAGCAGGCCGCGGTGTCCCGGCAGGGTGTGCCGCCGATCGTGGCGCACAGCCTGGTCGTGGGCGGTCTGCCGCTGGACATGGGCCCGTTCTTCTGGGCGCAGGCCCAGCCGGGGCGGCCGGTGCCGACGCTGGCGGAGCTGGCGCAGGAGCGCGGGGTGCAGCCGGCGTCGGACGCGGGGTCGTACCTGGTGATGGGCAGCGACTTCGGCAAGGCGCTGTGTGTGCAGTACGGGACGGCGCACATCGTGGCGGTGCCGGTGGAGGCCGGTCCGGGCGGTGTGCCCGTGCCACCGCAGTTCGTGAACACGGGGCTGCCCGAGTTCCAGCGGTGCCTGGCGCTGCTGGGCCGGATGTGGCGGCTGCGGTTCGGTCTGAACCAGGAGCAGGCGGGCCGCTGGACCGTCGACTTCCAGGCGCAGCTGGCCGCGCTGGACCCGGCGGCGCTGGGTTCGCCGGAGAGCTGGTGGTCGGTCCTGCTGGAACAGATGTGGGACGGACTGCTCTGACCTCGCACGGGCGTTCGCCCGGTTGTGGGGTGTGTGACGTGATGTCACCCGGCTGCCGCTGAGGGCGGCCGGGTGCGACGAGGGGCCGATCCCGGTGGTGAGACCGGGATCGGCCCCTTTCGCGTGCGCTGTTCGCCCGCCTCCGCGCCCGCCGCCCGCTCCCGTACGCGGAGTGTCGCGTTATGACCACTTACGCCTGATACTTCAAGATGTGCGCTAAATCATCATTTTCCTGTCCGTTCGGTGGAGAGGGGTACCGAGATGAGTGGTGCACCGGTCCCGCTGTACGACTTCGTGGTCGTACGAGGGCGCGGCTACCGTCCCGACCAGGTCGACGCGTTCGTCGACGCCCTCTCCCGCGACCGTGACGCCGCCTGGGAGCGGGCCGCCCGGCTCACCGTGCTCGCCCGGGAGATGGAGGCGGAGGCGGAGCGGCTGAAGGAGGAGGTGGCCCGGCTCGGCCCGCAGACGTACGAGACGCTCGGCGACCGGGCGCGGCGGATCTTCGAGCTGGTCGAGCAGGAGGCCGCCGCCGTGCGGGGGGAGGCGCGGCGGGAGGCGCGGCGCCTGATGGACGAGGCGCAGTCGTGGGCGGACGAGGTGCGGGAGTCCGCGCGGACGCACGCCGAGGCCGTGACGACCGAGGCGGAGACGTTCGCGGAGGAGCGGCTGCTGGCGGCCCGGACCGAGGCGGACGAGATCCGGGTGACGGCCCGCCGTGAGGTGCGCCAGGAACGCAAGGGCGCGCTGGGCGCGTTGCGGGAGGCGCGGCAGCGCACGGTGGGCAAGCTCGCCGAGCAGGCGGAGCGGCACGACACGGTGTGGGTCCGCGCCGAGCGGGAGGCCGAGGAGCGGCTGGCGGCGCAGGAGGCGGCGGAGCGGGAGCGGCAGGCGCGCGCGGAGGCGTCGCTGGCCGAGGCGACGGAGGTGTTCGCGGACGCGGAGGCGTCGGCGCGCAGGCTCCAGGAGGAGGCGCGTTCCCACGCCGAGGACCTGGTCGCGGCGGCCCGCAAGCGGGCCGAGGAGATCGCCCTGGAGACGGAGCGGGTGCTGCGTGAGCACAGCGACGCCTGGGACGAGGTGCGCGCCCACATCGGGCAGATGCGCAACAGCCTGACGGCGCTGACCGGGCAGGCGGCGCTGGAGTGAGGGCCCGCCGCCGGCGTACCGGTGGCGGGCCCTCGGCCGTGCGCGCTCAGTTGTCCCGGCGGACGGCTCCGGCGAGGATCCACCCTTCGACGGCCTCGTACTGCCGTCGCTGGTCGTCGGAGTCGCCGCGGCCCGGGAGGACCGTCCCGAGGTAGCCGAGGAGGAACCCGGCGGGGATCGACACCAGCCCCGGTGTGGTGAACGGGAACCAGTTGAAGTCGGACTCGGGGAACGCCGCGACGGGCGAGCCGGAGACCAGGTTGGTGCCCGGCATCAGCAGCAGGACGACGGCGGTGCCGCCGAGCAGGGTCCACAGCAGTCCGGTGCGGGTGTACCGGCGCCAGAAGAGGCTGTAGACGAGCGCGGGCGCGATGGCGGAGGCGCCCAGGGTGAACGACAGCGTCACCAGGGGCTGCAGGCTGCGGTGCTGGACCAGCGTCGCCAGCAGGATCGCCGGGGCGCCGACGGCCAGGGCCGACATCCGGGCCACGGTCATCTCCCGGCGGGTGGTCAGCCCCCGGGACCGTACGGCGAACACGTCGTGCGCCAGGGAGTTGGCGCAGGCGAGGATCATGCCGGCCACCGAGGCGAGCACCGTCAGGAAGATCGCCGTGGTGACCGTCGTGAACAGCAGGGTCTCGGCGTAGGAGATGTCGGCGCCGAAGGCGGCCCGGGAGCCCAGCAGGAAGGCGGTGTTGCCCTGCGGGTCGGCCCCGGCGATGACCTCGCGGCCGATCAGCGCGGTCGCGCCGAACCCGACGACGGTGATCACCAGCACGAACAGGGCGACGCTGGACACCGCCCAGGACATCGACCGCCGGACCTGGCGGGCCCCGGTCGCGGTGTACATGCGCATGGTGATGTGCGGCAGGACGCCACCGCCGAGGACGACGGCGAGCTGCGCGGTGATCATGTCGATCCGCGGGTACGGGCTGCCCGCGAACTGCAGCCCGGAGTTGAGGAACGACGAGCCGACGCCGCTCTGCGCGGCGGCCGCGTCGAACAGCGCGCCCGGGTCCCAGTCGAAGCGGTGCAGGATGAGCAGGGCCACGACGGAGCCCGAGCCGAGCAGCATGACGAGCTTGAGGATCTGGATGAGGGCGGTGCCCTTCATGCCGCCGATCGCCGCGTAGCTGATCATCAGCACGCCCAGGCCGATGATGCAGCCGGTCTTCATGGAGTCGCTGGAGAAGCCCAGGATGAACGCCAGCAGCTGGCCGGTCCCGGCGAGCTGCACCAGCATCAGCGGCAGCAGCGCGGCCAGGGTCACCGCGCACGCGGCGATCCGCACGGCGCGGCCGGGCATCCGGCGGGCGAGGGCGTCGCCCATGGTGAACCGGCCCGCGTTGCGCAGCGGTTCGGCCAGCAGGAACATCAGCAGCATCAGGGACAGGGCCGTGCTCAGGGCGAGCACGATGCCGTCGTAGCCGCACAGCGCGACCACGCCGGTGGTGCCGAGGACCGTGGCGGCGCTGATGTAGTCGCCGCCGATCGCGAGGCCGTTGCGCAGCGGCGACAGGGAGCTGTAGCCGGTGTAGAACTCGTCGAGGTCGTCCCCGTCGGGGCCGGTCATCACGCACAGCAGCAGCGTGATGGTGGCGACCGCGCAGAACGCGACCAGGGACATCGCCTGGGTGTCTCCGCCGAAGTCGGTCATCGTCCGGCTCCCCTCTGCCCGGCGGCGTCCCGCTTGGCGTCGATCTCGGCCTGCCGGCGGATACGGTCGGCGATCGGGTCGAGGTAGCGGCGGGCGGTGTACTCGTACAGGGCGATCGCCAGCCAGGTGACCGGCAGTTGGAGCAGCGCGAGGAGCAGCCCGGCGGGCAGGCCGGCGGCGACCTCGTCGCCCATGAAGCCGGGGGCGAAGGCGGACAGGATCAGGAACAGCAGGAAGTACCCGAGGGCGGTGAGGGTCGCCACCCGGCGCTGGAGGCGGTAGGCGGTGCGCAGGACCCGCAGGTCGCTGTGGTTCCCGAGCGGCGGGTGGTCGGGGGTGCGGTGACGCGGCGGCTCGGGAGGGTCGGGCGGGAAGGCCGCCTGCCACGGGTAGGTGGCGTGGGACGGTGGCGGCGGGTGCGACCCGTGGGGTGGGTACGGCTCATACGGGGAGGACATCCCGGTACTCCTTGCGTGGCTCGGGTCCGGTGCGGCGGACCGCAGGGAGGTGGGGGGCGGGCGAGCCACGCACGTTACTTCGGAGTACGGGTGAGCGCGAGGGTTTCGACAAACTGATCGGTCGGTATATGGGATCGCTATCAAGCCGTGTCTGACCTGCGGTGTTACCGCCGTTAACTCAGACTTTTGCGCTGCCTGGCGGCCCGCTGTCCGGCCACGCGGCCGGCAGCAGCACCGTGACCAGCAGGCCGCCGCCCGGCCGGGGCACGAGATCGAGGCTCCCGCCGTGGGCGCGGACGACGCTGTGCACGATGGCCAGACCGAGGCCCGCGCCCGCGTGCTCGTCGGTGCGGACGCGTTCCGTGCCGCGCCGGAACGGCTCGGTCAGTGTCGGCACGAGGCCGGGCGGCACCGGCGGGCCGGTGTTCTCCACCCGCAGCTCGCCCAGGTCCCCCCGTGTCCCCGTCCGCACGGTGACGGTGCCGCCCGCGGGGAGGTTGTGGACGACGGCGTTCTGGACGAGGTTCGTCACCATCCGCAGCAGCAGCTCCGCCGAGCCGCCGACCGGGGCCGCCCCGCCGGAGACGTCCAGCGTGATGCCGCGTTCCTCGGCCCGGGGGAGCAGCACCTCGGCGGCCTCCTCGGCGAGCAGGGACAGGTCGACGGTCTCCCGGGCGAAGTTGCCCCGGTCGCTGCGGCCGAGCAGCAGCAGCGCCTCCGTCAGGTCGATCGCACGGGCGTTGACGGCCTGGAGGCGGGCGAACACCTCGTCGTGGTCGCCGTCCGGGTCCCGGCGGGCGACGTCGAGCAGGGCCTGCGAGATGGCCAGCGGGGTGCGCAGTTCGTGCGAGGCGTTCGCGGCGAACCGCTGCTGCTCGGCCACGTGCGACTCCAGCCGCTCCAGCATGCCGTCGAAGGCGTCCGCCAGTTCACGGAACTCGTCCTGACGGCCCTCCATGCGGATGCGGTGCGACAGCGATCCGCTCCCGGCCGTCCGCGCGGCGGCGGTGATCCGGGTGAGCGGTGCCAGCATCCGCCCGGCGAGGACCCACCCGCCGCCGAGGCCGGCCACCAGCAGCACCCCCATCGTCACGGCCGCCGCGCGCCCGAAGATCCGCGACAGCAGATACCGGTTGGGTGAGATCCCCAGCAGACCCTGCGAGTTGTCCGGCACGTACCGCAGCAGGAACACCCACACCACCGCCAGCAGGACCGCCCCGGTGACGAGGACGACGCCGGCATAACTGAGGGTGAGTTTGAGCCGGGTGCTCGGACCGGGGCGCCTAGGCACGGGTGTCGCCTCCGGTGTCGATGCGGTAGCCGACCCCGGGGACCGTCGCGATGACCCAGGGCTCGCCCAGCCGTTTGCGCAGGGCGGACACGGTGATGCGGACCGCGTTGGTGAACGGGTCGGCGTTCTCGTCCCAGGCCCGCTCCAGCAGCTCCTCCGCGCTCACGACCCCGCCCTCGGCGGACACCAGAACCTCCAGCACCGCGAACTGCTTCCGGGTCAGCGCCACATGGCGTCCGTCCCGGAACACCTCCCGGCGGAACGGGTCCAGGCGCAGGCCCGCGATCTCCCGCACCGGAGGCCGGGCGTGCGCGCGCCTGCGGTCCAGCGCCCGCAGCCGCAGGACGAGTTCCCGCAGGTCGAACGGCTTGGTGAGGTAGTCGTCCGCGCCCAGCTCGAACCCGGACGCCTTGTCGTCGATCCGGTCGGCGGCGGTCAGCATGAGGATCGGGATGCCGCTGCCGGACGCCACGATGTGCCGGGCGACCTCGTCGCCGGACGGGCCGGGGATGTCACGGTCGAGGACGGCGATGTCGTAGGAGTGGACGCTCAGCAGCTCCAGGGCCGTGTCGCCGTCCCCGGCGATGTCGGCCGCGATCGCCTCCAGCCGCAGGCCGTCCCGGACCGCCTCGGCCAGATACGGCTCGTCCTCCACGATCAGTACGCGCATGTCCGCAGCCTAGGCAGCGGTGCGTACCGCCGGCGTATGCGACGACGGCCGCGCCGCGACCCGCCACCAGCGGCGCGACGCCAGCCCGGCGAGCGCGGCACCGGCCGCGTTCACCAGGACGTCGTCCACCGACGACACGCGGTCCAGGCGCAGCACGTACTGCGCCGTCTCGACCACGACCGAGCAGCCGGCTCCCAGCGCCAGCACGCGCGGCACGGACGCCAGGGCCGCGTACCGCATCGGGGCGAAGAAGCCGAGGGCCGCGAAGACGAGCAGATTGCCGGTGATCCCGAGTGCGCCCATCGTGGCCAGGTCCCGCAGCGGGACGAGGCTGACCCGGCCGGGGCCCCGGCCCGCCGCCGCGCCGGGCATGAGGACCAGCCAGACGAACGGCACCGTGCCGTGCACCATGCCGACCTCGGCCAGCGACAGCCGCCACGCCGCCGGGACCCCGCGAGCGCGCCGGCGCCACACGAGCGCCCCCGCGACCAGGACGGCCAACGGCACGGTGAGCAGGGTCATCAGCACCACGCCGTTGAACGTGTCGAGGCAGCCGTGCCACCGCCCGGCCATACAGGTCGGCGCGGACATCATCAACGGCCGCCGCAGAAGGAACAGGACGGCCGCCACGCCGAGCAGGGCCGTGCCGAGAAGGGAGAGCTTGCGGGTCATGCCTCCATGACAGAGGCCGCACTGTTGCGTCGGCGTACGCCGTTCTCGATACGCCCGCGATACACGCCGCCGACGAAGGCGGTCCAGGCGGGCGCGGAGAAGAGGAGGGCTGGTCCGGTGGGGAGCTTGCTGTCACGGACGGGGACGGAGGGGTGTGCCGTGTCGGCGACTTCGAGGCAGTCGCCGCTGTCCCCGCCGCTGTGGCTCGACTTGCGCCACGAGGTCAGGACGGAGGCGTCAGGGATGCGGTGCTCGGTGCGCTTCATGCTCGTAATCCTCCGCGGCAGACCTGAGGAGGGCCAGAGATGCCCGGTGCGACAACGCGTCGCCCAGCGCGTGATCGTAGGCCACCTGGCATTCGCGGACCACGGACGGCAGTTCCCAGACGCGGCCGTTCCGCAGACCTTCCACGTAGGCGACAGGCGGAAGGTCCTCGAACCACATCAGGGAGACGAAGCCCTCAAGCAGCGCGTGATATCCGGCCGAGAAGGGCAGGACGTGCACACGGATGCGCCGGGTCTCTCCGAGCGACAGGACGTGCCGGAGCTGTTCCGCCATCATGGCGGGCCCTCCGATCGGCCGTCGCAGCACGGCCTCGTCAAACACTGCCCACACGGTCGGGGTGCCGGGATCGTCGAGGATGCGCCCGCGTTGGAGCCGTGTGACAAGCAACGCGTCACGTTGCTCGTCGCTCCTCTGCGTGGCGCCGGAACTGAGCACCTCGCGTGCGTACGCGGGCGTCTGAAGGATGCCGGGCACCAACTTCGGCGCGTACAGCCGGATCTCCGTGGCCTGCCCCTCGAACTCGGCGGCGCCTTTGAAGTGTTCCGCCACCTTGCGACCGTCCAGGACCGGCAGGAAGTTCTCGAAGAAACCGTCCGTACTCAGCACCTGGTCGAGGCGCCGGGCGTCCTCGGTGTCCGGTCTGCGGCGGCCGCCCTCGATGTGCGCGATATGCGTCCGCGACATCACCGCCCGCTGGCTCAGCTCCTCCTGCGTCAGCCCCGCCGCCTCCCGGCGCCGTTTCAGCTCCGCCCCGTACTGCTCCCGCGAACGCGGATTGTCCTCGATGGCCACCCCGGCGACTCCCCTCCGTGCGGACTCCGTTGTCACACTGAGCCACCTTCCGAGCGTACCCACGGTGACGTCACTCTGTGTCGGAGACGGCACGGAAAGTGAAAGGTGGCGACGTGGAACAGGCTGAGCAGGAGAAAGACCCGTTCGAGGAGGTGCCCGGGCCCGCGCTCACGCTGCGTGTCTCCCGGGACGGCGGGCGGACGTGGGGACCGAGGGTGACGTACCAGCCGTCCCGCAAGGACACGCCCTTCGACCTCGCGGGCCGCTTCCCGCCCTGCCGATGCCCCCGGTGTGTACGACCCGGGTAGGACACGGGGGCGGCCCGTGGTGCCAGGGGGCACCCCCGGCCTACGACCCCGTGGGGACGCCCTGCCGGGGGTGCCCGGCATAGCGTCCACCGCATGATCCGATCACGCCTGTTACCGCCGGTGGCGGCCGCCGCGCTCCTCCTCGGCCCTGCCCTGACCCTGCCGGCCGCCGCCGCGGGCCCGGCCGCACCGGCCGCGTCCGCCGCGCGCTCCGCGCCGGCCCAACTCCCGCGTCCGACGGGCCCGTACGCCGTCGGACGCGACGCCCTCCACCTCGTGGACACCGGCCGCCCGGACCCGTGGGTGCCCTCCGCCGGGCCACGGCAATTGATGGTGTCCCTGTCCTACCCGGCGCGCCGGGGCACGGGCGGGCCGACGGCGCCGTACATGACGCTCGACGAGGCCCGGTACCTGATCCGGCTGCGGGCACCCGAGGCGACCGCCCCGCCGGAGGTCATCAGCGGGGTCCGGACCTGGGCGCACACCGGGGCGCGGCCCGCGCCCGGCAGGTTCCCGCTCGTCGTGCTCTCGCCCGGCTTCTCGTTCCCGCGCTCCACGCTCACCGGTCTCGCCGAGGACCTGGCCAGCCGAGGGTACGTCGTCGCGCTGGTCGACCATCCGTACGAGAACTCCGGTACCACGCTGCCCGACGGGCGGACCCTGCCGTGCGTCCTGTGCGAGGAGCCTCCGCAGGGCGGGATGCGGGCCGTCGCCGAGAGCCGGGCCGTGGACGTGTCCTTCGTGCTCGACCGGCTCACCGGGCCGCGCCCCGCGTGGCGGCACGCGCGCATGATCGACGCCCGGCGGATCGGCATGGGCGGGCACTCCATCGGCGGGGACGCGGCCGCAGCCACGATGGCCGCCGACGCGCGGGTGCGGGCCGGCGTGAACATGGACGGCACCTTCTTCGCCCCCGTCCCCGCCGGCGGCCTCGACGGGCGGCCCTTCCTGATGTTCGGGGCCACCGACCGTACGGCGGACCGGACCTGGGACGACGCCTGGGCCGGCCTGGACGGCTGGAAGCGATGGCTGACCGTCACCGGGGCGGACCACGGCTCGTTCACCGACGTGCCGCTGCTCGGGGAACTGGCCGGCATCCCCGACACCGCCGCGCTGCCCTACGCGCGGGGACAGCACCTCACGCGCGCGTACGTCGCCGCCTTCTTCGACCGGCACCTCAAGGGCGTGCCGCGACCGCTGCTCGACGGTCCCTCAGCGGCGTACCCGGAGATCTCCGTCCGCCGTCCCTGACACCCGTCCCCGAACCGCCGGGACGGCTTCCCGCTTGATCCTCACGCGGCGGGAGGGTGGAGGCTGAGTGGGCCGAAGGGCGCAGCGACCCTGACGCGGCCTCCACCCCAGGGGGGAGAGCCCCTAGGGGTACCTCCGTACCAGGTCTCGGGGAGGGTTGGTACCGGCGGAGGACGAGAGGGCGGGGGCCGCGTCCTTAACCTGGCTTTACGCCGCCGGGGGGTGGCTGACCGAACCGGTGGGGGTGGGGTTTTCCCCCGCAGAAGACGGGGCCGGGCACCAGCGCGCCGGACCCCCTCCCGACACGAGACTGAACGCCGTAACGAGATGGCGTGCAGCGCCTGCTGAACCGACTGAGGAGACATACCGTGACTTCGGCTGTGACCATTCCCAGGCATGGGGGTACTGGAGGGGCTACGGCCGTTGCCGCGCGGGCGCGGCAGGTCGTGAAGGCGTACGGGTCGGGGGAGACCCGCGTCGTCGCCCTGGACCACGTGGACGTCGACATCGCCCGCGGGCAGTTCACCGCGATCATGGGTCCCTCGGGGTCCGGCAAGTCCACCCTGATGCACTGCCTCGCCGGGCTCGACACCGTCACCAGCGGGCAGATCTACCTGGACGAGACCGAGATCACCGGTCTGAAGGACAAGAAGCTCACCCAACTGCGGCGCGACCGCATCGGGTTCATCTTCCAGGCGTTCAACCTGCTGCCCACGCTGAACGCCCTGGAGAACATCACGCTGCCGATGGACATCGCCGGCCGCAAGCCGGACAAGGCGTGGCTCGGGCGGGTCGTGGACACCGTCGGCCTGTCCGACCGGCTCAAGCACCGGCCCACGCAGCTCTCCGGCGGCCAGCAGCAGCGCGTCGCGGTCGCCCGCGCCCTCGCCGCCCGGCCGGAGATCATCTTCGGTGACGAGCCCACCGGCAACCTGGACTCCCGCGCCGGCGCCGAGGTCCTCGGCTTCCTGCGCACGTCCGTGGACGAGCTGGGGCAGACCATCGTGATGGTCACCCACGACCCGGTCGCCGCCTCCTACGCGGACCGGGTGCTGTACCTCGCCGACGGACGCATCGTCGACGAGATGTACAGGCCGACGGCCGAGGCCGTCCTCGACCGCATGAAGGACTTCGACGCCCGGGGGCGCACGTCATGACCGTCGTGAAGACCTCGCTGCGCAACTTCTTCGCGCACAAGGGCCGGATGGCGCTGTCCGCGGTGGCGGTACTGCTGTCCGTGGCGTTCGTGTGCGGCACGCTCGTGTTCACCGACACGATGAACACCACCTTCGACAAGCTCTTCGCGGTCACCTCCTCCGACGTCAGCGTCAGCCCCAAGGACGCCGAGGACGAGGACGACGGCGCCGGCACGGGCCGGCCCGCCTCGCTGCCGGCCTCGGTCGTCGAGCAGGTCGCCTCGGCCGAGGGCGTCAAGAAGGCGGAGGGCGCGGTCAGTTCGCTGAACGTGACCGTCGTGGACGCCGACAACAAGAACATGGGGTCGTCCACCGGGGCGCCCACCCTCGCCGGCAACTGGACCGAGAACGACCTGCGGTCCATGGAGATCACCTCCGGGCACGCCCCGCGCGGACCCACCGAGGTGATGGTCGACGCCGACACCGCCGACAAGCACGACCTGAAGCTCGGTGACGAGCTGCGCACCATCGCCGCCACCGGCGACATCCGCGCGAAGATCGTCGGCATCGCCTCCTGGAAGGTGACCAACCCGGGCGCGGCCGTCGTCTACTTCGACACCGAGACCAGCCAGCGCGCCCTGCTCGGCGCCACCGGCCGCTTCACCCAGGTCTCCGTCACCGCCGCGGACGGCGTGAGCGACACCCAGCTCAAGCGGAACGTGGCCCAGGCCCTGGACGGCTCGTACAAGATCCAGACGGCCAAGGAGAACGCCGACGAGAACCGCAAGGACGTCGGCGAGTTCATGGACATCATCAAGTACGCCATGCTCGGCTTCGCCGGGATCGCGTTCCTGGTGGGCATCTTCCTGATCATCAACACCTTCTCGATGCTGGTCGCCCAGCGCACCCGCGAGATCGGCCTGATGCGGGCCATCGGCTCCTCGCGCCGCCAGGTCAACCGGTCGGTGCTGGTGGAGGCGCTGCTGCTCGGCTTCGTCGGCTCCGTCCTCGGCGTCGGCGCGGGCGTCGGCATCGCCGTCGGCCTGATGAAGCTGATGTCGATGGCCGGGATGAACCTGTCCACCGACGACCTGACGGTGAAGACGACGACCCCGGTGGTCGGCCTGATCCTCGGTGTCGTGGTGACGGTGCTGGCCGCCTACCTGCCGGCCCGCCGCGCCGGGAAGGTCTCCCCGATGGCCGCCCTGCGCGACGCCGGCACCCCGGCCGACGGCAAGGCCGGCCGGGTCCGGGGCCTGATCGGCCTGGTCCTCACCGGCGCGGGCGCGGCCGCCCTGTACGCGGCGGCCACCGCCGACAAGGCGAGCGACGGCGCACTGATGCTGGGCGGCGGTGTGGTGCTGTCCCTGATCGGCTTCGTCGTCATCGGCCCGCTCCTCGCGGGCGGTGTGGTCCGGGTGATCAGCGCGGTGCTGCTGCGGGCGTTCGGGCCCGTGGGCCGCATGGCCGAGCGCAACGCCCTGCGCAACCCGCGCCGCACCGGCGCCACCGGTGCCGCCCTGATGATCGGCCTCGCCCTGGTGGCGTGCCTGTCGGTGGTCGGCTCCTCGATGGTCGCCTCGGCGACGAGCGAGCTCGACAAGTCGGTCGGCGCGGACTTCATCGTGATGAGCCAGCAGCAGCCGATCGTGCCGCAGGCCGAGAAGGCCATGGAGGACACGCCCGGCCTCTCCCACGTCACCCACTACAAGAGCGTCGACGCCACCCTGACCTCGCCGGACGGCAAGACCGACGACTCCGGCGTCACGGCCGCCGACCCGACGTACGCCGAGGACCTGCGCCGTACGACGACGCAGGGCACCCTGTCCGCCGCCTACGGCAAGGACGCCATGTCGGTCGGCAGCGACTACGCGAAGAAGCACGGCGTGCACGTCGGCGACACGATCACCGTCGCCTTCAAGGGCGGTGAGACGGCGAAGCTGAAGGTCGCAGCCATCACCGACGACGACACCGCCATCGACCAGGGCGCCCGGTACCTGAGCATCGACACGCTGCGCACCTACCTGCCCGCGGACCGCATCCCGCAGAACGTGATCATGTTCGCCAAGGCGGAGGACGGCAAGCAGGACGCCGCGTACGCCGCTCTGAAGAAGGCGCTCGACCCGTACCCGCAGTACCAGGTCCGCGACCAGACCGACTACAAGGAGGAGCTGAAGGACCAGGTCGGCCAGCTCCTGAACATGGTCTACGGCCTGCTGGCCCTGGCGATCATCGTGGCGGTCCTCGGCGTGGTGAACACGCTGGCCCTGTCGGTGGTCGAGCGGACCCGGGAGATCGGCCTGCTGCGCGCCATCGGCCTCTCCCGCCGGCAGCTGCGCCGCATGATCCGCATGGAGTCCGTGGTGATCGCCCTCTTCGGCGCCCTGCTGGGCCTCGGCCTGGGGATGGGCTGGGGTGCGACCGCCCAGCGGCTCCTCGCCCTGGAGGGCCTGGACGTCCTCGAGATCCCGTGGGGGACGATCGGCGGGGTGTTCATCGGCTCGGCCTTCGTGGGCCTGTTCGCCGCCCTCGTGCCGGCGTTCCGGGCGGGCCGGATGAACGTGCTCAACGCCATCGCGACCGAGTAGCCACCGCACACGGGGGTTGCGGGGGACGGGCCCGGCCCGGAGGGGGACACCCTCCGGGCCGGGCCGCTGCCGTCACCGGCCCTGCCGCTCCAGCAGGACGACCCCGTAGGCCGTGCCCTGGACGGCGTACCGGGCGTCGGGGTGCAGGGTGCGGGCGTACGCCTCGACGTCGCGGTAGCGCTTGCGGGAGTTGTCCAGGGCGATGTAGTCCGGGTCGACGCCCTGGGTGTTGCTGACCCAGAACACCCGGCAGCGCGAGGTGAGGCGGCTGATCGGGGCGATGTTCGCCTCCACGGAGGCGCCGTCCGGGACCTCGGCGAGCAGGCGTTCGACGGCGGTGACCCGCTCCGGCTTGCGGTAGATCTCGGCCTCGGTCACGGCGGCCAGCGGCAGCGACGTCGTCAGCGCCAGGGAGGCGCCCGCGACGGCGGCCGGCAGGTGCCGGACGTACGACCGCAGCCACGGGCGGGGGCTGTGCCGGGCGGTGTGCACGGCGTCGACGAGGGCGAGGGCGGCGACCGGCATCAGGACGGCGCTGTAGTGCCAGTCGGTGCCCCAGTACTGCGGGTACGAGGAGACGAACCGCCACCCGATGGTGGGCAGCGCCACGAGCAGCAGCGGGGAGCGCAGGGCGAGCAGCCCGGTCGTCGGTATCAGGATCCAGCCGAGGGTGCGGAGCTTGGTGTCCAGGCCGTCCAGCGGCCCCCCGCCGCCCGATTCGCCCACCTTGTTCCAGTAGTCGTAGGAGCCCGCCGAGTTGAACGCCGGTATCAGCACCAGCAGGGTGACGGCGACGGCCACGGCCCCGAACGCGGCGACGCCGACCGCGTACCGGGCCGCGCGCGGGGAGGTGCCGCGCGCCCGCCAGGCGACGACCACGGCGAGGGCGCTCAGCGTGAACCCCAGGTCCTCCTTCACGAGGACCAGCGGCAGCGCCCACAGCAGGGCGGCCCGCCAGCGCCGGGCCAGGACCGCCTCCAGCGCGAACGCGAGCAGCGGCACGGCGAAGCAGATCTCGTGGAAGTCGAAGTCGACGGCCTGCTGGATGCCCCAGGACAGCCCGTAGGAGACGCCGACCGCAAGACCGCGCCCCCGGCCCAGCAGACGGGCGGCGGCCCGGGCGACCGGGACGGCCGACAGCGCGAACAGCGCCGCCTGCGCGACGAGCAGGGTGACGGAGGACGGGAACAGCCGGTAGACCGGCGCGAGCAGCACGGTCACCGGGCTGAAGTGGTCGCCCAGGATGTTGAACCCCGGCCCCTTCAGATCGGCGACCGGCGCCTGGAGGTGCGCGTAGGAGCGTACGACCTGCTCGAAGATGCCGAGATCCCACGAGCGCTGCCCCAGATGGCGGTACCGCCCCACGGACACGACGGCGTACCCGACGAACAACACGACGGCCAGCCCCCAGCCGTCCCACCGCCCGGCCCTGGCCGCCGACTCCCCGGCACGCGGCTCGCCCCCCGGTATCGCGGGGTCCGGGGAGGCATCCGATATCGCGGAGGCGGCTGGGGTGGGCATGGGGGGACTTTACGTGGCGGGGGGTGGGGGGCCGGGACCGGGCCGGGGAGCCGTGGGGGTGATCGTGGGTTGTCCACAGGCCCCGGCGTCCGTCCTCGTGGCGACGTACGCTGGAACACCCGGCCCGTCTCCCGTGTCGGGCCCTTCGCGTTGCCCATCCCTTTGGACGGAAAGCTCCTCCATGAGTCTGCACGGTCTGCTCGACGCCGTAGTCAAGGACGCCGCCCTGGCGGAAGCGATCGCGGCGGCCGCGGACGGCAACCGCATGCACGTCGACCTGGTCGGCCCCCCGGCGGCCCGCCCCTTCGCGATCGCGGCCCTCGCCCGCGAGACCGGCCGTCCCGTCCTCGCCGTCACGGCGACCGGCCGGGAGGCCGAGGACCTGGCGGCGGCGCTGCGCTCGCTGCTGCCCGAGCAGGGCGTCGTGGAGTACCCGTCCTGGGAGACCCTGCCCCACGAGCGCCTCAGCCCCCGCAGCGACACCGTGGGACGCCGCCTGGCCGTGCTGCGCCGGCTCGCCCACCCCCGGCCCGACGACCCGGAGACCGGACCGGTGTCCGTGGTCGTGGCGCCCGTGCGCTCCGTCCTCCAGCCGCAGGTCAAGGGCCTCGGAGACCTGGAGCCGGTGGCCCTGCGCACCGGGCAGACTGCCGACCTGAACGCCGTGGTGGACGCCCTCGCGGCCGCCGCCTACGCACGCGTGGAGCTCGTCGAGAAGCGCGGCGAGTTCGCCGTGCGCGGCGGCATCCTCGACGTCTTCCCGCCCACCGAGGAACACCCGCTGCGCGTCGAGTTCTGGGGCGACGACGTCGAGGAGATCCGCTACTTCAAGGTCGCCGACCAGCGCTCCCTGGAGGTCGCCGAGCACGGCCTGTGGGCGCCGCCCTGCCGTGAGCTGCTGCTCACCGACGAGGTGCGCGAGCGGGCGCGGGTGCTGGCAGAGGAGCACCCCGAGCTGGGCGAACTGCTCGGCAAGATCGCCGAGGGCATCGCCGTCGAGGGCATGGAATCCCTGGCGCCGGTCCTGGTCGACGACATGGAGCTGCTGCTCGACGTCCTGCCCAAGGGCGCCATGGCCGTCGTCGCCGACCCGGAGCGGGTCCGCACCCGCGCCGCCGACCTGGTGGCGACCTCGCAGGAGTTCCTGCAGGCGTCCTGGGCGGCCACCGCGGGCGGCGGCGAGGCCCCCATCGACGTCGGCGCGGCCTCCCTGTGGTCCATCGCCGACGTCCGGGACCGGGCCCGCGAGCTGGACATGATGTGGTGGTCGGTGTCGCCGTTCGCCGCCGACGACGAGCTCGACACGGACACCCTGAAGCTGGGCATGCGCGCCCCCGAGTCCTACCGCGGCGACACGGCGAAGGCGCTCGCCGACACCAAGGGCTGGCTCGCCGACGGCTGGCGCACGGTCTTCGTGACCGAGGGCCACGGCCCGGCGGCCCGCACCGTCGAGGTGCTCGGCGGCGAGGGCGTCCCGGCCCGTCTGACCATCGACCTGGAGGAGATCTCCCCGTCCGTCGTGCACGTCGCGTGCGGCTGCATCGACTACGGCTTCGTCGACCCCGCGCTCGGCCTGGCCGTCCTCACCGAGACCGACCTGACCGGGCAGAAGGCGGCCGGCCGCGAGGGCGCCCGGATGCCGGCCCGCCGCCGCAAGACCATCGACCCGCTCACCCTGGAGGCGGGCGACTACATCGTCCACGAGCAGCACGGCGTCGGCCGCTACATCGAGATGGTGCAGCGCACCGTGCAGGGCGCCACCCGCGAGTACCTGGTCGTGGAGTACGCCCCGGCCAAGCGCGGCCAGCCCGGCGACCGGCTGTACATCCCCACCGACCAGCTGGAGCAGATCACCAAGTACGTCGGCGGCGAGTCGCCCACCCTGCACCGGCTCGGCGGCGCCGACTGGACCAAGACGAAGGCCCGCGCCAAGAAGGCCGTCAAGGAGATCGCCGCCGACCTGATCAAGCTCTACAGCGCCCGCATGGCCGCGCCGGGACACGCCTTCGGCGGCGACACCCCCTGGCAGCGCGAGCTGGAGGACGCCTTCCCGTACGCCGAGACCCCGGACCAGCTGACGACCATCGCCGAGGTCAAGGAGGACATGGAGAAGTCGGTCCCGATGGACCGCCTGATCTGCGGCGACGTCGGCTACGGCAAGACGGAGATCGCGGTGCGCGCGGCCTTCAAGGCCGTCCAGGACGGCAAGCAGGTCGCCGTGCTCGTGCCGACGACCCTGCTGGTGCAGCAGCACTTCGGCACGTTCTCCGAGCGCTACTCGCAGTTCCCGGTGAACGTGCGCGCGCTGTCCCGCTTCCAGACCGACACCGAGGCGAAGGCGGTCCTGGAGGGGCTGCGCGACGGCTCGGTGGACGTGGTCATCGGCACCCACCGGCTGTTCTCCTCCGAGACCAAGTTCAAGGACCTCGGCCTGGTCATCGTCGACGAGGAGCAGCGCTTCGGCGTCGAGCACAAGGAGCAGCTGAAGAAGCTCCGCGCGAACGTCGACGTCCTGACGATGTCCGCGACGCCGATCCCGCGCACCCTGGAGATGGCGGTCACCGGCATCCGCGAGATGTCCACGATCACCACCCCGCCGGAGGAGCGGCACCCGGTCCTCACCTTCGTCGGGCCGTACGAGGAGAAGCAGATCGGCGCGGCGATCCGCCGCGAGCTGCTGCGCGAGGGCCAGGTCTTCTACATCCACAACCGCGTCGAGTCGATCGACCGGGCCGCCGCCCGGCTCCGCGAGATCGTCCCGGAGGCGCGGATCGCGACCGCCCACGGCCAGATGTCGGAGCAGGCGCTGGAGCAGGTCGTCGTCGACTTCTGGGAGAAGAAGTTCGACGTCCTCGTCTCCACGACGATCGTCGAGTCCGGCATCGACATCTCCAACGCCAACACCCTGATCGTGGAGCGCGGCGACAACTTCGGCCTCTCGCAGCTGCACCAGCTGCGTGGCCGGGTCGGCCGCGGCCGCGAGCGCGGGTACGCGTACTTCCTGTACCCGCCGGAGAAGCCGCTCACGGAGACCGCGCACGAACGGCTCGCCACCATCGCCCAGCACACCGAGATGGGCGCGGGCATGTACGTGGCCATGAAGGACCTGGAGATCCGCGGCGCCGGCAATCTGCTGGGCGGCGAGCAGTCCGGGCACATCGCGGGCGTCGGCTTCGACCTGTACGTGCGCATGGTCGGCGAGGCGGTGGCCGACTACCGCGCCTCGCTGGAGGGCGGTGTGGAGGAGGAGCCGCCGCTGGAGGTCAAGATCGAGCTGCCGGTCGACGCGCACGTCCCGCACGACTACGCGCCGGGCGAGCGGCTGCGTCTGCAGGCGTACCGGGCCATCGCCTCCGCCAACTCGGAGGAGGACATCAAGGCCGTCCGCGAGGAACTCGTCGACCGCTACGGCAAGTTGCCCGAGCCGGTGGAGAACCTGCTGCTGGTGGCCGGGCTGCGGATGCTGGCCCGCGCGTGCGGGGTCGGCGAGGTCGTGCTGCAGGGCAACAACATCCGGTTCGCGCCGGTGGAGCTGCGCGAGTCGCAGGAGCTGCGGCTCAAGCGCCTCTATCCGGGCACGGTCATCAAGCCGTCGGTCCACCAGGTGCTGGTGCCGCGCCCGAAGACCGCGAAGGTGGGCGGAAAGCCGCTGGTCGGCCGGGAGTTGCTGGGCTGGGTCGGGGAGTTCCTGACCTCGGTCCTGGGATCCTGACGGTCCCCGGGGCCTGACTCACCGGCCCCGGCTCACCGGCGGACCAGCGTCGCCGCCAGGCCCGGCACAGGGAGCCGTCCGCGGGACGTCGGTCCGCGCGGACGGCTTGTCTCGGGCTGGGCGTGGGTCTACGGCCTCACGGCTGGTCGGGCTTGTCACGGTCCATGCCGGCCTGACGCTCCATCCGCTGCTGGGCGTCGTCGATCTGGCTCTCGTACTTGCTGCCCGTCTTCTCGTTGACCTTTCGCTCCGCGGCGTCGGACATGTCGCCGGCCTTGTCCTGCGCCTGGCGGTTGCTCTTGAACCTGTCGAAGATGCCCATCCAGAGCTCCTTCCCGAGTGACTCACGATCGACGATACGCCGGACTTGCGTGCTATGCGCACTTGGCCGGTTTATGGTCTGGACCTCCTGGATGCCCCTGTGCGCCGGGCGGTTACCGTGTGCATGACCGGGAACCGGGGAAGACACAGAGCCGGAGCCGAGGGGCATCGGGGCAGGCCAGGGGAGGGACGGCAGCGTGAGGCGTCTGAGGGGTGGGGCGGCGACCGCCGCGGCGGTGCTCGGCACGGCACTGCTGCTGGGAGGCTGCGAGAACGTCGAGCTGCCCGCACCGGAAGGGACGTCCGGCGCCGGTCCGGCCGCCGGCTCCGGACGCGCGGCCAGCCCGCTGGACAACGCCGACGGCACCGAGCCGGGCCTCGCGCCCCTCACCTCGGACGCCGACCGGGCCGAGGCGCGAGCCCTCATCGAGAAGGTCGCCACGAAGGGCCGCGGCCCGAAGACCGGCTACGAACGGGACGCGTTCGGCTACGCCTGGATGGACTCGGCGCCCGGCGGCGTCCCCTTCTCCCGCAACGGCTGCGACACCCGCAACGACCTGCTCAAACGCGACGGCCAGGACGTCCGCTTCCGCTCCGGCTCGAACTGTGTCGTGACGTCGATGACGCTGGACGACCCGTACACGGGCCGGACCATCGAGTGGACCAAGTCCCGCGCCACCACCGTGCAGATCGACCACGTCATGCCGCTGTCCTACGACTGGCAGATGGGCGCCTCGCGCTGGCCCAAGGGCAAGCGGCAGGACATCGCCAACGACCCGCTCAACCTGCTTCCGGTCGACGGCCCCACCAACAGCTCCAAGGGCGACTCCGGCCCCGCCGCCTGGCTGCCCCCCAGCAAGGCGATCCGCTGCTCCTACGCGGTCCGCTTCGCCCAGGTCTCCCTCAAGTACGAACTGCCCGTGACCAAGGCCGACAAGGAGATGATGCTGCGGCAGTGCGGCGGCTGAGACCGCCCCGCGGAAAAGGACTTTGCTCGCCTCACCGGTCGCCCTACCGTGACCGGCATGGAGACGAAGGTGTGGAGTCTGGCCGAGCGGCCCGAGCGGACCGGGGCGGTGCTCGGCATGGCGGACAGCTGGCCGGAGCTCGTCCTGCACGACCTCATGGGGAACAGCCACTACGGCCGCATCCCCGCCGAGCTCCCCGAGTACGTGCTGTTCGCCGAGGACGAGCGGGGCGAGGTCGTCGCCCACGCCTTCAGCGTGCCGTTCGCGCTGCGTGCCGAAGGGCGCGGCACCCTGCCCGCCCGCGGCTGGGACCAGGTGCTCCACTGGGCCTTCGCCGACCTGCGGAACGGCACCCGGCCCGACACGGTCAGCGCCATCTCCGTCGTCGTCGCCCCGCACGTCCAGGGCGCCGGCCTGTCCGCCCGGATGCTCGGCGCGATGCGTGACAACGCCCGCGCGCACGGCTTCACCGAGGTCGTCGCGCCGGTCCGGCCCAGCGCCAAGCACCTCGAACCGCGCACCCCCATCGAGGAGTACGTCCGCCGTGTGCGCCCCGACGGGCTGCCGTACGACCCGTGGATGCGGGTCCACGTGCGCGCCGGAGCCACGGTCGACTCCGTCTCCCCGGCCTCGATGACCGTCGTCGGCTCGCTGGAGATGTGGCGCGGCTGGACCGGGCTGCCCTTCGACACCGCGGGGGACGTCGAGGTGGAGGGGGCGCTGGTGCCGGTGCGCTGCGAACCCGACAGGGACCTGGCCGTGTACGTGGAACCCAACGTGTGGATGCGCCACCCGCTCTGACGGCCGAGCGGAAGCGCGGCCTCCGCCACCTGCGGCATCGCACGAGGTGATCAGCACGACAACGATCCGGTACAACCGCTGACCGGACCTCGGTGTCGACCTATACGCTCGAAGCGGCCGTCGCGCGACCGAGGTTGCCCCGAGCGTGCGGGACCGGCCGGAACCGTCCACTCGTCAGGCGATCAGGAGCAGTCATGCAAGGCCACGGCTACCCACAGCCGGTGAAGCGGCCGCCGTCCACCGGGACGCTGGTCTTCCTGCGCGTGCTGTTCGTCGTGGTCGCCGTGATGAGCTTCGGCCTGCTGACCTGGGCGATGATGCTGCGCCTGGCCCTCGTGACCCGCCGGGCGGCCGACTGGTGGCTGTTCGCGGCGTCGATCATGGTGCCCTACTTCGGGCTCTACCTGATCGGCTCCGAGCCCGGCGACGAGATCCACACCGCCGGCGGCTGGCTGGGCCTCGTCCTGCTCCTCGGCGGCATCGTCGCCGCGATCGCGTACTACCTCGCCGCCGACATCCGCCACTTCCACCAGGCGCACCTCGCCACCGGATACGCCCCGCAGCCGCACTCCGGCCCGGCGTACGGCTACCCCCGGCCCCCGTCGCCGTACACCGCGACGACCGTGCCGTCGGTCCCGCCCCACACCCCGGTGCCCCCGCTCCCGCGCGACTCCACGCCCGTGCCGCCGCCCCCGCAGCGCCCCGCGCCCGCCCGCATCGACCAGGTGCGCGCCGAACTCGACGAGCTCAGCGACTATCTGCGCCGCCAGGACGGCCGGCCCGACGGCACCCGTGAGGGCGGGCTGTGACCGCGACGGCGGGACGTGTCGTCTCCGGCCGCTACGAGCTGTCCGCCCTCATCGGGCAGGGCGGCATGGGCCAGGTCTGGACGGCCTACGACCAGCGGCTCGACCGGCGCGTGGCGGTGAAGCTGCTGCGCCCCGACAAGGTGGCCGGGCAGGAGGCGGACGAGCTGCGCCGCCGCTTCGTGCGCGAGTGCCGGGTGACCGCGCAGGTCGACCACCCCGGGCTGGTCACCGTGCACGACGCGGGCAGCGCGGGCGAGGAGCTGTTCCTCGTCATGCAGTACGTCGACGGCGTCGACCTCTCCGCCCACCTCGCCGAGCGGGAGCCGTACCCGTGGCCCTGGGCGGTCGCGGTCGCCGCCCAGCTGTGCGCGGTGCTCAGCGCCGTGCACGCGGTGCCGATCGTCCACCGCGACCTCAAGCCGCGCAACGTGATGGTGAAGCAGGACGGCACCGTCACCGTCCTCGACCTCGGCGTCGCGTCCGTCATGGACACCGACACCACCCGCCTCACCCACACCGGCTCCCCGATCGGCTCGCCCGCCTACATGGCCCCCGAGCAGGCGATGGGCGGAGCCGTCGGCCCGTACACCGACCTGTACGCGCTCGGCGTCCTGATGCACGAACTGCTCAGCGGGGACGTGCCGTTCTCCGGCTCGACCGCGCTCGGCGTGCTGCACCGGCACCTGTACGAGCCGCCGAAGCCGGTGCGCCAGACCCGCCCCGAGGTCCCCGAGGCCCTGGAGGCGCTGGTCCTGCGCCTGCTCGCCAAGGACCCCCAGCACCGCCCGGCCTCCGCCCAGGAGGTCTACGAGGCCCTGGAGACGCTGCTGCCCGCGCGCGGCACGCCCAGCGGGGAACCCCTCGACCCCACCCGCCCCTTCCTGCGCCCCCACGCGCCGTGGCCGGACCGCGCCCGCACCCCCGCGCCCCAGCCCGCGCCCGCCGCCCCGGCACCGCCCGCCGACGAGAAGGCCGACGTGGCCCGCGCCGTCGACGAGGTCAAGCGGCTCCTCGGCGAGGGCCGGATCACCCAGGCCGTCGACATCCTCGGCGCGATCCTGCCCGTCGCGGCCGAACAGCACGGCACCCACTCACCGGTCGTGCGCACCCTGCGCAAGCAGTACGCGGCCACGCTCATGGACGACGGCCAGTACCGGCGCGCCCTGCCCGAGCTGCGCCGCCTCGCCGACGAACGGGCCTCCGAGGCCGGCCAGGCCGACCCGCAGTCCCTGCGCTTCCGCTACGACGTCGCCCAGTGCCTGGAGCAGCTCGGCGAACCGGCCGCAGCCCTCGCCGAGTACCGCGCGCTGCTGCCGTACTACGAGAACCAGTACGTCTCCGGCGACCCCGTGCTCGCCCACGACGTGCGCCGCCGCATCGGGCACCTCCTGCTCGCCCTCGGGGACCGGCCCGCCGCCCACGACACCCTGGCGCGGCTCCTGATGGACGTCGAGCGGCTGCACGGCCCCGCCCATCCCCTCGCCGCGGAGGTCCGCCGCACCCTGCAGTGGCTGGGCCAGGTGCGCGGCTGACGATCCGCCCCGCATGGCCCCGTCCGGCGGGCGCGTCGGTGCCGGAAGTCCTGGTGAATCGTTGGTCCCATGGGTTGGCCAGAGCCTGCCCACTGCCTACCATCGATCATCGCAAGACTTTGTGCACCGTCGCACAAGCGCCCCTCGGGAGGTCTCCTTGCACCGCCGCCGTCGTACCGCGCTCCTGCTCTCCGCCGCGCTCGCCGCGGCACCCCTGCTCACCGCGTGCGGAAGCGACGCGCATCCGGGCGCGGCCGCCGTCGTCGGAGACCAGCGGATCACCGTCGCCCAGCTGGAGAACCGGGTGAGCGAGGTACGCGACGCCCAGCGCGCGGCCGTCCCCGACGAGGCCGCCTACGCCCAGGTCGTCGCCAAGTCCGGCACCCTCCCGCGCGACGTGCTGCACACCATGGTCCTCGACCGGGTGCTGCACCGGGCCGCCCTCGACCGCGGGGTGAGCGTCACCCGCAAGGAGGTCCAGGAGATGCGGGACGGCCTGGAGAAGCAGGTCGGCGGCGCGAAGGCGCTCGAGACGTCCTGGCTCCAGCAGTACGGCGTCCCGCCGCAGCGTCTCGACGACAACCTCCGCCTCCAGCTGGAGGCCCAGAAGCTCGCCACCGCGCTCGGCACCGACACCGGCAAGCCCGCCTTCTGGGACGCGCTGGCCGCGGCCTCCAAGAAGCTCGACATCGACCTCAACCCCCGCTACGGCACCTGGGACGCCCGCCAGAGCGCCCGCACGGACGCCAAGGCCCCCTGGCTGCGCGAGGTCACCGCGCCCCAGCAGCCCGCGTAGCCGGCCGGTCCGGGGACGGCCGAAGGGCCGCACCCGGGGCGTGGGTTACGTTCGGAGCGTGAACGCAACCAGTCCCGAAGCCGCCCCCGGCCGTATCGTCCTGCTCACCACCAGCCACCGCGTCGCCCCCGGCCTGCTGTCCTGGCCGGCCTGGCAGGCGCTGCGCGCGACCGACCGGGTGCTGTGCGCGGACGGCGCGCACCCGCAGCTGCCGTATCTGCGCGAGGCCGGGATCACGGTCGACGAGGCCGCCCCGACCGCCGAGCAGCTGGTCGAGGCGTGCTCCGGCGGCCGGACCGCCGTGGTCGTCGCCACCGGCGAGGGCGAGCCCGCGCTCACCGACGGCCTGGCCCGTCTCGCCGGCACCGGCCGGGTGCGGATGCCCGAGCTGGAGCTGCTGCCCGCCTCCTACGACCTGCCCGGCGCCCGCCTCCTCGACCTCGTCCAGGTCATGGACCGCATCCGCGCCGAGTGCCCCTGGTCCTCCCGGCAGACCCACGAGGGCCTGGCCAAGTACGGCATCGAGGAGGCGTACGAACTGGTCGAGGCGATCGAGGACGGCGACCGCGACGAGCTGCGCGAGGAACTGGGCGACGTCCTGCTCCAGGTCGTCTTCCACGCCCGGATCGCCGAGGAGCACCCCGACGCGCCCTTCTCCGTCGACGACGTCGCCGGCGGCATCGTGGCCAAGCTCATCCACCGCCATCCCCATGTCTTCGGCGACGCGACCGCGACGACTCCCGAGGAGGTCCGTGAGCACTGGCTGCGGACGAAGGCCGAGGAGAAGCGGCGGGAGTCGGTGACCGACGGCATCCCGCTCGGCCAGCCGGGCCTCGCCCTCGCGGCGAAGCTGGCGTCCCGGGTCCGCACGGCCGGCCTGGACGTCCCGCTGCCGACGGGGGAGGGCGTCGGGTACGACCTGCTCGCCACGGCCGTGCGGGCCGCGGAGGCCGGCGTCGACCCGGAGGCCGCCCTGCGGGTCGCCGCCCGCGCCTACCGGGACGCGGTCCGGGCCGCGGAGGGCGTGTCCGCCTAGGGCAGATACGGTCGGGGGCGTGACCGACCAGCCCCACCGCCCCGCGCCCGCCCCCGGCGCTCCCGAGCTGTTCACCTGGGAGTTCGCCAGCGACCCGTACCCCGCGTACGCCTGGCTGCGGGAGCACGCGCCCGTGCACCGGACCCGGCTGCCCAGCGGGGTGGAGGCCTGGCTGGTCACCCGGTACGCCGACGCCAAGCAGACGCTCGCCGACAACCGGCTCTCCAAGAACCCGGCCCATCACGCCGAACCGGCCCACGCCAAGGGCCGCACCGGCATCCCCGGAGAGCGCAAGGCCGAGCTGATGACGCATCTGCTGAACATCGACCCGCCGGACCACACCCGGCTGCGGCGGCTGGTCAGCAAGGCGTTCACCCCGCGCCGCGTCGCCGCGTTCGCGCCCCGCGTGCAGGAGCTGACCGACCAGCTGATCGACGGGTTCGCCGGGAAGGGGGAGGCCGACCTCATCCACGAGTTCGCCTTCCCGCTGCCCATCCACGCCATCTGCGACCTGCTCGGCGTCCCCCGCGAGGACCAGGACGACTTCCGGGACTGGGCGGGCATGATGATCCGGCACCAGGGCGGGCCCCGCGGCGGGGTGGCCCGGTCCGTGAAGAAGATGCGCGGCTATCTGGCCGAACTCATCCACCGCAAGCGCGAAGCCCTGCCCGGCGCGCCCACCCCGGACGAGGACCTCATCTCCGGTCTCATCCGGGCCTCCGACCACGGCGAGCACCTCACCGAGAACGAGGCCGCCGCCATGGCCTTCATCCTGCTGTTCGCCGGCTTCGAGACCACCGTCAACCTCATCGGGAACGGCACCTACGCCCTGCTCACCCACCCCGGCCAGCGTGCCCGGCTCCAGGACTCCCTGGCCGCCCACGACACCGCCCTGCTGGAGACCGGCGTCGAGGAACTGCTGCGCTACGACGGGCCGGTGGAGCTCGCCACCTGGCGGTTCGCCACCGAGCCGCTGACCATCGGCGGACAGGACATCGCCGCGGGTGACCCGGTGCTCGTCGTCCTCGCCGCCGCCGACCGTGACCCGGAGCGGTTCGCCGACCCCGACGTCCTCGACCTCGGCCGGCGCGACAACCAGCACCTCGGCTACGGCCACGGCATCCACTACTGCCTCGGCGCCCCGCTGGCCAGGCTGGAGGGGCAGACGGCCCTGGCCACCCTGCTCACCCGGCTCCCGGACCTGCGACTGGCCGCCGACCCGGCCGAGTTGAGGTGGCGCGGCGGGCTCATCATGCGGGGCCTGCGCACCCTGCCGGTGGAGTTCACCCCGGTCGGAGGCAACCGT
The DNA here is from genome assembly GCF_042731455.1 of Streptomyces sp. NPDC059852. Classification (NCBI taxonomy): domain Bacteria; kingdom Bacillati; phylum Actinomycetota; class Actinomycetes; order Kitasatosporales; family Streptomycetaceae; genus Streptomyces; species Streptomyces sp. NPDC059852. The sequence continues at coordinate 91,621 of NZ_JBHWJK010000003.1, read as the reverse complement.
TCCGCTCCGCAAACGTGACACGCGCTCACCTCTGTGATCTTCACGTGATCTGCGCGGCATTAACTTGTGACAAGTGATCGTCTGCCTATACGTTCACCCATCAACGAAGGCACGCGGGTTCCGTGCGCCTTGGTCACCGCTGTCTCGCGAAAGGTCCCCGCATGCTCTCCGGGAACGGTCGTCACCGTCGCCCCCGTCAGGCTCCGGCTCTTCTTGTCGCTGCCGGAGTGACCGGCTCCGCCATCGCCATCCCGCTCCTCGGCGCCTCGGGCGCGAGCGCGGCGGACGGCAGCGTGTGGGACAAGGTCGCCGACTGCGAGAGCGGCGGCTCCTGGAGCGCCGACACGGGCAACGGGCACTACGGCGGGCTCCAGTTGACCCAGACGGACTGGGAGAGGTTCGGCGGTCTCGACTACGCCGCCAGCCCGGATCTGGCGAGCCGTTCCCAGCAGATCGCCGTGGCGCAGGACATCCTCGCGGAGCGCGGCACGAGCCCCTGGGGCACCTGTGCGGTGCTCCACGGGCTCACCAAGAAGTCGGGGGCCATCGACCTCGACACCGGGGTCGGGGAGGACTCCCCGAGCGAGGTGTCCGGCTCGTCCGGCTTGCTCGATTCATCCGGATCCTCCGACTCCTCCGGCGATTCGGCCGCCTCCGGCGACGCGTCGGGCACGCCGAGCGCGTCACCGGACGACTCGTCCGAAACGCCCGACAGCTCCACTTCCTCCCCTTCTTCATCCTCTGCGGCTGATAAGTCCGATGCGTCCGAGAAGGCCGGCAAGACGGGCGGGGCGACGGCCCCGGAGTCGCCGGACAGCTCCCCCGTGGAGAAGGCCAAGAGCGACAATCAGGACAACTCCGTGCAGAGCGTAGGCTCCTGGAGCCTCGTCGACACCGCCGCGATCGAGGACGCACCGGCCGGTTCCGGACGTCACCGCGGCGCGAGCGCCGAGGAGTCCGGCACCGAGGACGCCACCGCCGGCTCCTCCGGCCGCCACGCCTCCTACCGGGTCCGCGAGGGCGACACGCTGGCCTCCATCGCCGACTCCCTTGACGTCGACGGCGGATGGCGCGCGCTGTACGAGGCGAACAAGGCGGCCATCGGTGCCGACGCGAACAGCATCGCCCCCGGTCAGACGCTGGACGTCCCCACCGAATAACGGCCGAACGGGGCCAAAGGAAGCGGCAGTTCGCGCCCTGCTTTCATGGTGAATGTCCGTTTTGAATGGACTGAGAGATAGATCTCAGAAGCCTTGATCGTCTTTGAAAATCCCCGAGCGGCGTGTCTACGGTCGTGACCGCTCGCCACCAGAGCGAGCCCCGACAGCCGTCACGCCGAATCCTGCCGGCGGCCGTACGGGAACAGTCGTCGCGTCAAGCGCCGTAGGCAGGAGCGGGGGACCCAAGGTAAGCGCCGGGTCCGGAAGTCGAGGCCCTCCGGGGCGAGGACGGCCGGAACCGGCTTGGGGTGAAGTCGCGCAGCACGCACCAGCGTTGCGCGACCGGGCAACTCAACCGGCCCGAACCCGACAGCTCACCTCGTAGGCGTCGGTGAGGGGATCTCTCCATGCTGTTCTCCAGCAAGGGCAAGCACCGCCGTCCGTCCAAGGCCGCCCGCGCCATCGCCGTCGTCGGCGTCACCGGCGCCGCCGCCGTCGCCGGCCCGCTGATGGCCTCCGGCAGCGCCTCGGCCGCCACCGCCTCCGAGTGGGACGCCGTCGCCCAGTGCGAGTCCGGCGGCAACTGGTCGATCAACACCGGCAACGGCTACTACGGCGGCCTGCAGTTCTCCGCCTCGACCTGGGCGGCCTACGGCGGCACGCAGTACGCCTCCACCGCCGACCAGGCCACCAAGGCCCAGCAGATCGCGATAGCCGAGAAGGTCCTCGCGAGCCAGGGCAAGGGTGCCTGGCCGAACTGCGGCACCGGCCTGTCCGGCGCGGCCTACAACGGCTCCTCCGCCACCGGTGGCGAGCAGAGCACCCGCTCCACCGAGGAGAAGCCGGCCTCCCGCTCCGCCGAGCGTCCGGCCGCCGAGAAGAGCACCAAGACCGTCACCACCCCGACCGGCAAGAAGGTCAAGAAGGGCGACGGCGAGTACAAGGTCGTCAAGGGCGACACCCTCAGCACGATCGCCGCGGACCACGACGTCAAGGGCGGCTGGGAGAAGCTCTTCAAGCTGAACAAGGACATCGTCCAGGACGCCGACCTGATCTACCCGGGTCAGCAGCTCCACCTGAAGTAGGACCCCGCAGACTCCCCGCCCCGGCGCGTGTTCCCCCGTACGCGCCGGGGCGGGGTTCTGTGTGGTGTAGGCGCCCGCTTTTTGTTCCGTTCGGAAACAATTCGCTCTCGGTTCTGTCCACAGAGCGGTGGACCGCCGGCCGAGGCCCCGGAGCCGGTTAGGCTCGTCTCGCAGCACCCACCGCGGGCTGCGTACAGGCTTCACATCACGAAGGAGATGCTCGTGCCGTCCATCGACGTCGTCGTAGCCCGGGAAATCCTGGACTCCCGAGGCAATCCCACGGTCGAGGTCGAGGTCGGCCTCGACGACGGCAGCACGGGTCGTGCCGCCGTCCCGTCCGGCGCTTCCACCGGCGCCTTCGAGGCCATCGAGCTGCGCGACGGTGACACCAACCGTTACCTCGGCAAGGGCGTCGAGAAGGCCGTCCTCGCCGTCATCGAGCAGATCGGCCCGGAGCTCGTCGGCTACGACGCCACCGAGCAGCGTCTGATCGACCAGGCCATGTTCGACCTGGACGCCACCGACAACAAGGGCTCCCTCGGCGCCAACGCCATCCTCGGCGTCTCGCTCGCCGTCGCCCACGCCGCCTCCGAGGCCAGCGACCTGCCGCTCTTCCGCTACCTGGGCGGCCCGAACGCGCACCTGCTGCCGGTGCCGATGATGAACATCCTGAACGGCGGCTCGCACGCCGACTCCAACGTGGACATCCAGGAGTTCATGATCGCCCCGATCGGCGCGGAGTCCTTCTCCGAGGCGCTGCGCTGGGGCGCCGAGGTCTACCACACCCTGAAGAAGGTTCTGAAGGGCAAGGGCCTGGCCACCGGCCTCGGCGACGAGGGCGGCTTCGCCCCGAACCTCGGCTCCAACCGCGAGGCCCTCGACCTCATCCTCGAGGCCATCAAGGAAGCCGGCTACACCCCCGGCGAGCAGATCGCCCTCGCCCTCGACGTGGCCGCCTCCGAGTTCTACAAGGACGGCGTCTACACCTTCGAGGGCAAGGACCGCTCGGCGGCCGAGATGACCGAGTACTACGCGGAGCTCGTCGACGCGTACCCGCTCGTCTCCATCGAGGACCCGCTGTTCGAGGACGACTGGGAGGGCTGGAAGACCATCACCGACAAGCTCGGCGACAAGGTCCAGCTCGTCGGCGACGACCTGTTCGTCACCAACCCCGAGCGCCTCGCCCGCGGCATCGAGGAGGGCGCCGCCAACGCCCTGCTGGTGAAGGTGAACCAGATCGGCTCGCTCACCGAGACCCTGGACGCCGTCGAGCTCGCCCAGCGCAACGGCTTCAAGTGCATGATGTCCCACCGCTCCGGTGAGACCGAGGACGTCACCATCGCCGACCTGGCCGTCGCCACCAACTGCGGCCAGATCAAGACCGGTGCCCCGGCCCGCTCCGAGCGCGTCGCCAAGTACAACCAGCTGCTGCGCATCGAGGAGATCCTCGACGACGCCGCGGTGTACGCCGGCCGCAGCGCGTTCCCCCGCTTCAAGGGCTGAGGCACGCACCCGTAGGAAGCGTCGTACGTACGTCCCCGTACTCGGTCCCGTACCGTGTGCGGGGACGTACGCGCGTTGAGACGGAGGCGGTAGATGGCCGTGAAGGACCGGGACCGGTTCTCCACCGCGACCAGGATCCGGTTGCTCGGGGAGCAGACGGCGGCCCGTGTCTACCGCTCCCAGACCAAGCGGCAGGCCCGGCGCTCCCGGCTCACCGGACGCGCCGCGCTGCTCGCGCTGGTCGTGTGCACCCTCGTCGTGGCGATGGCGTACCCGATAAGGCAGTACGTCTCCCAGCGCGCCGAGATCGCCGACCTCCAGCGGGAGAAGGCCGAGACCGCCCGGCGCGTCGAGGAGCTGCGCGACCTCAAGGCCCGCTGGCAGGACGACGCCTACGCCGAGCAGCAGATCCGGCTGCGGCTGCACTACGTGATGCCGGGTGAGACCGGCTACGTCGTCGTCGACCCGGACGCGGCCAAGCAGTCCCGGACCGACCTGGGCGCGGCCCACCGCCCCTGGTACACGAACCTCTGGGAGGGCGTCGACAAGGCCGACGCCGCCCGCAGCGAACAGAGACGATAGAAAGACAGGCATGGAAACGCCCCCGCCGCCCACCCCGCGCACCGAGCCCACCGACGCGGACGTCGCGGCCTTCAAGCAGCAGCTCGGACGCCCCCCGCGCGGACTGCGCGCGATCGCGCACCGGTGCCCCTGCGGCCAGCCGGACGTGGTCGAGACGGCCCCGCGCCTGCCCGACGGCACCCCCTTCCCGACGCTGTACTACCTGACGTGCCCGAAGGCGTCGTCGGCGATCGGCACGCTCGAGGCCAACGGCGTGATGAAGGAGATGACGGCGCGTCTGGAGAGCGACCCCGAGCTGGCGGCCGCGTATCGCGCCGCGCACGAGGACTACATCCGGCGGCGGGACGAGATCGAGGAGCTGACGGGCTTCCCCAGCGCGGGCGGGATGCCCGACCGCGTGAAGTGCCTGCACGTTTTGGTCGCGCACTCGCTGGCCGCGGGCCCCGGCGTCAACCCGCTGGGCGACGAGGCGCTGGCGATGCTGCCGGAGTGGTGGCGCAAGGGCGCCTGCGTGACGCTGCCAGCCGAGGAGGAGAACCGGTGACCCGGGTCGCGGCCGTCGACTGCGGCACCAACTCCATCCGGCTCCTCGTGGCGGACGTGCACCCGGACACCGGTGAACTCGTCGAGCTGGACCGGCGGATGACGATCGTGCGGCTCGGCCAGGGCGTCGACCGCACGGGCCGGCTGGCGCCCGAGGCGCTGGAGCGCACCTTCGCCGCCTGCCGCGAGTACGCCTCCGTCATCGAGGAGCACGGCGCCGAGCGGGTCCGCTTCGTCGCCACCTCCGCGTCCCGGGACGCCGAGAACCGCGACGACTTCGTCCGCGGTGTCGTGGACATCCTGGGCGTCGAGCCCGAGGTCGTCACCGGCGACCAGGAGGCCGAGTTCTCCTTCACCGGTGCGACGCGCGAACTGACCGGGCGGGCCGACCTGAAGCGGCCGTACCTCGTCGTGGACATCGGCGGCGGCTCGACCGAGTTCGTCGTCGGCGAGGAGCATGTGCGCGCGGCGCGCTCCGTGGACGTCGGCTGCGTCCGGATGACGGAGCGTCATCTGGTGAAGGACGGCGTCGTCTCCGACCCGCCCTCCGCCGCGCAGATCGCGGCCGTACGGGCCGACATCGAGGCCGCCCTGGACCTCGCCGAGGAGTCGGTGCCGCTGCGCGAGGCGCGGACGCTGGTCGGGCTGGCCGGTTCGGTGACCACGGTGTCGGCGATCGCCCAGGACCTGCCGGAGTACGACTCGGCCCGCATCCACCACTCCCGGGTCACCCGGGACCGGGTCCGGGAGATCACCGACCGGCTGCTGCGCTCCACGCACGCGGAACGGGCGGCCGTGCCGTCCATGCACCCGGGCCGCGTCGACGTCATCGCGGCGGGCGCCCTGGTCCTGCTCGCGATCATGGAACGCGTCGGCGCCGAGGAGGTCGTGGTGAGCGAGCACGACATCCTGGACGGGATCGCGTGGTCCTTGGCCTGACCGCCGCGGTGAACCGGAAGGCGTACTTCACACCGCCTCGCCGTCGCGCTCGGTGAACAGATCCGCCAGCAGTTCCGCCATCGTCACGGTGGGACCGCCCTCGGCCAGGACCGCTTCGGCTTCGCGCGCCAGCATGACGTCGGCCGCTTCCTCCGGCGCCTCGAAGTCCGCGATCGGGACCACGGCCGCCACCGGAGCACCGTTGCGCGTGATGACGGTCGGAACGCCTCGCGGTGTGGTGCGGGTGCGCCGACTTGTCGTCGGCGCTTTCGAAAAGTAGGCGCCTTTTCCTTGACGTTGAGTCGTTTTGCCCTTTTTGCGGGGGTGTACCCGTCAAGGGACGAACCCCACGAGAAGGGTGAGGCGAACCATGATCAGCAGGGAGCAGATAGGCAACGTCCTGGACCGTCCGGTCCTGGGCGAGGGCGGCAAGAAGATCGGCGAGGTCAAGCACGTCTACGTCGACGACGCGACGGGGCGGCCGGAGTGGATGTCGGTCAAGACGGGCATGTTCGGCTCCAGCGAGTCCTTCGTGCCCATCCGTGACGCCACGGTCGTGGAGGACCACACCGAGGTCCCGTACTCCAAGGGCACGGTCAAGGACGCGCCGCGCGTCGACGCCGACGGTGGCGGCCACCTCTCCGTGGACGAGGAGCATCAGCTCTACGAGTACTACGGCATCGACTGGGACGCGTCCTGGTCCAGGGCCAACCAGCCCGGCGAGGGCGGCTGGGCGCACGGCGGCGGAACCGGGGCGGCGCGAGCCGCAGGGACGGCCGAAGGCGGGACCACGGGCGCGGCCGGAGCCGCGGGTGCGCCCGGGACCGCCGACGCGGCCATGAGGGCGCGCGGCGACAGGGACGACGACGCCATGACGCGCTCCGAGGAGCGCATGCACGTGGGTGTCGAGCGCCGGGAGTCCGGCCGCGCCCGGCTGCGCAAGTACGTCGTCACCGAGGAGGTCGAGCGGACCGTCCCGGTGCGGCACGAAGAGGTGCGCGTGGAGCGCGAGCCCATCACCGATGCCAATCGCGGCGCCGCGATGTCCGGCCCGGACATCGCTGAGGCCGAGCACGAGGTCGTCCTCCACGAGGAGCGGCCGGTGACCGAGACCGAGGCCGTGCCGGTGGAGCGGGTCCGGCTGACCGCCGAGGAGCGGACCGAGCAGGAGACCGTCCACGGCACGGTCCGCAAGGAGCGCATCGAGGCCGAGGCCGAGGAGATCGACGACGCCCGGCAGGACCAGGGGCCGGGTCACCGTTAGGGCTCCGCGCACGAGGTTCCGAGGGCGTCGGCGGCCAGAGGCGCCGGCGCCCGCCGGAGTGCCGGGGCGGATGCCCCGTACCGGTGAACGGCGCTGGTCAAACAGCCTCCGCTGAGCGGTGGACGGCACGGGTGAGCGGGCCTGAAGGGGCCTTGCGGGCCGGTCCCGGTGCGGCCTCGGAGAAAGTTCGTGAAGTTCTTCACAAGGATTTCCGTCAAGTCCGGGGCCCAAGAGGGGCCGGTCGGCCCTTCCGAGGGGTGAACAGGCCCTTGAACATGTTCAGATGGGCGGTGTAAGCAGGTCTCCGACGCCCCGCTCCGGACCCCGTCCCGGCCCCCTCACAGGAGGCTTCCCGAGGCAGAGAGGCAGCTCACGCGGCATTGACAACGGGTCGTAGCGGAATCCGGTTCCCGGTCGTGACCATGACCTGCGTCACGCGGGCCGGGGAGTGTAGCACAGCCCCTGCAAGAGCTTGTGAAGGGGCGCACGAGCGACCCCCCTGAGGCGGGTGGATACTCGATGGCATGAGCACCACGGAGCGTCCCAGGATCCTCGTAGTAGGCGGTGGGTACGTAGGCCTGTACGCAGCTCGGCGCATTCTCAAGAAGATGCGCTACGGCGAGGCGACCGTCACGGTCGTCGACCCCCGGTCGTACATGACCTACCAGCCCTTCCTCCCCGAAACCGCCGCCGGCAGCATCTCCCCGCGCCACGTCGTCGTCCCGCTGCGACGCGTGTTGCCGAAGGCGGAGGTCCTCACCGGCCGGGTCACCACCATCGATCAGGACCGCAAGGTCGCCACGATCGCCCCGCTGGTCGGCGAGGCGTACGAGCTGCCCTTCGACTACCTGGTCATCGCCATGGGCGCGGTCTCCCGCACCTTCCCGATCCCCGGCCTCGCCGAGCAGGGCATCGGCATGAAGGGCATCGAGGAGGCCATCGGCCTGCGCAACCACGTGCTGGAGCAGCTGGACAAGGCCGACTCCACCACCGACGAGGAGATCCGCCGCAAGGCGCTCACCTTCGTCTTCGTCGGCGGCGGCTTCGCCGGCGCCGAGACGATCGGCGAGGTCGAGGACATGGCCCGCGACGCGGCCAAGTACTACTCCAGCGTCAAGCGCGAGGACATGCGGTTCATCCTCGTCGACGCCGCCGACAAGATCCTCCCCGAAGTCGGCCCCAAGCTCGGCCAGTACGGCAAGGAGCACCTGGAGGCCCGCGGGGTCGAGGTCTACCTCTCCACCTCCATGGACTCCTGCGTCGACGGCCACGTCGTGCTGAAGAACGGGCTCGAGGTCGACTCGAACACGATCGTCTGGACGGCCGGCGTCAAGCCCAACCCGGCGCTCTCCCGCTTCGGCCTGCCCCTCGGCCCGCGCGGCCACGTCGACTGCGAGCCGACCCTCCAGGTCGTCGGCACCGACTACATCTGGGCCGCCGGCGACAACGCCCAGGTCCCGGACCTCGTCGGCCGCAAGGCCGGCAACCCCAACGCCTGGTGCCCGCCGAACGCCCAGCACGCGCTGCGCCAGGCCAAGGTCCTCGGCGACAACGTGATCTCCGGCATGCGGGGCTTCCCGCAGAAGGAGTACAGCCACGCCAACAAGGGCGCGGTCGCGGGCCTCGGCCTGCACAAGGGCGTCGCGATGATCGTCATGGGCAAGATGAAGATCAAGCTCAAGGGACGTCTCGCCTGGTACATGCACCGTGGCTACCACGGCATGGCGATGCCGACGTTCAACCGCAAGATCCGCGTCTTCGCCGACTGGACCCTCGGCATGTTCCTCAAGCGCGAGGTCGTGTCGCTCGGCGCCCTGGAGACTCCCCGCGAGGAGTTCTACGAGGCCGCCAAGCCCGCTCCGGTGCCCGCCGCGAGCGCCGCCGACAAGGGCGAGAAGGCCAAGGCCTCCTGACCCTCCCGGTACCCCACCGGCCCCCGGGCCGGCCCGAAGGACCTCCCGCCATCCGTGGTGCGGGAGGTCCTTCGGCGTTCGGGGACTCCGTAACGGTTGTTTGCCCAGCCGTGACGCGCGTGGGGGACTGCGCACGCCCCCCTCAGGTGTTTACGTGGTGTTGGACATTCCGGGATTCGGAGGTGTGCGCCATGGCTGACGCCGCGCAGCGGCTGCAGGTCCTTCTCGAACAACTGCTGGGAACGCCCCTCCCGGTGCGCATCCGCGCCTGGGACGGCTCGCAGTCGGGGCCGCCGGGTGCCCCGGCGCTCGTCGTCCGCAACCGCCGTGCCGTACGCCGCCTGCTCTACAAGCCCGGCGAACTCGGCCTGGCCCGCGCCTGGGTGGCCGGGGACCTGGACATCGAGGGAGACCTCTACACCGCGCTCGACCTGCTCGCCGGCCTCGTGTGGGAGCGCGGCGACGACGCCCGCGGCCCGCTGGAGATCCTGCGGGACCCGGAGGCGCGCGCCGCCGTCCGGGGACTGGTCCGCATCGGCGGGCTCCCGCTGCCGCCCGCGCCCCCGCCGGAGGAGGTGCGCCGGCCCCGGCACCGGCACACCAGACGCACCGACAAGCGGGCCATCAGCCACCACTACGACGTGGGCAACGACTTCTACGAGCTCGTCCTCGGCCCGTCCATGGTGTACTCCTGCGCCTACTGGCCGGCCCCGCCCCCCGAGGGCACGCTCGAGGACGCCCAGCGCGACAAGCTCGACCTGGTGTGCCGCAAGCTGGGCCTGAAGCCCGGGATGCGCCTGCTCGACGTCGGCTGCGGCTGGGGCTCCATGGCCGTGCACGCCGCCCGCGAGTACGGCGTGGACGTCGTCGGCGTCACCCTCTCCCAGGAGCAGGCGGCGTACGCCCGCAAGCGCGTCGCCGACGGGGGCCTGACGGACAAGGTGGAGATCCGCGTCCAGGACTACCGGGACGTCGCCGACGGCCCCTACGACGCCATCTCCTCCATCGGCATGGCCGAGCACGTCGGCGCCGAGCGCTACCTGGAGTACGCGGACGTGCTGCACCGGCTGCTCAAGCCCGGCGGACGGCTGCTCAACCACCAGATCGGACGCCGCCCGCAGCGCGACGAATCCTCGTACCAGGTCGACGAGTTCATCGACGCGTACGTCTTCCCCGACGGGGAGCTCCAGCCGATCGGTGTGACCGTCGCACAGCTGGAACGCGCCGGGTTCGAGGTGCGGGACGTGGAGTCGCTGCGCGAGCACTACGCCCTGACGCTGCGCCGCTGGGTCGCCAACCTGGAGGACCACTGGGACCGGGCGGTCCGGCTCACCGGTCCGGGGCGCGCCCGTGTCTGGCGGCTCTACATGGCCGCGTCCGCGCTGGCGTTCGAGCGCAACCGCATCGGGGTGAACCAGGTGCTGGCCGTGCGCACGCCCGACTCCGGCGCCTCCGGGATGCCGCTGCGCGCCCGTGTCTGGGGCGGCTGATCCGGACCCGGGAAGACGAAGGGCCGGGCCCCCGTGACGGGGGCCCGGCCCTCTTCCGTGCCGCTCGCGCCGTACGGCTACTCGGCCTTGATGGCGTTCAGCATGTTCAGCCGTGCCGCGTTGCGCGCCGGCCACATGGCGGCCAGGACGCCGACCAGCCCGGCCAGGACCAGGAAGATCCCGATCCGGTCCCAGGGCAGGACCAGGGCGTACCCGGGCACCTGGTCCGCGAAGGTCTCGCCGATCGCCCAGCCGAGGAACGCGCCGAGACCGACACCGACCACCGCGCCGAACACCGAGATGACGACGGCCTCCAGACGCACCATCCGCTTCACCCGGCGCCGGTCCAGGCCGATCGCGCGGAGCATGCCGATCTCCTGCTGCCGCTCGAACACCGACATCGCCAGCGTGTTGACGACGCCCAGCACCGCGATGATCAGGGCCATCGCCAGCAGGCCGTACATGATGTTCAGCAGGGTGTTGATGGCGCCGCCGAACTCGTTGCGGATGTCCTGCCGGTCCATGATCGTGATCGCCGGGTTGTCGCCCAGCGCGTCGACGAGGACCTTCTCGTTGGCGCCGTTCTGGCCGCCGTCCATCTTCACGAAGATCTGCTGGATGGACGGACGCGTCTCGTGCGGGCCGACGACCTCCGCGGAGACGACGACGGGGGAGAGGAACTCGCTGTCCTTGAAGACCGCGCCGACCTTCAGCGTCTGCTTCTTCTCGTCGCCGAAGGTGACGGGGACGCTGTCGCCGGGCTTCCAGCCCTTGCCGCGGGCCGTCTTCTCGGCGACGGCGAGCTGCCCGTCGGCGAGGGTGCCGAGGTCGCCGCTCACCAGGTCCATGCGCAGGACCCGCTCGATGTCGCCCGGGGTGACCGCGGAGGCGGACACGAAGTCGTCGCCGCCGGCCTGGAAGTAGACGCTCTGCTGCGGGGAGACCGCGGAGACGCCGTCGGCCTTCTCCAGCGCGGTCAGCGCGGACCGGTCGAGGTCCCCGCCGTTCGCCATCGAGACCATGTAGTCGGCCTTGATGTTGTCCGTGGTCATCTTGTCGATGGCGGTGCCGACCGTGATGCCGAGCACCGACAGGCCGGTGACCAGCGTCAGCCCGATCGCCAGCGCCGAGGCGGTGGCGCCGGTGCGGCGCGGGTTGCGGACCGCGTTCTGCCCGGCGAGCTTGCCGGCCACGCCGAACGGGCCGACGAGCAGCGGCCGGACCAGCGCGATCACGGGCCGGGAGAGCAGCGGGATCAGCACGATCACACCGATCAGCGCGAGGAACGCGCCCGCCCCGATGAGCATCCGGCCGTCGTCGCCGCCGGAGGAGGCGCCCGCCACGATGCCGCCGGCGCCGAGGGCGGTGATGGCCGCGCCGAGCGAGTTGCGCAGCACCAGCGACTTGGTGGTGGCCGCCGCGTGGACGCTGTTCATGGCGGCCACCGGCGGGATCTTCGCGGCCCGGCGGCCGGGCAGCCAGGCGGCGAGCATCGTGATCAGCACACCCACGGCGATCGCGGCGATCACCGGTGTGGTGCCCACGATCAGCGGGCCGTCCGGGATCTTCATCTCGAACGCGGCCATGCCGGAGCGCAGCCCGGCCGCCAGACCGATGCCGAGGACGAAGCCGACCACCGAGGCGACCAGGCCCACCAGCGCGGCCTCCGCCAGCACCGAGCGGGTGATCTGCCGGCGGGACGCGCCGACGGCCCGCATCAGGGCGATCTCCTTCGTGCGCTGGGCGACCAGCATCGTGAAGGTGTTGGAGATCAGGAAGACACCGACGAACAGGGCGATGCCCGCGAAGCCCAGCAGCACCTGCTTGAGGCTGCCCATGCCGCGCTCGATGTCGTCGGCCTGCTCGTCCGCGAGCGCCTGCCCGGTGCGGGCCTCGGCGTGCTCCGGCAGCAGCGGCTTCACGGCGTCGAGGATCTTCGCGTCGGACGCGCCGGGGGCGGCGGTGACGGTGGCGCTCTCGAAGTAGCCGGGCTTGAGGTACTGCTTCTGGGCGACGGCGGTGTCGAACAGGACGAGGCTGCCGCCGGCGTTCACGGCGCCGTCCTCGGTGGTGAACACCCCGCTGAGGGTGTACTCCTTCACCGGGCCGTTGGTCGCGACGCGCACCCGGTCGCCGACCTCGTACTCGCCCTTGGAGGCGGACTCCCGGTCCAGGGCGATCTGGTCGTCCTTCACCGGGCCGGAGCCCTCGGTGAAGGTGTACGCGGAGTCCTCGCCGTCCTTGCCGGGGGCGAAGTTGGAGCCCTTGTTGGACCAGCCGACGCCGATCAGCTTCCCGTCGGGGTCGGCGACCCCGGCGAAGCCCTCGACCCGGCCGCGGGCGGAGGCGACGCCGTCCACGGCGGCGATCTTCTCGATCGTCCTCCGCGACAGGCCGGGCTCCTCGTCGGGGTCGTCCGAGGAGGCGTAGGAGGTGACGGCGACGGCGACGTCGTCGTAGCTCTTCGCCGACTGGTTGCGGAAGGCGTTGGAGAGCGTGTCGGCGAAGACCAGGGTGCCGGAGACGAACGCGACGCCGAGCATGACGGCGAGCACGGTCATCAGCAGACGGGCCTTGTGCGCCAGTACGTTGCGCAGGGCGGTGCGGAACATCAGGAGGTGCGGCCCTTCGCGTCGAACTGCTTCATGAAGTCCAGGACGTCGTCCGCGGTGGGCTTGTGCATCTCGTCGACGATCCGGCCGTCGGCGAGGAAGACCACGCGGTCCGCGTAGGAGGCGGCGACCGGGTCGTGGGTGACCATGACCACCGTCTGGCCCATCTCCCGCACGGAGTTGCGCAGGAAGCCGAGCACCTCGGCGCCCGAACGCGAGTCGAGGTTGCCGGTCGGCTCGTCACCGAAGATGATCTCGGGCCGGGAGGCGAGGGCGCGGGCCACGGCGACGCGCTGCTGCTGGCCGCCGGAGAGCTGGGCGGGACGGTGCCGGAGCCGGTCGGAGAGGCCGACCATGCCGATCACCCGGTCCAGCCACTCCTTGTCCGGCTTGCGGCCCGCGATGTCCATGGGCAGCGTGATGTTCTCCAGCGCCGTGAGCGTCGGCAGCAGGTTGAACGCCTGGAAGATGAAGCCGATCTTGTCCCGGCGCAGCTGGGTGAGCTGCTTGTCCTTCAGGGAGCCCAGCTCGGTGTCGCCGATGCGCACCGACCCGGAGGAGAAGGTGTCCAGGCCCGCCACGCAGTGCATCAGCGTCGACTTGCCGGAACCGGACGGGCCCATGATCGCGGTGAACTCGGCCTGCCGGAACTCGACGGAGACCCGGTCGAGGGCGACCACCTGGGTCTCGCCCTGTCCGTAGATCTTCGACAGATCCGTGGCACGTGCGGCCACGGCGGTGGCGCGGCCGGCGATGGATGCGGTGGTCACGAGAGGAACGCTCCTGGGGGGGGGGTGACGGTGTGTTCGAAGGACACGTCCATCGTCCCGGCCGGATCGGGGCGTGTAGTCCATCGCTGTTCCGGTTCCGGAGGCAGACTGCGGACGGACCACGGGCGCCGGCGTCATACCTGAGGATGACGGGCGCCCGGAGGAGCGGTCCGTACGAGAACAGGTGGGGCGTCCTTGTTCGGACGGTGAAATTCCGTCATTCCGCACACGGCGCCGGCGGCCGTGCGCAACGCTCTTGGCAAGTGCGGATGGCCCGTTCCGTGGGCTGATGCTCCCTCAGACGCCAATAAAATAAGACAACATCGGCCCGCCCGGCCCCTGTTCGACAGGCGGCTCCCGATAGGCTCAGGACTTCGATGCGGAGCCCATGGCCTGCCCAGATGGTGGAATGCAGACACGGCGAGCTTAAACCTCGCTGCCCCTTCGCGGGCGTGCCGGTTCAAGTCCGGCTCTGGGCACTTTCCGATCTTCTTCGCTTCCGCGCTTCCACGCCTCCGCGCTTCCTCGGTTCCCTCGTTTCCCGCTCCCTCCGCCGGGCGCGTCCCGTCCCGCGACCGCCCCGGACGGCCGTCCGGCGGCCGGGTGATCTCCGTCAGGTTCCGGGCGCGTTCCAGTCTGGTCATGAACGCTCCCGGTCATGGCCGGGAATCACCCGGACGCGTAGCGTGTTGGCCAGCACGAAGAGGGAAAGATCCTCCCCAGGTATTAGGGTCGATCCTTTGCCAATCCATTACTCTTGAGCCAAGGCCGCGCACGGTGGCCATGGAGGAGTGAAATGAGGAGCAGCAACCCGGTCTTCTCGCGACGGGGGTTCAGCCGCGACAACGGCTACGCGGGCTTCAACGCCGCGCCGCAGGCCGGGGGCGCCGCTGTCGGCACGCAGGGCAACCCCTACGCCCAGCCGCAGGCCGGCAACCCGTACGCGCAGAACCCCTACGCGCAGCAGGACCTTCAGTACGGGGCGCCGCCGCAGGCCCCCGCGACCACCGGCCGCATGACGATGGACGACGTCCTCATGCGCACCGGCACCACCCTCGGCGTGCTGATCGTCACGGCGGCCCTCGCCTGGGCGACGCTGCCCGTCGACGACGCGAACATCAGCCGGTCGTACGGCATCGCCATCGGCGCCGGCCTCATCGGCATGGTGCTGGGGCTCGTCCAGTCCTTCAAGCGCAAGGCCTCGCCCGCGCTGATCCTGGCGTACGCCGCGTTCGAGGGCGTGTTCCTCGGCGTCGTCTCCAGCGTCGTGGACAACCGCATCGCCAGCGGTGCGGCCATGCAGGCGGTGCTCGGCACCATGGCGGTCTTCGCCGCGGTCCTGGTGGCCTACAAGGCCGGCTGGATCCGGGTGAACCGGCGCTTCGTCGGCTTCGTGATGGCGGCCGCGCTCGGCTTCATCGTGCTGATGGCGATCAACCTGCTGTTCGCGGTGTTCGGCGGCGGTGACGGCCTCGGCTTCCGCAGCGGCCCGCTCGGCATCCTCTTCGGTGTCATCGGCATCCTGCTCGGCGCCTGCTTCCTCGCCCTGGACTTCAAGCAGGTCGAGGACGGCATCGCCTACGGCGCTCCGCGCGAGGAGTCCTGGCTGGCGGCCTTCGGCCTGACGCTGACGCTGGTCTGGATCTACATGGAGTTCCTGCGTCTCATCGCGATCCTCAACAGCAACGACTAGTCGCCGACCGTCGTACGCGGAAGGGCCCCGGGTTCCCACCCGGGGCCCTTCGCGTGTCGTGGCGCGCACGGGTGCCCCGGCCGGCGGCCTCAGAGCAGCTTGCGCGCGGCCCTCCTCAGGTCGTACTCATGGATGATCGCCTTCGCGTGGCCGTACGCGAGGTTGTGCTCGTGGCGGAGCCAGCTGACCTTCTCCTCGAAGTTGAAGAGAGCGGGGCCTTCTTCGACGGCACGGAGCCAGTCGGACACTTCACGACCGGTGCAATGGGGGATGCGGGCGAGCAGGTTGCGATGGGTCTCCTCGGAGAAGACTTGGGACATCGGCGCCTCCGAACGCAGGGGATGTAAGCCGGTCCTTCAGGTCACCGTGCCTGAGCGTCCGCCCGTTGGCAACAGTCCCGCCGCGGCGCGTAGGTTGGGTCCGTGGTTGATACGACGCCCCTGACCCGTGCCGTGGATCACTTCGCCGATCGTCTGAGGGCCGCTCCGCAGAGCCGGCTGCAGCGCTCGGCGGCGAGCGAAGCTTTGAGCCTGGCCCGGGAGTTGTCCCGGCGGGCGCAGCTGCTGGAGGAACCGGGCGCGGAGCCCCGGGAGATGCCGGACGCCGGCATGTTCGCCGCGGCGGACCAGATCACCGTCGCCGTGCACGACCTGGCCGTCGTCCTGACGGCCGACGACGAGGTCGAGGACGCGGTACGGCTGGTGGAGGAGGCGCAGAAGCGCGCCGGGGTCTGAGCGCCCCGGACCGCGCTGACTACAGGGACGCTATGACCCGGTCGGCCAGGATGTAGACGTTCTCGTCACCGCAGGCGAAGGTCAGGGTGTACGCCCCGGAGACACCCGAGCCGCCCAGCAGGACCGGCGTCTCGCCGGCGCGCAGGGCCTCGGCCAGCCGCTCGGCCGTCTCGCGGTGACCCGGCGTCATGCACAGCGTGGTGCCGTCGGCGAACACGTACACGTCCAGCGTGCCCAGCGGGCCGGGGCGGACGTCCGTCAGCGCGACGGCCGAGGCGGCCAGGTCCTCCAGGGTGGCCACGGTGCGCTCGTGGTCGTTCACGACCGGCGACTGCACCGGGACGAAGTCCGGGTGGGAGGGGTGCCGGCGGCGGGCGGCGGCCAGCTCCGGCGACTCCGTCGGGGTGCCCGGCTGCACGAGGTCCTTGGAGGAGAACTCGTCGGCGTCCGCGGCCGGCTCGGCGACCGGCTCCAGATGGTCGAGGCCCGCGAGGTCGGCCTGCCGGGGCAGGAACAGCTCACTGTCGGCCAGACCCAGCAGCGTGGGGCCCTCGGAGCCGTCCCGGGCCTCCTGCGCGGCCCAGAAGGCACGCGCCTCGGCCAGTTCCCGCTCCCGCTCCTCGGCGAGGGCTTCCGCGACGGCCGCGCGTATCTCGTCCGCGTCGGCGGAGAGCCGGGCCTGCGGGACGCGGCCGGCGGTCCGCGCGGCGTTGCCCCGGGCGAGCTCGGTGTGCAGGGCCGCGACCTGTCGGCGCAGCACCAAGAGGGTGCGCAGGACGGCGACGCCCACGGCGCCGGTGGCGGCCGTGATGAGCAGCAGGGCGATCGGCATGGCGCTCACTGACGTACTCCCGGTTCAAAGTCGACCCCCGACTTCCTACATCAGCTTGAAGGGCGGACCATCCAGCTGTCAGTGCGTAACGTCACGAACCGGACAGGTCTTTGGCTCGGGGGGCGGGTGGTGCAACGGCTCTGAGCTGCGTGAATACCTCCAACGAGGGAGGTAGGTCACATCCTGAGGGAGATTGGATCACAAATCGGCCCAGAACCAAGGGGTTTCCCGGGTTCTGGGCCGACGGCTCACACTCGGTCGTGAGGCGACTACGCAGGGGTCGCCGACGGGGTCAGCTGAGGCGCTCGATGACCATGGCCATGCCCTGGCCGCCGCCCACGCACATCGTCTCCAGACCGAACTGCTTGTCGTGGAACTGGAGGGAGTTGATCAGCGTGCCGGTGATGCGGGCGCCGGTCATGCCGAAGGGGTGGCCGACGGCGATGGCACCGCCGTTGACGTTCAGCTTCTCCAGCGGGATGCCGAGGTCGCGGTAGGAGGGGATGACCTGTGCGGCGAACGCCTCGTTGATCTCGACCAGGTCGATGTCGTCGATGCTCAGGCCGGCGCGGCGCAGCGCCTGCTGGGACGCCTCGACCGGGCCGAGACCCATGATCTCGGGGGACAGGCCCGAGACGCCGGTGGAGACGATGCGGGCGAGCGGGGTGAGACCGAGCTCGCGGGCCTTGGTGTCCGACATGATGACGACGGCGGCGGCGCCGTCGTTCAGCGGGCAGCAGTTGCCGGCGGTGACCAGGCCGTCGGGGCGGAAGACGGGCTTGAGGCCCTGCACGCCCTCCAGGGTGACGCCCGCGCGCGGGCCGTCGTCCTTGCTGACCACGGTGCCGTCGGGGAGGGTCACCGGGGTGATCTCGCGCTCCCAGAAGCCGTTCTTGATGGCTTCCTCGGCGAGGTTCTGGGAACGGACGCCGAACTCGTCCATGTCCTGCCGGGTGACGCCCTTCCAGCGGGCCAGGTTCTCGGCGGTCTGGCCCATCGCGATGTAGGCGTCCGGCACCAGGCCGTCCTCGCGCGGGTCGTGCCAGGTGGTGCCCTCCTGCTGGGCGACCTCGGCGGTGCGGGCCTCGGCCTCGGCGAAGAACGGGTTGTGCGTGTCGGGCAGCGAGTCGGAGTTGCCCTTGGTGAAGCGGGAGACCATCTCGACGCCGGCCGAGATGAAGACGTCGCCCTCGCCGGCCTTGATGGCGTGCAGGGCCATGCGGCTCGTCTGCAGCGACGAGGAACAGTAACGGGTGACCGTGCAGCCCGGCAGGTGGTCCATGCCCATCTGCACGGCGACGATCCGGCCGAGGTTGTTGCCCTGCTCGCCGCCGGGCAGGCCGCAGCCGAGCATCAGGTCGTCGATGTCGCGCGGGTCGAGCTCGGGCACCTTGGCCAGGGCGGCCTGGATGATCGTGGCGGTGAGGTCGTCGGGACGGAGGTCCTTCAGGGAGCCCTTGAAGGCGCGGCCGATGGGGGAGCGGGCGGTCGAGACGATGACGGCTTCGGGCATCACGGCTCCAGTCGAAGGGCGCGGCGCGCGGCACCTCGTTGCGGGGGTGCCGGCGGAGGGTGCGCATACCGGTGGGTCGGGCAGGGCTGTGAGGGAAGTTACCCGTCCGTACGCGGACGGTCACGGGTATCGGGGTGTGACCCTGGCCGCAATTGTCTAAGCGCTTGCTTGGGTCACGGGGTCGCTGTGTGGCCCACGGGGCCGTCGTGACTCACGGGGCCTCCCGCACACCCGCCGGTCCGGCCGGTGACGGCTCCGCCTCTCCCAGCCTGCGCCGGCGCCGCCGCTTGAGCAGAGCCCAGGGCCCCTTCGGCCCGGTCGGCATCGCGGCGGTGACCTCCGTACCGGCCTCCGACGCGGCCTCGGCGGCCGCCCGGGCGACCGGCAGGAACCCCTCGCGGCGGGTGGCGTCGGGACGCTCCTCGTCGGCCGGCCACAGCCCGAGCGCCGCGCACAGGGTCGGCAGGACCGCCATCGCCGCGGTCGCGTACCCCTCCGCGGAGGGGTGGTAGTGGTCGGGGCCGAACAGCTCGCGCGGGTTCGCCTCGAACTCCGGGCCCAGCAGGTCGCCCAGCGACACCGTGCGCCCGCCCTGCTCGACCACCCCGATGGTCTGGGCGGCGGCCAGCTGGCGCGAGGCCCGCCGGGCCAGCCAGCGCAACGGCTGCTGCACCGGCTCGATCGTGCCCAGGTCGGGACAGGTGCCGACGACGACCTCCGCGCCGGCCGTGCGCAGCCGCCGGACCGCCGAGGACAGATGCCGCACCGAACGCGTCGGAGGCATCCGGTGGGTGACGTCGTTGGCGCCGACCATGATCACGCAGATGTCGGGCGGCGCGGCGGAGTCCGCGAGCACCAGGGCCACCTGGCGGTCCAGATCGTCCGACCGGGCCCCCGGCAGCGCCACGTTGCGCAGCACCACCGGGCGTTCCGCCACCGCGGCCAGCCCCGACGCCAGCAGGGCTCCCGGGGTCTGCCCCGCCCGGTGCACGCCCTGCCCGGCGGCGGTCGAGTCGCCCAGCAGCGTCAGGCGCAGCGCGGTCTCACCCGGGGCGTCGTAGAGGCGGCCGTAGCGGCCGTCGGCGTTCGGGACGTGGTTCGTCGAGCCGTTGCCGACGTGGCGCCTGGCCATCCGCACCTCGGCGAGCAGCAGGCCGACGGTCGCCGCGCCCGCCAGGCCGATACCGCCCCCGCCGTACGCGGCGCCCGCCGCGATCCGTCGGGCCACCCGTGCCCTGGACATGCTCGTCATGCGTCGCCGCCACCTCCTCGTAGCCGTACATCAACTGCTTGCCCCGCACGGACGGTGGCCCAATCCCCACGGCGAGTGAACGACCTTCACGGGTCTCGTGCAGGCCATAGGCTGGCGGAACACCACGACCGCATCTTTTGCAGCTACCGGAGACAACGGTGCATTTCCACGACTCGATGATCAGCCTCGTCGGCAACACCCCGCTGGTGAGGCTCAACCACGTGACCAAGGGCATCCGGGCCACCGTCCTGGCCAAGGTCGAGTACTTCAACCCGGGCGGCTCCGTGAAGGACCGCATCGCCCTGCGCATGATCGAGGCGGCCGAGCAGAGCGGGGAGCTGAAGCCCGGGGGCACCATCGTCGAGCCCACCAGCGGCAACACCGGTGTCGGGCTGGCCATCGTGGCCCAGCAGAAGGGGTACAAGTGCATCTTCGTGTGCCCCGACAAGGTGAGTACCGACAAGATCAACGTGCTGCGCGCGTACGGCGCCGAGGTCGTCGTCTGCCCGACCGCCGTCGACCCCGAGCACCCCGACTCGTACTACAACGTCTCCGACCGGCTGGTGCGCGAGACGCCCGGGGCGTGGAAGCCGGACCAGTACTCCAACCCGAACAACCCGCTCTCCCACTACCACTCGACCGGCCCCGAGCTGTGGGAGCAGACCGAGGGGAAGATCACCCACTTCGTGGCGGGCGTCGGCACCGGCGGCACCATCTCCGGCACCGGCCGCTACCTGAAGGACGTCAGCGACGGCAAGGTGAAGGTCATCGGTGCCGACCCCGAGGGCTCGGTGTACTCCGGCGGCTCCGGCCGGCCCTACCTGGTCGAGGGCGTCGGTGAGGACTTCTGGCCGAGCGCCTACGACCGGACCGTCGCCGACGAGATCGTGCCGGTGTCCGACAAGGACTCCTTCCAGATGACCCGGCGCCTCGCGAAGGAGGAGGGCCTCCTCGTCGGCGGCTCCTGCGGCATGGCGGTCGTCGGCGCGCTGCGGGTGGCCGAGCGGCTCGGCCCGGACGACGTCGTCGTGGTCCTGCTGCCCGACAGCGGCCGCGGCTACCTCAGCAAGATCTTCAACGACGAGTGGATGGCCGACTACGGCTTCCTGGAGGACGAGGGCCCGAACGCCCGCGTCGCCGACGTCCTCAACGACAAGGAGCACGGCGCCATCCCGTCCCTCGTCCACATGCACCCCGACGAGACGGTCGGCGAGGCCATCGAGGTGCTGCGCGAGTACGGCGTCTCGCAGATGCCGATCGTGAAGCCGGGCGCCGGCCACCCCGACGTCATGGCCGCCGAGGTCGTGGGCTCCGTCGTGGAGCGCGAGCTCCTGGACGCCCTCTTCACCAAGAAGGCCTCGCTGGAGGACCCGCTGGAGAAGCACATGTCGGCCCCGCTGCCGCAGGTCGGCTCCGGTGAGCCGGTCGGCGACCTGATGTCGGTGCTGGGCGCCGCGGACGCCGCGATCGTGCTCGTCGAGGGCAAGCCGACCGGGGTCATCAGCCGGCAGGACCTGCTGGCCTTCCTGGCCAAGGGCGGGAAGTAGCGGCGAATCCACGGTGAACGGGCCCGGCCGGCGGCGAACGTACGGCCGCCGGGGCCCCGGCCGTCGCCGAAGTGGTACGAGCGTGTCACGTCCGCGCAGCACACGCTTAACACGCGTCCGGCACATTGATGGGTGTCGGCAGACGGGCGGGAGCGGCTCCCCGCCCGAGCCGGCACCGAACGTCCAAGGACCTCCGGAGCGGCTCCCGGACCTCCATGGACGCCCGGACGTCGAGACCTGGCCCTGACCCGGCCGACGTCCCTCGCGGGGACCGCCGTCGTCCCGCCCCCCGGTGACGGGGGTGCGGCGGTCCCCGCGCACAAACCCTCTCAGTCCTCCCAGGCGTCGTCGCCCTTGCCGGACCCGCGGCGCCGGCCCCGGAACAGCCCCGGGTTGGTGCGCGCGACCTGGGCCACGTTCACGCCGACGATGCCGGCCCAGGCGACCAGCAGACCCGGCAGGTGGGCGATACCACCGCCGATGGCCGACAGCGGGATCGCCAGGACCAGCGAGACGATGCCGAAGCCGAAGCGCTCGCCCCAGCTGTCCGTGGCCTGGGACGACCGGGCGCCCCGGGCCGCCGTCATCTGCTGCTCGGCCAGCTGCCGGCGGAGCCGGCGCTCGACCGCGCCGTCGATGCGCTGGTCGACCTTCTCCAGGAACGAGTCGACCAGCGCGGACTCGTACTCCTCACCGAGCTCCCTGCGGGCCTGCAGCGTGGCGTCGAGTTCCTTCTTGAGCTCGGGGCCCTGCGCGTCCATTGCCGTCATACGCCCACGGTAGGCAGCGGCGGGTGCCCCACGCACTGGGGACAACCCCCCTCTCCCGGCGGGGGAAGCCCCGCCCGCCACCCGGGCGCACAGGTCGCGCCACGAGACGTCCCTTGCCCGGCTGCATAGCGTCATGCAGAGTTCTTCCTAGCTGAATAGCGGCGTGAGGGGAGTGCTGGTCGATGGGGTCGCGGTGCGTGGACCTGCCGGGTGTCCCGTCCCCCCGGCGCGCCGGGCCGGTCGTCCTCGACGGGACCGGGCTCGGCGTGCGGGACGTCGTGCGCCTCGCCGACGGCGCCGCGCGCCCGGTGCCCGCGCCCGAGGCGCTCAAGAGGGCCGAGGCGTCCTGGGACGCCGCCCGCCTCATCGCCGCGACCGGACGGGTCTACGGCCGCTCCACCGGCGTCGGCGCCAACCGCAACGAACCCGTGCCCACCGAGGCCGCCGCCGGGCACGGACTGCGGCTGCTGCGCAGCCACGCCGGCGCCATCGGCGCGGAGGTGCCCGCCCGGCAGGTGCGGGCCATGCTCGCCATACGGGCCAACCAACTGCTCGCGGGCGGCGCCGGACTGCGTCCCAGCGTCGTCACCGCTCTGTGCGAGGCACTGGAGAGCGGCGCCCACCCGGTCGTCAACGAGTTCGGCTCCGTCGGCACGGGCGACATCGCGGCCCTCGCCCAGGCCGGCCTCGCGCTCGCCGGCGAACACCCCTGGCGAGGCCCCGGGGCCCCCGCGCCACAGCCCCTCGACAACAACGACGCCCTCGCGTTCATCAGCAGCAACGCCCTCACGCTCGGCCAGGCCGCCCTCGCCCTGCACGAGCTGCGCGGACTCGTCGGCGCCACCGAGGTCGTCGCCGCCCTCTCCCTGCTCGCCGTCGACGGCTCCCACGAGGCGTACGCCGCGCCCGTGCACGCCGCCCGGCCGCACCGGGGCAGCGCCGAGGTCGCCCGCCGGATGCGCCGGCTCATCGGCGCCGACGACCGGCCGACCCCGCCGCTCGGCCGCATCCAGGACCCGTACGGCTTCCGCTGCCTGCCCCAGATCCACGGCCCGGCGCACGACGCCGCCGACGCCCTGGAACACGTGCTGGCGGTGGAGATGAACGCGGCCGCCGAGAACCCCCTCATCTCCCCGGAGGACATGGCCGCCTACCACCACGGCGGCTTCTACCAGGCCCAGCTCGCCCTCGCCCTCGACCACTTCCGGCTCGCGCTCATGCAGGTCGCCCGGCTGTCGACGTCCCGGCTCTCGACCCTCAACGAACCGGCGTTCACCCGCCTGCGTCCGTTCCTCGCCGACCCCGCGCCCGCCGCGTCCGGCGTGATGATCCTGGAGTACGCCGCCGGGGCCGCCCTCGGTGATCTGCGCGCGTTCTCCGCCCCCGCCTCCCTCGGGCACGCTGTACTCTCCCGGGGCGTGGAGGAGCAGGCCAGCTTCGCCTCGCTCGCCGCCCGGCAGACACTGCGCGCGTGCGACGCGTACCGTCTCGTCGTCGGCTGCGAACTCGTCTCCGCCGTACGGGCGTTGCGCCAGCGCGATCTGCGGCCCGATCCCGCGCTTCCGGCGGGCCGGGCGCTGGCGCTGGCCGAGGCGGTGCTCGACGACGACCCGGCCGACCGTCCGCTCACCGGCGACGTGACCGCGGCGGCGGCCCTGCTCGACCGGTTCACCGACCTCTGGAGGGGAAGCGCGGCATGAGCGCCGACAGGAACACGACCGGGACGGACGGCCCCGCCGCGCGGCTCCAGACCCTCTTCGAGGGGCACCGGCTGACACCGACCCAGCGGCGCATCGCGCACAGCATGGTGCGCCGGGCCGCCGACGTGCCCTTCCTGTCCAGTGTGGAGCTGGCCGAACTGGCCGGCGTCAGCCAGCCGTCCGTGACCCGCTTCGCCGTCGCCCTCGGTTTCGACGGCTACCCGGCGCTGCGCCGGCACCTGCGCGAGGTCGCGCCCGCCGAGCCCGCGCCGGACTCCGGCTCGTACAACGAGTACCAGCAGGCCGTCGAGGCGGAGATCGAGAACCTGCGGCACCTGGCCGAGGCGCTCGCCGACCCGCGTCCCGTGCAGCGCGCCGGGCGCGTCCTCGCCGCCTCCCGCCCCCTGCCCGTCCTGGGGCTGCGCGCCGCCGCCGCCCAGGCGTACGGCTTCGCGTACTTCGCCGCCAAGGTGCACCCGGACGTCCGGCTGCTCGACGAGGGCGGCACCATGCTCCACGACCGGATCGACGCCGCCGTCCGGGCCGGGGCGAGCGCCCTGCTGTGCTTCGCGCTGCCCCGGCACCCGCGCGAGGTCGTGGACACCCTGACCTACGCCAAGGACGCCGGGCTGACCGTCGTCACCGTCGCGGACTCGGCGTTCGCGCCCGTCGCCCGGGTCTCCGACCTGCTGCTGCCCGCGGCCGTCGGCACCGGCCTCGCCTTCGACACCGCCTGCGCGCCGATGCTGCTGGGCCGGGTCCTGCTGGAGGCCATGTGCGACGACCTGCCGGACGCCCAGGCGCGGCTGGAGGAGTTCGACGCACGGGCGGCGGCACGGGGACTGTTCGTCGAGTGAACCGGTCCCGCGTTCCCGACGTTCTTAAGGCTCGTCTCACGTTGGCTGGCTAACCTGCCCGCCACGGACGTCTGGACGACAACGAGACGGGAGGCTGAACGTGGTGCGCGGTGGAGGACATGGGCTGGCTCGGGTGGCCGTCGTCGTACGGGCCGGGGCCGCGCCGCTGTGGTGGACCGGGGTGTGCGCGGCCGGTGTCGGCGCGCTGGTGCCGGGCCTGACGGGGCGCCGGATCGGCGCGCTCGCCGGGGCCGCGCTGTTCCTCGTGGCCCTCGCCGTCGTCGCTCTCGCCCGCCGCGGACGGTACGCCGCGCTGATCGGGTCGGCCGCGCGGGCCGCCAAGCAGGACGTGCTCCAGGACCGGGCGGTGAGCGTACGGGCCTGGCGCCGGGGCCACCGCTGGTGGCTGCTGCTCGCTCTCGTCGCCGCCGTGGCCTCCGCGTTCGCGGTGCCGGTGGCCGGCGGGCTGCTGCTGGCGGGCTGCGGGGCGGGGCTGTGGCTGAAGGCGGCCTGGGTGGGCCGCCGTGAGCTGGCCGGGGGCGTCCTGCTGTGGGTGCGGGTCGACTGGCTGGACGCCCGGGCGGGCCGCCCGGCCGGCAAGGCCGTGAAGGGCTTCCGCACCACCGGCATCGCCGCGGGCGACGCGGGCCCGGGCGGGGCCCGCCGCCGCGCCGCGGCGCTGGTGTGACGCGGGCGCTCTAGACCTCCAGCTCCTCCTCGATCTTCTTCAGCTGGTGCCGGGCCATGGCCAGGTTGGCGCGCTTGGCGTCGAGGACCAGGTACATGAAGAGGCCGTTGCCGCCGCGCCCGGTGAGCAGCCGGATCAGGTGGTACTGGTCGTTCAGGGTGATCAGGATGTCCTCGATGCCGCCCTTGAGGCCCAGGTGCTCCATGGTGCGCATCTTGGCCCGGATGACGTCGGTGTTGCCCGCGGCGGCGACGTTCAGGTCGAAGGTCTTGCTGCCGCCCAGGGTGCCGAGGGCCATTCCGCTGGTGTAGTCGACGAGCGCGACGCCGGTCGCCCCCTCGATCGACGCGAGGCATTCCTTCAGAGCGGTCTCGGTGTTGGCCATGACGTGGTGTCCTCTCAACTTTCGGTAGTGGTGCGCGCGTTCGCGGCGGTGCGCGCGGCGCGCGTGCTTCTCGTACGGGTGGGCATGGGTTTGGCGGGCTCCTTCGCGGAGCTCTTGGCCGGGCTCCGCTTCGGCAGGGCCGCGTCGGCGTCGACGAGTTCGCCGATGCGGGCGCCGGCGCGGCGGCCCTCCAGGTGCAGCCGGCCGACGTTGACGCCGTCCTCGGCGAGCAGCGTCAGCACGGCGGTGCGTCCGGCGGCGTAGGTGGCGACATAGCCGCCGGTGCCGCGCATGAGCAGTTCGCGGAAGTCGCCCCGGCCGGTCGCGTCCGTCACGCGCATCGCGACGCCGAGCGCCGCCGCGGTGAGCGCGGCCAGACCGTCCGGCTCGACGCCGGGGGTGTCGTGGGCGAGGACGAGGCCGTCGACGCCGGCCGCCAGAGCCCCCGTCAGCTGGGGCACCCGGGCTCTGAGCCGGCGGAACTCGTCGAGTAGAGCGGCCTCGGCCGCCATCAGTCTTCTCCTCTCGGCACGGGACCGCTGGGGCGGGCGGGGCAGCCCGTCCGCCGTGTCGTGGTCCTCGAAGGGTTTGCGGTCAAAGGGCCTCCAGCGCATCCCTGACCCTCTTCAGCAGCGCGACATAGGGATCGCCGGCGCCGTCGGACGGATGGTCCTGGTGGGGCGGCGTCCGCGCGCAGACGAGGCCCGCCGCGGCCAGCCGCCGCAGATGCACCAGGGTGTGGAAGGCGGGCCTGCCCAGCTCCCGCGCGATGTCCACGGCCTTGCGGACGCCGTCCACCCGGGCCAGGACGGCCGCCTGCCGGGACGGCACCGAGGGCGCCGCCACCGGGTCGGCCCGCACCAGGGGCGCCCCGTCGATCGCCGGGTCCGGCCAGATGGTGCGGAGCAGGGCGCGGCGGCGCAGCGTCTCGCGCTCCAGGTCGTCCACCGGCACCGGGTGCACGGCGGCGAGCCAGTGCGCGCCGCCGTACCGGAAGCGGCCGGGGGTGCTGCTCGGGGCGAGCGCGAAGTACGCCGCGTCGTACAGGGCGCTGACCTGGGCCAGCTCCAGCACCCCGGGGGTGACGCCGTGCCGCAGCAGATGGGTCTCGTCGGCGGTGTCCTCGGCGTCCCGCCACGCGGTGGCGTCGAGACCGCCGTGGGCCGTGAGCAGCGCGCCGAGGCTGGGGGCGAGCGGGCTCTCCGCGTGCACCACCCGGCCGTCGACGAGGTGGAGCGTGCCGTGCTCGCGGTGCAGGACGCCGGTGGCGTGCTCGTCCGCGAGCCGGGTCAGCATCGGGGAGACGACGCCCCGGGCCTCCCGGAGGGCCGCCTGCCGGTCCCGGACCGGCAGCCGGGGCGGCGGGGTGCCGGCGACGACGGTCATCCCAGCACCAGCCGTTCGGCCATCTCGCCGAGCCGGATGCGGGCCAGCGCGAGGTTGCCGTCCGAGCGGGCCAGCCACAGGTACAGGCACACGCTGCTGTCGAACGACGTCGGCACGAACCGCAGCACGTGGTAGCTGTCGCGGTTGCTGAGGATCACGTCCTCGACCGGGGGGTCCGCGGCGTCGCCGCCGTCCTCCGGGCCGAACGCCTGCTGCTCGGCGGCCAGCCGGGCCAGTTCCGCCGCCTCGGCGGCCGCCGTCTCGTGGTCACCTCCCGGGGGGTCGCCCACCGTGCCCAGGGCCAGCCCGCTCGTCCAGTCCACGAGCGCCGCCCCCCGGGCACCTGGCAGTCGCATCGTCTCCAGCAAGCACTCGTCGATTCCGGGCACCGTCGCTCCCCTCCCGCCTGGGGTCCGGCTGAGTGACCGCCAAACTACGCAACGTGTGTGCGGCGAGTGAGCGTTCGGGCATTTTCCGGTGGAACATGCGCGAAGTGGCTAGGGTGGGTCGACTGGGCACCGGCACAGGGGAGTTGACCTCCCCTGTTCACAGGCCCGGCCCGGGGTGCGTCAACGGCGCCCGGGCTCGCCGATGGTGGTGAGCGCGGTGACGTGCGCCCCTCCGGACTCGGCCACGATCTCCTCGACGGACTGCGGCTCCCGTACCGTCGCGAACGCGACCTCCCCGTCCGCGCCGGCCGCGAAGCCGTACACGCCGGGCCGGGCCAGGGAGTTGTAGGCGTAGTGGTGCGCGAAGTAGTACGCGCCGGTGTCGAGCGCCGCCGCGTGGTCCCCCTGCTCCAGCAGCGGCAGCGAGGCCCGCTCGGCCAGCAGGTCACCGGAGAAGCAGGCCGGGCCGGCCACGTCCTGCGTCACGTCCGGCCCCTCCTTCGGGCGCCCCTTGGCGTCGTACGCGGCGATCCGCAGCGGCCAGCTGCCCGGCATGTACACCGTCCGCGTGGCGACCTGCACTCCCGCGTGCGTGATCGCGACCGGCCGCCCGCCCGCGCTCTTGGCGTACTCGACGCGCGCCACGATCGTGCCGTGCTTGGCGAGCAGGGACCGGCCGAACTCGGTGACCAGGCCGTAGCGGCCGTCGAACAGCCCCGGCACCGCCTCCGCGAGCAGGCGCGCGTACTGCGCGTAGGTCGGGGCGGTCGCGTCCGAGGCGAAGTTCACGGGCAGTCCGCCGCCGAGGTCGAGGGTGTCGATCTGCCGCCGCCCGACGGCCTCGTTGATCTCCTCCGCCAGCGCGTACGCCTCCGCCACCCCCTGGGCCATCAGGGACAGCGGGATGCCCTGCGACCCGGTGTGGGTGTGCAGCCGGGTCAGCCACGGACGGTCCCGGTACGCCTGGACGACCCACGCCCGGGCCCCCGGATCGCGCAGCGCCACCCCGAACTTCGAGGTGGGCGTGGCCGTCGACGTCGCCCCGATGGAACCCCCGCCGACCTGCGGGTTCACCCGCAGCCCGAGGGGGGAGAGGGTGGGGGTGCCGCCCGTGCCGCCCGTGCCGCCCGTGCCGTCCGGGCCGTGGGGGAGCATCAGGGCGTCCAGCCGCTCCAGCTCCTGCGGATTGTCGGCGTTCACGGCGATGCCCAGGGCGAGCGCCTGGCGCAGCTCCGCCGGGGTCTTCGCGGGCGAGTCGAGCACGGTCGCCTCCGGGCGAAGCCCGGCGGCGCGGGCCAGCGCCAGCTCGCCGGGGCTGGCCACCTCGGCGCCGATGCCCTCCTCGTGCAGCAGCCGCAGCACCGGCACCAGCGGGCACGCCTTGACGGCGAAGGCGTGCAGCACGGGGGTGCCGGGTGCCGTCACGGCGTCGAAGGCCGCCCGCAGCGCCGCCGCCGACTCCCGGATGCCGGTGACGTCGAGCAGGCCCACCACGGGGGAGGCCGGGCCGAGCAGCCCCTGCTCCACGGCCGCCCGCACCGCCTCGTCCCGCCGTGCCGCCCGGCGTCCGTCGTGCGCCTCGATCCCCGCTGCCTCGCCCACCGTGTCCTCCGTCCCTTCGCCGTCCACACCGACCGCGTCCAGCCAAACACCGACCGGGCGCCCCTGCTGGCGCACGGATGTATTGACTAGCTCTATTCATGAAGTCAGGATGTGAATAGCAACCTCAACAGTCATCGTCCTCGTCCGCTGGGAGGCAGACCATGTCAGGACCCCGCACCGTCCGAGCCCCGCGCGGTACGGAACTGAGTGCCCTGGGATGGCAGCAGGAAGCCGCCCTGCGGATGCTCCAGAACAACCTCGACCCCGAGGTCGCCGAGCACCCCGACAAGCTCGTCGTCTACGGCGGCACCGGCAAGGCCGCCCGCGACTGGCGCTCCTTCGACGCCATGGTCCGCACGCTCAGGACCCTGAAGCAGGACGAGACGATGCTCGTCCAGTCCGGCCGCCCCGTCGGCGTCATGCAGACGCACGAGTGGGCCCCGCGCGTCCTGATCGCCAACTCCAACCTCGTCGGCGACTGGGCCAACTGGGAGGAGTTCCGCCGTCTGGAGGCCCTCGGCCTCACCATGTACGGCCAGATGACCGCCGGCTCCTGGATCTACATCGGCACCCAGGGCATCCTCCAGGGCACCTACGAGACGTTCGCCGCCGTCGCCGCGAAGAAGTTCGGCGGCACCCTCGCCGGGACCATCACCCTCACCGCCGGCCTCGGCGGCATGGGCGGCGCCCAGCCGCTCGCCGTCACCATGAACGACGGCGTCGCCATCTGCGTCGACTGCGACCCGCGCGCCATCGAGCGCCGTATCGAGCACCGCTACCTCGACGTGCGCGCCGACTCCCTGGAGCACGCCCTCCAGCTCGCCACCGAGGCCCGCGACGCCCGCCGCCCGCTGTCCATCGGCCTCCTCGGCAACGCCGCCGAACTGCTCCCGCGGATGCTCGCCGAGGGCGCCCCGATCGACATCGTCACCGACCAGACCTCCGCCCACGACCCGCTGGCCTACCTGCCGGTCGGCGTCGACTTCGACGACATGGCTTCCTACGCGGCCAAGGACCCGGCCGGGTTCACGACCCGCGCCCGCGAGTCCATGGCCCGGCACGTCGAGGCCATGGTCGGCTTCATGGACGCCGGTGCCGAGGTCTTCGACTACGGCAACTCGATCCGCGGCGAGGCCCAGCTCGCCGGGTACGACCGGGCGTTCGCCTTCCCCGGCTTCGTCCCCGCCTACATCCGCCCCCTGTTCTGCGAGGGCAAGGGCCCCTTCCGCTGGGCCGCCCTGTCCGGCGACCCGGCCGACATCGCGAAGACCGACAAGGCGATCCTCGACCTGTTCCCGGAGAACGAGTCCCTCGCCCGCTGGATCAAGATGGCCGGCGAGCGCGTCCACTTCCAGGGCCTGCCCGCCCGGATCTGCTGGCTCGGCTACGGCGAACGCGACAAGGCCGGCGAGCGCTTCAACGACATGGTCGCGAGCGGCGAGCTGGCCGCGCCGCTGGCCATCGGGCGCGACCACCTCGACTGCGGCTCGGTCGCCTCGCCGTACCGCGAGACCGAGGCCATGCTCGACGGCTCCGACGCGATCGCCGACTGGCCGCTGCTGAACGCCATGGTGAACGTGGCGTCCGGCGCCTCCTGGGTCTCCCTGCACCACGGCGGCGGCGTCGGCATGGGCCGCTCCCTCCACGCCGGCCAGGTCACGGTCGCCGACGGCACGAAGCTCGGCGGCGAGAAGATCCGCCGCGTGCTCACCAACGACCCCGGCATGGGCGTCATCCGGCACGTGGACGCCGGCTACGACATCGCGGAGTCGGTCGCCGACGAGCGGCAGGTCCGGGTGCCGATGCGCGAGGGTGACGACGCGTGACCTTCCACAGCATGTGGGCCGAGCTGCTGCCGATCGGCCGCAGCCCGGCCTCCGGCGGCTACCGCCGGTCCGCCTGGACCGGTGCCGATCTCGAGTGCCGGGCCTGGTTCGAGGAGCAGGCGCGGACCCGCGGGCTCGCCTACGAGGTGGACCGCAACGGCAACCAGTGGGCCTGGCTCGGCGACCCGACCGCCGGGGACGCCGTCGTCACCGGGTCGCACCTGGACTCCGTGCCCGACGGCGGGGCCTTCGACGGCCCCCTCGGCGTGGTGTCCTCCTTCGCCGCGCTCGACGAGCTGCGCGCCCGTGGCACGCACCTCGCCAAGCCCCTCGCCGTCGTCAACTTCGGCGACGAGGAGGGCGCCCGCTTCGGGCTCGCCTGCGTGGGCTCCCGCCTCACCGCCGGAGCGCTCACCGTCGAGGAGGCGCACCGCCTGACCGACGCGGACGGCACCAGCCTGCCGCGCGCCATGGAGGCCGCCGGATACGACCCCGACGCCCTCGGCGCCGACCCCGAACGGCTCGCCCGCATCGGCGCCTTCGTCGAGCTGCACGTCGAGCAGGGCCGCGCCCTGGACCTGACCGGCGACCCGGTCGGCGTCGCCGGCGCCATCTGGCCGCACGGCCGCTGGCGGTTCGACTTCCGGGGCGAGGCCAACCACGCCGGGACCACCCGGCTCACCGACCGGCACGACCCGATGCTCCCCTACGCCGAGACGGTGCTCGCCGCCCGCCGCGAGGCCGAACAGGCCCGAGCCGTCGCCACCTTCGGCAAGATCGCCGTCGAGCCCAACGGCGTCAACGCCATCCCCTCCCTGGTGCGCGGCTGGCTCGACTCCCGCGCCGAGGACCAGGCGTGCCTCGACGCCGTCGTCGGCGGCATCGAGAAGGCGGCCCGCGCCCACGCCGACGCGCACGGCGTCGGACTCGACGTGGTCCGCGAGTCCTTCACCCCCGTCGTCGAGTTCGACCACGCACTGCGCGACGAACTGGCCCGCATCCTCGGCAAGGACACCGAGATCACCGTGCCCGTCCTGGGAACCGGCGCCGGACACGACGCCGGAATCCTCTCCGGGAGCATCCCGACCGCCATGCTGTTCGTACGCAACCCCACGGGCGTCTCGCACTCCCCGGCCGAGTTCGCCGCCGAGGACGACTGCGTGGCCGGGGTGCTCGCACTCGCCGACGTACTGGAAGGGCTGGCCCGCAGGTGACAGCGAAGACGTACTGGCTGGAGCACGCCTGGCTCGACACCCACGTCGAACCGGGCGTCGCCCTGGAGGTGGCGGACGGCCGCGTCACCGCCGTCCGCACCGACGTCCCCTCCCCGCCGCCCGGCGCCGAGGTCCTGCGCGGGCTGACCCTGCCCGGTCTCGCGAACGCGCACAGCCACGCCTTCCACCGCGCCCTGCGCGGCACCGTCCAGGTCGGCTCCGGGACCTTCTGGACCTGGCGCGAGGTCATGTACACCATCGCCGAGCGGCTGACCCCGGAGACCTACCACGCGCTCGCCCGCGCGGTGTACGCCGAGATGGCGCTCGCCGGCGTCACCGCCGTCGGCGAGTTCCACTACGTCCACCACGCGCCCGGCGGCACCCCCTACGCCGACCCCAACGCGATGGGCGAGGCCCTGATCGCGGCCGCCGCCGAGGCCGGCATCCGGATCACCCTCCTCGACACCGCCTACCTCTCCTCCGGCTTCGGCCGCCCGCCCACCGCGCACCAGCTGCGCTTCTCCGACGGGGACGCCGACGCCTGGGCCGAACGCTGTTCACTTCTCAAGGAACACGATCACGCGCGGATCGGCGCGGCCGTCCACTCCGTGCGGGCCGTGCCCGCCGACCAGCTGGCGACCGTCGCCCGCTGGGCCGAGGAGCGGCACGCCCCCCTCCATGTGCATCTGTCCGAGCAGACCGCCGAGAACGACGCCTGCCGCGAGGTCCACGGCTGCACCCCCACCCAGCTGCTGGCCCTGCACGGCGTCCTCGGCCCGCGCACCACCGGCGTGCACAACACCCACCTCACGCCCGAGGACATCTCCCTCATCGGCGGCAGCGGCACCGGCACCTGCATGTGCCCCACCACCGAACGCGACCTCGCCGACGGCATCGGACCGGCCGCCGCCCTCCAGAACGAGGGCTCACCGCTGTGTCTCGGCTCCGACAGCCACGCCGTCATCGACCTGCTCGAGGAGGCCCGCGCCCTGGAGCTCAACGAGCGGCTGCGCACCCGCACCCGCGGTCACTGGACGGCGTCCGCCCTGCTGCGGGCCGCCTCCGCCGACGGCCACGCGGCCCTCGGCTGGGACGGAGCGGGCACCCTGGAACCGGGTGCGCCCGCCGACTTCACGACCATCGCGCTGGACTCCGTCAGGACGGCAGGGCCGCTTCCGCGGCTCGGGGCCGAGACGGCCGTATTCGCCGCGTCGGCAGCGGACGTGTCGCATACGGTCGTGGCCGGCCGGCACGTCGTGCGGGACGGGGCCCACACCCTTGTGCCGGACGTGCCGCGCGCCCTCGCGGACGCCGTGGCAGCCCTGCGCGGATGACCCCCGGCCGCCCCGCCCCCGACCCCACCGCCGACAAGGCAACCAAGGACGCCATGAGCAACGCGACGACCGTCAGCCCCGCCCACTCGGCGAGCACCGCCAGCACGCTCATCACCAACATCGCCGCCCTGGTCACCAACGACCCCTCCCTAGGTGACGGTTCCCCCCTCGGACTGGTCCACGACGCGGCGATCGCCGTCGAGGGCGACCGCGTCGTGTGGACCGGTGATCAAAGGAAAGCACCCGCCACTGACAACCGGGTCGACGCCGGTGGCCGGGCGGTGATCCCGGGCTTCGTCGACTCCCACTCGCACCTCGTCTTCGCGGGCGACCGCACCGAGGAGTTCAACGCCCGGATGTCCGGGCGGCCGTACAGCGCGGGCGGCATCCGCACCACCGTCGCCGCCACGCGCGCCGCGAGCGACGCCGAGCTGGAGGCGAACCTCACCCGGCACCTCGCCGAGGCCCTGCGCCAGGGCACCACCACCTTCGAGACCAAGTCCGGCTACGGCCTGACCGTCGACGACGAGGCCCGCGCCCTGCGCATCGCCGCCGCCCACACCGACGAGGTCACCTACCTCGGCGCGCACATCGTCTCCCCGGACCACGCCGACGACCCGACGGCCTACGTCGACCTCGTCACCGGCCCGATGCTGGACGCCTGCGCCCCGTACGCCCGCTGGATCGACGTGTTCTGCGAGAAGGGCGCCTTCGACGGCGACCAGGCCCGCGCGATCCTCACCGCGGGCAAGGCCCGCGGCCTGCACCCGCGCATCCACGCCAACCAGCTCTCCCACGGCCCCGGCGTCCAGCTGGCCGTCGAACTGGACGCCGCCAGCGCCGACCACTGCACCCACCTCACGGACGCCGACGTCGACGCGCTCGCCCACAGCCGTACCGTCGCCACCCTGCTGCCCGGCGCCGAGTTCTCCACCCGGGCGCAGTGGCCCGACGCCCGGCGGCTGCTCGACGCCGGGGTCACCGTGGCGCTGTCCACCGACTGCAACCCGGGCTCGTCGTACACCTCGTCGGTGCCGTTCTGCGTGGCGCTCGCCGTACGGGACATGGGGATGACGCCCGACGAGGCGGTCTGGTCGGCCACGGCGGGCGGCGCGGCGGCGCTGCGCCGCGACGACATCGGCCGGCTCGCCCCGGGCGCCCGTGCCGACCTGCTGCTGCTCGACGCCCCGAGCCATGTGCACCTGGCCTACCGGCCCGGCGTGCCCCTGGTGGGCGAGGTGTGGCGGCGCGGCGTCCGCGTGGCCTGATCAGGCGGCCCCCGCCCGCCACCGCTGGCCGGCGCCGCCGCCCGCGGGCTCCAGCGACAGCCCGTCGCCCGCGCCGCCGTCCGGGGTGAGGGCCGTCCCGAAGGCGATGACGGGGCGGATCAGCCCGTCCCCGTCGACGGTGAACATCAGGTTCCGCCCGTTGCGGCCCCCGACCGAGTCGCAGTCCCAGACCCCGACGCCCCGGTCCGTGTCCCCCCGGCTGTCCAGGCAGAAGCCGGGGTCGGCGGCCGACTGGAGCACCCCCCGGTCCTCGTCGACCCGCCAGCGCTGGGTGCGCGACCCGGAGCAGCGGGCCGTGATCACGTCGGTCCCGTCGAAGAAGGCACCGCCCACGTCCAGGCACAGCCCCGAACCGGCGTTCACGACCTGCGCGAACGAGGAGGACGGCGGACGCGCGGTGGACGCCGGCGGCCGTGCCGTCGCCGACTTCGTGGGAGACGGACTCGCGGAGGGCGAGGGCGACTTCGTGGTCCGTGAGGGCGAAGGAGACGGTGGAGGGGACGACGTCGACGACGTGGTCGGCCCGGTCGCCGCCGTGCTCGTCACCGCCGGCGGCGGCACGCTCACCGCCGCGCCCGCCCGGCCCCCCGCGTCCGCCCGGCCCCCCGTATCCGAACCCGCATGGGCGACCAGGAACAGCACCAGCGGCAGCAGCGCCACCCCGAGCGCCGTCGACACCAGGACGACCTGACGGCGGTCCGGCCGTGCCTCCCGCGTGCGGCCGGGCCGTACCCGTGTGCCCCGGCCGGACGTCGGACCGCCCCGTGCCGCGACCCCGGTGTACGCCGTCCCGCCCCAGGGCAGCAGCCCCTCCGCCAGGGCGGCGCGCGGGGTGTCCCGCAGCGCCGCCTGCTCGGCATGGGCGGCGGCGCAGTGCGGGCAGTGCGCCATGTGGTCCTGCAGATCGGCGCTGTCGCGCGGGTTCTCCGGGCGTACGGACTCCTCGATGAGACGGCCGAAGTCCGGGCAGTCCGGGTCGTCGGAGGCGGCGAGACGGGTGTGCAGACAGGCGCGGGCGAGCTGCTGGAGCGCCGGGCCGGTGCCGTACGCGACGTCCTCGCGGGTGAGCCCGAGCAGGGCCGCCGTGCGCTCGGGCGGCTCCCCTTCCACGATCCCGTACCAGACCAGGCCCTGGGCGCGGTCCGGGAGGGACTGGAAGGCGGTGAGCATGGGCGGGAGCGGCCCGTCGGGGCCGCTCGTGCGCAGCAGGAGCAGCAGGGCGGGGTCGAGGCCCGCCGCCCGTTCGTCGGTCGCCCAGGTCCCGGCCGTCCGGGCGGCGAGGAGCAGGAGGTGGTGCCGCCAGGGCAGGCCGGGGTCGAGGCCGCGCGCGGCCCGCCGGGCCGCCGACGTGACGGCTCCGGCGGCCAGTTGACGGGCCAGGGCGTCGTCGGGCGCGCACAGCCGGGCGTAGGCGAGGACGTGCGGGAGGTGGCGGGCGCGCAGCTCCTGGAGGGCGGGGTACGCCGTGGTCGTGTGACCGCGCAGCAGTTCGGTCAGCCGGGCGTCGGAGGTGTCCGCGTGGATCCGGGGACCGGTGTCCTCCCGGTCGTGGCCTGTGCCGTCGGCCCCTGTCATCCCGCCGCCTCCTCGCAGCCGTGCGACCCGCACGGAGCACGGACCACCGGCGGGTATGACGGCTCATAGTGGAGGAAGGGGAGCCCTGGGGAAAGGGTTTCTGCGGGTAACCCTGGTGCCTGCCACGGGACCCGCACAGCAGCACTGTGCCCGGTGCCCGGCCGACCGGTTTCGGCGGGGCACCGGGCACAGTCCCGGGGGCCGGAGGCGTGTCGTGGCCCTCCGACGGCCCGTCACTCCTCGATCGTCAGGCCCTTTCTGAGCCGGACCAGGGTGCGCGACAGCAGACGCGAGACATGCATCTGGGAGATGCCGAGTTCCTCGCCGATCTCCGACTGGGTCATGCCGGCGACGAACCGCAGGGACAGGATCCTGCGGTCCCGCGGCGGGAGTTCGGCGATGAGCGGCTTGAGGGAGGCGACGTACTCGATGCCCTCGATGCCGTTGTCCTCGTAGCCGATCCGGTCGGCCAGCGCGCCCTCGGCGTCGTCCTCCTCGGGCTGGGCGTCCAGCGAGGAGGCGGTGTAGGCGTTCGACGCCGCCATGCCCTCGACGACCTCGTCACGGGTGAGACCGAGACGCTCGGCGAGCTCGGCCACCGTGGGGGCGCGGTCGAGCTTCTGGGCGAGTTCGTCACCGGCCTTGGCCAGGTCGAGCCGGAGCTCCTGGAGGCGGCGCGGCACCCGCACCGACCACGAGGTGTCCCGGAAGAAACGCTTGATCTCGCCGATGATGGTCGGCATCGCGAAGGTGGGGAACTCCACTCCGCGGCTGAGCTCGAAACGGTCGATCGCCTTGATCAGGCCGATCGTGCCGACCTGGATGATGTCCTCCATCGGCTCGCTGCGCGAGCGGAAGCGGGAGGCGGCGAACTTGACCAGGGCGAGGTTGAGTTCGACGAGCGTGTTGCGGACGTACGAGTAGTCGTGGGTGCCTTCCTCCAGCGACTCCAGCCGCTCGAAGAGGGTCTTGGACAAGGCCCGCGCGTCCACCGGCCCCACCTCGTCGTACGGCGGGATCTCCGGAAGCCCGGCGAGTACGTCGTCGTGGGGGAAGTCCTGAGCGAGGTCCTGGCCGAGGGCCAGTTCGGCGGATACGCCGCCGCGCTCGATGGGATCCAGATGTTCCGGTCGGGGAGCCGACGTCGCGACGGGGGTATGCGAGGCGTCGAGCCGGGGTGACATGATGTCCTCCATCGTTCTCGGCATATGGCTGCCGAAGCCTTTGCGTGCACTGCGGTGTGCGGCGCCTCCAAAGCCGGCCGAGTCGGTTGCGTGTCTCTACTAGCCCTATCGGCTTTCCGGAGCCCACCGCAAGTGCGTTCTGTTCCGAAATGTCCGTTTGTGGGTGGATGTTCGGGTGTTGGAGGGCGTAGGGAAGGCGTAGTGTTCGACAGCGTCAGTCAGCAGCCACGACGTCGGGAGTGAGAGACGGCATGGACCGCGGGACGGTCGGCAGCGCACAGTCTGGCCGACTTCTGGTGGAGGTTCGCGAAGAGGGCTCCAGTGCCGTCGTGACCCCGGTGGGTGAGTTGGACCACCACACCGCAGATCTGTTGCGTGAGCCACTCGAGGAGTGCCTCACGAAGGGTTTCAGCCGACTGGTGGTCGACTGTTCCCGGCTGGAGTTCTGCGACTCGACGGGGCTGAACGTGCTGCTCGGGGCGCGTCTGAAGGCGGAGGCCGCCGGTGGGGGAGTCCATCTGGCCGGAATGCAGCCTGTCGTCGCGCGCGTGTTCGAGATCACGGGCGCGGAGGCCGTCTTCACGGTCCACGACACCCTCGAGGACGCCCTCGCCGACGGGGCCGGCGGCTCCGGCTGACCCCTCGTGCCGCCTTCGCAACGGACGTCACATCATTCGGCCGAAGAGAAGGGGTGTTCCCCCGCCCGGGTCGGGCAGGAGACATCCTGGAACCCTCGGCTGTGACGTCGGCCACCGGCGAGGGCCCGTGACCGGCGCACCCGGCACGGATCGTGTACTGGTGTACCGACTCCGCGTACAGACCGTTGAAGAGTTGAACGATGAACTGGTGAATCGGTGAGGTGAAGCGCTGATGAGCACCACCCGGCCTTTCTCGCCGGGCGACCGCGGCCCAGAGCCCAGCGGCGCTTCCGGGGTGTCCGGGGCCGCCGCTCCGGCGCCGGACGGCCCCACGGGGGGCTCACCGGCCGCGGAGGCGTCCGCGGGGGCCTCCGGGGCGTCCCTGGCGTCCGTGAAGCCCGCGCAGCCGTCCGCGGCGCGTCAGGTGCGCACGCTGGACTTCGCGGACCAGAGCGGTGTCGTCCCGCTCGCGCGTGACTTCGCCCGTCAGGCGCTGTACGCGTGGGGCTGGCTGCCGGCCGCCTCCGCCGACCGGCGGGCCGCCGCCGAGGACGTCCTGCTGGTGGTCTCCGAGCTGGTCACCAACGCCTGCCTGCACGCCGAGGGCCCCGACGACATGCTGATCGCCTACGACAACAAGGTGATCAGGGTCGAGGTGTCCGACAAGGGCACCGGGCAGCCCGCCCCCCGTACACCGCACCGCGCGGGCCGCCCCGGCGGCCACGGCATGTTCATCGTGCAGCGCCTGTGCCTGGACTGGGGCGTCGTCCGCACGCCCGGGCAGGCCGGGAAGACCGTGTGGGCGGAGCTGGGCGCCCCGTCCTGATCCGTCCGGCCGCGGGAAGAATCGGTTTTCCCGTGGCCTCCGCGTTCACCGGGTCCTCGCCCCCCGTCGCCCGGGTCACCCCCTCCCTCCGGCGCCCTCACGACCGCCACGACTCCGGCGTGCGCCGCGTCTTCCTTCCTCGAGCTCCAGGGCGCACCTCGACGGGCGATCTGATACGCCGTAAGGAATGAGGGGACCGTGCCGAAGCGGAAGCGAACCGCCGCGCTCGCGACGGCCGCGGCCCCGGCCGGCTCGGCGGTGCTGCTGACCGCCCCCTCACCCGCGCCGAGGTCGTCGACGTCGACCACGCCTGCGGGACGCCGATCGACGACATCGTGAGCGGGCACGGCACGGAGCGCCCGCGCTGACCGCGGTGTCCTGGAACGCCGGAGGGCCACCGCGCGCCTGGCGTGCGGTGGCCCTCCGGGCGGACTCGGGGACGGGCGTCAGTTGACGCTGCCCATGAGTTCCTTGACCTTCTTGCGGTACATCCAGACCGCGAACCCGGCGACCACGGCGAGCGTGGCCTCCAGCGTGACGATGCCCGTCTTGTTCAGGTCGACGCCCGCGATGGAGAGCAGACCGGTGGTGGCGTCACCCGCGGTGACGGCCAGGAACCAGACACCCATCATCTGGGAGGCGTACTTGGCGGGGGCCATCTTCGTGGTGACCGACAGGCCGACCGGGGACAGCATCAGCTCACCGACGGTCTGCACGAAGTAGATCGCCGCCAGCCACAGCGCGGCCGCCTTGTGGCCGCCGTCGGCGATCGACAGCGGGGCCAGGAAGAGGAAGAAGGACGCGCCGACCAGGATCAGGCCCATGGCGAACTTCGACGCGGTGCTCGGCTCCTTGCCCCGCTTGGCCAGCGCGAGCCACGCCCAGGCGAAGACGGGCGCCAGCGCCATGATCATGACCGGGTTGACCGACTGGTACCAGGAGACCGGGAACTCCCAGCCGAAGACCGAGTTGTCGGCGGAGGACTCGGCGAACAGGGAGACGGTCGAGCCACCCTGGTCGTAGATCATCCAGAACACGGCGGCGGCGACGAAGAACCAGATGTACGCCGTCAGCTTCGACTGCTCGCCGCGGTCGAGCTGCTTGTCGCGCTTCATCCGGCCGATGACCATGACCGGGATGACGAGACCGGCGACGGTGATCGGGACCAGCAGCCAGTTCAGGGTGTAGACGCCGGAGAAGCCGACGATCGCGTAGAACACCGCGGCGACGGCGGCCCAGAAGAACGCCTTGCGCAGGGTCGCGGCCTTCTGCTCGGCGGTCAGCGGCGTGGGGACGACGTCCGACTTGGCGCTCAGGTGGCGGCCGCCCAGCAGGAACTGGGCCAGACCCAGCGCCATGCCCAGCGCGGCGAGCGCGAAGCCCAGGTGCCAGTTGACGTTCTCACCGATGGTGCCGATGACCAGCGGGGCGGCGAAGGCGCCCAGGTTGATCCCGATGTAGAAGATCGTGAAGCCACCGTCGCGGCGCGGGTCCTCCGGGCCGTTGTAGAGGTGGCCGACCATCGTCGAGATGTTGGCCTTCAGCAGGCCGGACCCGATCGCCACCAGGCCGAGGCCCGCGAAGAAGCTGCCGGACCAGGGGAGGGCCAGCGTCAGGTGGCCGAGCATGATGACGGCACCGGCCACGGCCACCGTCTTGCGCGGGCCGAGTACGCGGTCGGCGAACCAGCCGCCCGGCAGGGCGAGCAGGTAGACGAGCGAGAGGTAGACCGAGTAGATCGCCGTGGCCGTGGTGGCACTGAGGCCGAGGCCGGCCGGAGCGACGAGGTACAGCGGGAGCAGAGCCCTCATGCCGTAGTAGGAGAAACGCTCCCACATCTCGGTCATGAAGAGAGTGGCCAGTCCGCGGGGGTGGCCGAAGAAGGTGCGATCGGAACCGGGGATTCCGGTGGGGGCCGAGTCCTTCGTCAGGCTGGACGCCATGGTCGTTCCTTGCTGTCGGGACGCGCATGCGACATGGAGCGGTCACGCGCCCGGTGGGGGGCGGCCGGCACCGGCGGTCGAGACCGTCGCCCCCACGCCCTGGAGGGGTTTCCGTCCGGATGAGGAGCGGAAGACGGCGACCATCGGGATCCATGCCCCCGCCATCGGAGGCCCGGCCACAGGTCATTGCTGTTCCGGGGCCGGGAACGGCCCCTACGCAAGAGAGACCCCCGGCGTCAAGTGGCCGGAGGTCCCCGCAGTGCTACAGGCGTGGATTCACCATACGTCACGACACCGCCCCATATGAAAGGGTTTGAGACGCGAATCACAGGTTTACGCGCAACCGTGCACATGCATTCGAAGGCCCCTCCAGGGTCGCACCTTCCACGCGTGGTCTGTACCAGCCCCCGAAGAAGGTAAGAAGCACGCCGGAGGACGGTAAGAGGCAAGGGGCCGATCCCACCCCGGCGCGCGAGGCGGGCGGACTACCATCAGCTCATGACCCGAGTACTGCTCGCCGAGGACGACGCGTCCATTTCGGAGCCGCTGGCCCGCGCACTGCGCCGGGAAGGGTACGAGGTCGAGGTCCGCGAGGACGGGCCCACCGCCCTCGACGCCGGGATGCAGGGCGGCATCGACCTCGTCGTGCTGGACCTCGGGCTGCCCGGCATGGACGGCCTCGAGGTGGCCCGCCGGCTGCGGGCCGACGGTCACGCCGTGCCCATCCTGATCCTGACCGCGCGCGCCGACGAGGTCGACACCGTCGTGGGTCTGGACGCGGGCGCCGACGACTACGTCACCAAGCCGTTCCGGCTCGCCGAGCTCCTCGCGCGGGTCCGGGCCCTGCTGCGGCGCGGCTCCGCCGAGCCCCAGCAGCCGCCCGCCACGCACGGTGTGCGGATCGACGTCGAGTCGCACCGGGCCTGGATGGGCGACGAGGAACTCCAGCTCACCGCCAAGGAGTTCGACCTGCTGCGGGTGCTGGTGCGCGACGCGGGCCGGGTGGTCACCCGCGACCAGCTGATGCGCGAGGTCTGGGACACCACCTGGTGGTCCTCGACCAAGACCCTCGACATGCACATCTCCTGGCTGCGTAAGAAGTTGGGCGACGACGCGGCGAACCCCCGCTACATCGCGACGGTGCGGGGCGTCGGTTTCCGCTTCGAGAAGAGCTGAGTCACGGGCCCGTACCGGTTCCCGAGCCCGACAGGTGAGTAACACGCCATGCGCCGACGACTGATCCAGTCCACCCTCGCCGTCGTCCTCGTCGTGATCGCCGTGTTCGGGGTGTCGCTGGTGATCGTCGAGACCCGGACGATCACCAACACCGCGCAGGAGCGGGTGGACACCGAGGCGGTGCGGCTCGCCAGCATCGTCGACAGCCGGCTGCTTGGCGACGAGACCGTGGACGCCGCCGTGCTGCGCGACCAGATCCAGGGCGACCGCTACGCCGAGATCCGCATCCCCGGCAAACCCGTGATCGAGGTCGGCGACCGGCCCGGCGGCGACGTCATCAGCGCCCGCGAGCAGGGCGAGGAAGGCGAGTCGGTCACCGTCCAGGAGCCGCGCTCGTCCGTGACCCGCGAGGTCGGCCGGACGCTGATGATCATCGCCGCGGTGGCCCTGCTCGCGGTGATCGCGGCCGTCCTGCTCGCCGTGCGCCAGGCCAACCGGCTGGCCTCGCCGCTCACCGACCTCGCCGAGACGGCGGAGCGGCTCGGCTCGGGCGACCCCCGCCCCCGCCACAAGCGCTACGGCGTGCCCGAGCTGGACCGGGTCGCCGACGTGCTGGACTCCTCCGCCGAGCGCATCGCGCGGATGCTCACGGCCGAGCGACGCCTCGCCGCCGACGCCTCGCACCAGCTGCGCACCCCGCTGACCGCGCTGTCCATGCGGCTGGAGGAGAT
This sequence comes from Streptomyces sp. NPDC059852, assembly GCF_042731455.1. NCBI lineage: Bacteria > Bacillati > Actinomycetota > Actinomycetes > Kitasatosporales > Streptomycetaceae > Streptomyces > Streptomyces sp. NPDC059852. The sequence goes on along the minus strand of NZ_JBHWJK010000003.1, from coordinate 48,676 downwards.
CACCCTCACCGACGACCCCGACACGGTGAAGGAGGAGGCGACCATCGCGCTGACGCAGGTGGAGCGCCTGACGGACGTGGTGGAGCGGCTGCTGACCAACTCCCGCGACCCTCGCAGCGGCTCCGCGGTCACCTTCGACCTCGACGAGGTGATCCAGCAGCAGCTCGCGGAGTGGCGCCCGGCGTACCGCAGCGCGGGCCGGGCCATCGTCAGCTCGGGCAAACGGCATCTGACGGCGGTCGGCACCCCGGGCGCGGTCGCGCAGGTGCTGGCCGCCCTGATCGAGAACTCGCTCATGCACGGCGGGGGCACGGTGGCGCTGCGCACCCGCGTCACCGGCAACCAGGCGGTCATCGAGGTCACGGACGAGGGGCCGGGCATCCCGGAGGACCTGGGGGCCCGCATCTTCGAGCGCGCCATCAGCGGCCGCAACTCCACCGGGATCGGCCTGGCGGTCGCCCGCGACCTCGCCGAGGCGGACGGGGGCCGGCTGGAGATGCTGCAGACGAACCCGCCGGTGTTCGCGCTGTTCCTGTCCCGCACGGCCCCGCCGAAGAAGTCGTCCACGGACACCGAACGCACGGTCCGCTGAACGGGCCGGAGGGTCAGCTCACGCGCTGGCGGGCGGGCTTGTCCGAGCCCGGACGGGACTCCAGGAACGACTCCTTGCCGGCCACGGGGTCCTTCTGCGCCGGCAGAGCGCGGAACACCCACGTGCGGTAGGACCAGAAGCGGAACAGCGTCGCGATGCCGATGCCGAGGAACTTGAAGATGTTGCTCTGCAGCGGGCTGTCCCAGCCGAACCCGTAGGTCGCCGTGTAGAGCACCCCGTTCTCGATGACCAGGCCCGCCGCGCTGAACAGCAGGAAGAGGGTCATCTCCTTGGTGCGGCGGCTCTTGTCGCGGTCGCGGTAGGTGAAGTACCGGAAGCCGATGTAGTTGAAGATGATCGCGACGATGGTCGCGATCACGCTCGCCCGCACCACCGGCAGATCGGTGACCTGCCGTACCAGGTTGAACACGAGCAGGTTGACCAGCAGCCCCGCCCCGCCCACCGCGCCGAACTTGGCGACCTCGCGGGCCAGCCGGTCCAGGCGCTGCCGCACCGGACCGCGCGCCGCGGGCGCCTCCTGAAGCCCCGAGGAACCACGTTCCATGGTCGTGAAGGCTCCTGTCGGTCGGTGGTCGTCAACTCAGCCATGCTAACCACCCCCCTCGGTGATCGCCCGCGCGTGACATCCCGGGTCGGGAAGAGCCCTGGAAAAGTCCGGTAAGAGGGGGCCCCGGCGCGGCCGATACCCTAGGGGCGTGACGTTCCCGGTAGTCGGCATGGTCGGCGGGGGTCAGCTCGCTCGTATGACACACGAGGCGGGCATCCCGCTCGGCATCAGGTTCAAGCTCCTCAGTGACACTCCTCAGGATTCCGCGGCGCAGGTCGTCGGTGATGTCGTCGTAGGCGACTACCGCGACCTCGACACGCTGCGCGCGTTCGCGCAGGGGTGCGATGTGATCACCTTCGATCACGAACACGTACCCACCGAGCACCTCAGGGCACTGGAGGCGGACGGCATCCCCGTGCGCCCCGGCCCCGACGCGCTCGTGCACGCCCAGGACAAGGGCGTGATGCGGGCGAGGCTCGATGCGATCGGGGTGCCCTGCCCCCGGCACCGCATCGTGAGCGACCCGCAGGACGTCGCCGCGTTCGCCGCCGAGGGGGACGGCTTCCCCGTCGTCCTGAAGACGGTCCGCGGCGGCTACGACGGCAAGGGCGTCTGGGTCGTCGACTCGGCCGAGGAGGCCACCGAGCCGTTCCGCGCCGGCGTCCCGGTCCTCGCCGAGGAGAAGGTCGACTACGTCCGCGAGCTCGCCGCAAACGTCGTGCGCTCCCCGCACGGCCAGGCCGTCGCCTACCCGGTCGTCGAGTCGCGGCAGGTCAACGGCGTCTGCGACACCGTGATCGCCCCGGCCCCCGGCCTGGACGAGGCGCTCGCGCTGCGCGCCGAGGAGATGGCGCTGCGGATCGCGAAGGAGCTCGGTGTCGTCGGGCACCTCGCCGTCGAGCTGTTCCAGACCCGCGACGGCCGCATCCTCGTCAACGAGCTCGCGATGCGCCCGCACAACTCCGGCCACTGGAGTCAGGACGGCGCGGTCACCAGCCAGTTCGCCAACCACGTCCGGGCCGTCCTCGACCTCCCCCTCGGCGACCCGCGCCCCCGCGCGAAGTGGACCGTCATGGTCAACGTCCTCGGCGGCGACTACCCGGACATGTACTCCGCGTACCTGCACTGCATGGCCCGCGACCCCCAGCTCAAGATCCACATGTACGGCAAGGACGTGAAGCCCGGTCGCAAGGTCGGTCACGTGAACACCTACGGCGACGACCTCGACGACGTGCTGGAGCGCGCCCGTCACGCTGCCGGCTACCTGAGAGGCACGATCACCGAATGAGCCCTGTTGTTGGCATCGTCATGGGGTCGGACAGCGACTGGCCCGTCATGGAGGCCGCCGCCAAGGCCCTCGACGAGTTCGAGATCGCCTACGAGGTCGACGTCGTCTCCGCGCACCGCATGCCCCGCGAGATGATCACGTACGGCGAGCAGGCGGCCGGGCGCGGCCTGAAGGCGATCATCGCCGGCGCCGGCGGCGCCGCCCATCTGCCGGGCATGCTCGCCTCCGTGACCCCGCTGCCCGTCATCGGCGTTCCCGTCCCGCTGAAGTACCTCGACGGCATGGACTCCCTGCTGTCCATCGTGCAGATGCCGGCCGGTGTGCCCGTCGCGACCGTCTCCGTCGCCGGCGCCCGCAACGCCGGTCTGCTCGCCGCCCGCATCCTCGCCACGCAGGACGAGGAGCTGCTGCAGCGGATGAGCGAGTTCCAGCAGGAGCTGAACGACCAGGCGACCGAGAAGGGCAAGCGGCTGCGGGCCAAGGTCGAGGGCGCGGCCGGGTTCGGCTTCGGCTCCGGGAAGTGACGCCGATGACCTCCCTGGAGACCGCCCGGGACCTGCTGCGCGAGTTCCCGGTCGTCGACGGCCACAACGACCTGCCCTGGGCGCTGCGCGAACAGGTCCGCTACGACATACCGGCCCGCGACATCGCCGCCGACCAGAGCGCCCACCTGCACACCGACATACCGCGGCTGCGCGCCGGCGGTGTGGGCGCCCAGTTCTGGTCGGTGTACGTCCGCTCGGACTACGCCGGCGACCAGGCGGTCAGCGCCACGCTGGAGCAGATCGACTGCGTACGGCAGCTCCTCGCGCGCTACCCGGCCGACCTGCGCCCGGCGCTGACGGCCGCCGACATGGAGGCGGCCCGCGCCGAGGGCCGTATCGCCTCCCTGATGGGCGCCGAGGGCGGCCACTCGATCGCGGAGTCCCTGGCCACGCTGCGGGCGCTGTACGCCCTTGGCGTCCGCTACATGACGCTCACGCACAACGACAACATCGCGTGGGCCGACTCGGCGACCGACGAGCCCGGCGTGGGCGGCCTGTCCGCCTTCGGGCGCGAGGTCGTACGGGAGATGAACCGCGAAGGCATGCTGGTCGACCTCTCGCACGTGGCGGCCACGACGATGCGCGACGCGCTCGACACCACCGCCGCCCCGGTGATCTTCTCCCACTCCTCGTCGCGCGCGGTCTGCGACCACCCGCGCAACATCCCCGACGACGTGCTGGAACGCCTCCCCGCCAACGGCGGCGTCGCGATGGTCACGTTCGTGCCGAAGTTCGTTCTCCAGGCGGCCGTCGACTGGACCGCCGCGGCCGACGAGAACATGCGGGCGCACGGCTTCCACCACCTCGACACCACCGCCGAGGCGATGAAGGTGCACCGCGCCTTCGAGGAGAGCAACCCGCGCCCGGTCGCCACCGTGGCCACGGTCGCCGACCACCTCGACCACATGCGCGAGGTCGCCGGGATCGACCACCTCGGCATCGGCGGCGACTACGACGGCACCGCGTTCACGCCCGACGGCCTCAACGACGTCACCGGCTACCCGAACCTGATCGCCGAGCTGCTGGACCGCGGCTGGTCGAGGACCGACCTGGCCAAGCTGACCTGGCGCAACGCCGTCCGGGTGCTCGGCGCCGCCGAGGACGTCGCCCGCGACCTCCAGGCCACCCGCGGACCGTCCAACGCCACCCTCGCGGAGCTGGACGCCTGACCGGGGAGGGGGCGGGGCCGGTCGCGCCCCGCCTACCCCCGAACGCCTTACCCACCGAGAAGCCCCCGCGCCCGCGTGCGACGGTGAACCGTACCGCTGATCAGGACCGCCGATCCCGTACGGAGACCGCCATGGCAGAGCTCAAGTACGACGCCGGGGCCGAGGCCGGCGCGACGGACGATCTGCCCGCGCCGACCATCGGGGAAGGCCCTGACCCCGTCCCGGACCCCGCGGCGGCCGACCTGCTCCAACGGGCCCGCGCCCTGCTCGACGCCCATCCCGTGGCCGACGGCTACAGCGGACTGTCGCGGGCGCTGCGGACCCTGTCCTGGTTCGACCTGGAACTCGGCGAGAGCGCCGTCGGCACCGATGTGCCGCGGCTGCGCGAGGGCCGCGTCGGCGCGCTGTTCTGGGCACTGCACCTGCCGGACGGGGTCACCGGCGACCGGGCCGTCGGCGCCACCCTGGACCAGCTCGACCTCGTCAGGACCGTCGTCCACGCACACCCCGACGGCCTGCGCCTGGCCTGCGCGCCCGGCCCGGTCACCGACGTCCGGCACAGCGGCCGGACCGCCGTGCTGCCCGGGCCCGCCGCGGCCGTCGCCCTGGGCGACTCCCTCGGCGTCCTGCGCTCCCTGCACGGCCTCGGGCTGCGCGCCCTCACGCTCACCGGGGTGTCCTGGGCGGGCGAGGCGGGGCTCACCCGGTTCGGCGAGGAGGTCCTGCGCGAGATGAACCGGCTCGGCGTGCTGGCCGACCTCTCCGGCGCCGGCCCCGACACGGTCCGCCGGGCCTGCGCGGTCTCCAAGGCGCCCGTGCTGTGCACACGCTCCGCGGCCCGCGCCCTGCGCCCGCACCCCGCCAACCTCCCCGACGACCTGCTGGCCGCGCTCGGCGCCGCCAAGGGGCTGTGCATGGTGCCGCTCACCGCCGAGCAGACCGGTCCGTCCGTCCGCGACGTCGCCGACCACCTCGACCATGTGCGCGCACTGGCCGGGGCGGACTGCGTCGGCCTGTCCGGCACCTACGACACCGGCACCGCCCACCCCCAGGACCTGGCCGACGTCTCCGGCTACCCGCGACTCGTCGCCGAGCTGCTGCGCCGCGACTGGTCCGAGGCCGACATCGCCCTGCTGACCTGGGGGAACGTCCAGCGGGTGCTGCGTGAGGCCGACTTCGCCGCCCGTGAGGCACAGCGCCGCCGGGAACCCTCGACGGCCACGATCACCGACCTGGACGGCTGAGCGCCGGCCGGCTCAGCCCTCGTCGATCCGGCACAGGCAGAACGGATGGCCCACCGGGTCGGCGTACACCCGGAAGCCCTCCTCGTCCTGCGCCTGGAGCAGCCGCGCGCCCAGCTTCAGCACCTTCTCCTCCGCCACGTCGACCTCGTCCCAGGTGGACCCGGCGTCGAAGTCGAGGTGGAACTGCTGGGAGTCGTGGTCGGCCCGCGGCCAGTCCGGCGGGGCGTACCCGGGCGCCCGCTGGAAGGCCAGCCGGGGCCCGTCCGGGAGCCGCAGCACGACCCAGTCCGGGTCCTCGTCCTCCGGGGTGCCGCCGCCGACGCCCGCGTAGAAGCGGGCCAGAGCGCGCGGGTCGGGGCAGTCGACGACGACGGAACGCAGACGTGCCGCGGGTGCCATGGGGGTCCTCCTCGTCAGCAGGCGCAGAGGCAGAACGGGTGCCCCGCCGGGTCCGCGTAAACCCGGAAGGTCCGCTCGCGGTCGTCGGCCTCCAGCGGCGTCGCGCCCAGCTCCAGCACCGCCTTCTCGGCCGTGTCGAGGTCCTCGACGGTCAGGTCCAGATGGAACTGCTGCGACTGCTCCGGCGAGGGCCAGCGCGGCGGTACGTAGCCGGGCGCCGCCTGGAAGGCCAGCGTCGGCCCGCCGGGCACCTTCACGTCCACCCAGTCGCCCTCGTCCACGATCGTGCCGTCCAGCACCTTGGCGTAGAACTCCGCGAGCGCGCGCGGGTCGGGACAGTCCAGGACGACGGAGCCCACTTCGGCGATGGCCATGACTTCCTCCTCGAAGCGACGGGGGGTTACCGGCAGAGCAGGTCAACCGGTAACCGCGTTACCTCATGTTCCCGTACAGGGGGTAACGTCGCAAGGGATATACGAGAAGCGGAGACAGCGGCAGCCATGAGTGACAGATCGCCCGCGCCCGGTGCGCTGGAGCTAGTCCAGGGCCTGGTGAACACGGTGGACCTGGAGTCCGGCGCGGACGCGCTCGACACGGCCGAGGGCCGGGCCCGCCTCGGGCTGACGGAGGCGGACCTGCCCGCCGCGCGCGAGCTGCGCGAGTCCCTGCGCGCGGCCCTGCTCGCCCACGCCGGGCACCCGCCGCACCGTGCGGTCACCCCGCTCGGCGACCTGCTCGCCGCCGCTCCCCTCGTGGTGGCCGTCGACCCCGCCGACGGCTCGGCCCGGCTCACCCCCGCCAGTACCGCGCCCCTGCTCTCCCGGGTCGCCGCCGCCGTCGCCCAGGGCCTCGTCGACGGCACCTGGACGCGCCTGAAGGCCTGCGAGGCGGCCGACTGCCACTGGGCGTACTACGACCGCAGCCCCGCCGGCCGCGGCCGCTGGTGCTCGATGCAGGTGTGCGGAGCGCGCGCCAAGATGCGCCGGTACCGCGCGAAATGAGCCACCGGGCGCACCTTTTGACAAGGTTGTTGAAGATTCATTCGGCGCTGCGCGGTGGTGTGCGGCAGAATGCGAAGGACGCCGTTTCGGCCGACTGAGCCTCGGCCGAAACGGCGTCCTTCGTACGCCCGTGGAAAAGGGCCTAGGCCGTCGGCCGGCCCATCGCCCGGTACGTCCAGCCCGCGCCCCGCCACAGCTCCGGGTCCAGGGCGTTGCGGCCGTCCAGGATCAGACGCTCCGCCGCCACCTCGCCCAGCTCCCGCGGGTCCAGCTCACGGAACTCCCGCCACTCCGTCAGATGCAGCACCACGTCCGCGCCCCGCACCGCCTCGATCGCGGTGTCCGCGTACCCGAGCGTGGGGAACAGCCGGCGGGCGTTCGCCATGCCCTTCGGGTCGTACACCGTCACCTGGCCGCCCTGCAGATGGATCTGCCCGGCCACGTTCAGGGCCGGCGAGTCGCGCACGTCGTCCGAGTCCGGCTTGAACGTGGCGCCCAGCACGGCGACCCGCTTGCCCAGGAACGGCCCGCCGCCCAGCGCCTCGCGCGCCAGCTCCACCATCTGACCGCGCTGACGCATGTTGATCGAGTCGATCTCGCGCAGGAACGTCAGCGCCTGGTCCGCGCCCAGCTCGCCCGCGCGCGCCATGAACGCCCGGATGTCCTTGGGCAGGCAGCCGCCCCCGAACCCGATGCCCGCCCGCAGGAACTTCTTGCCGATGCGGTCGTCGTGCCCGATGGCCTCCGCCAGCTTCGCCACATCGCCGCCGGCCGCCTCGCACACCTCGGCCATCGCGTTGATGAAGGAGATCTTCGTGGCGAGGAACGAGTTCGCCGAGGTCTTCACCAGCTCGGCCGTCGGGAAGTCCGTGACCACGAACGGGGAGCCGTCCGCGATCGGCGTCGCGTACACCTCGCGCAGCAGCTTCTCCGCGCGCTCACTGCGCACCCCCACCACGATCCGGTCCGGGCGCAGCGTGTCCTGCACGGCGAAGCCCTCCCGCAGGAACTCCGGGTTCCAGGCCAGCTCCACCTCGTCGCCGCCGGGCGCCAGCTCCCGCAGCCGCGCCGCGAGGCGGTCCGCGCTGCCCACCGGCACCGTCGACTTGCCCACGACCAGGCACGGCCGGCTCAGATGCTTGGCGAGCGACTCGACCGCAGCGTCGACGTACGACATGTCGCAGGCGTACTCACCGTGCTTCTGCGGCGTGTTCACGCAGACGAAGTGCACGTCGCCGAACTCGGCGACCTCGGCCCAGTCCATCGTGAACCGCAGCCGCCCCGTCGAGCCCTCGATCCCGGCGACATGCTTGCGCAGCAGGTCCTCCAGTCCCGGCTCGAACATGGGCACCTCGCCGCGGTCCAGCATCTCGATCTTCTCGGGCACCACGTCCAGACCCAGCACCTCGAACCCGAGCTCGGCCATGGCCGCGGCGTGCGTGGCGCCGAGATAGCCGGTGCCGATCACGGTGATCTTGAGGGCCATGGGGGACTCCGTAAGTGAGGACGGGCGATGCGCGCCCGAGCATAGTCAACGGGCCCGGAGGGCAGATTCCCCGCTGTCGCCAAGCTCACGTATCAGTCCTGTGGGGCGACCTCTAAAATTTGAGTTACTTAACGGTAATTAGCGTCGGCATCACCCTTGCCACACGAGCGTCCTTGGAGCGTGAGAGACCTTGGCCGGATCGGCTGACTTCGACCTGTACCGCCCGACCGAGGAGCACGACATGCTCCGCGACGCGATCCGCTCGCTGGCCGAGGCGAAGATCGCGCCGCACGCCGCGGCGGTGGACGAGGAGGCGCGCTTCCCCCAGGAGGCGCACGACGCCCTCGTGGCCAACGACCTGCACGCCGTGCACGTCCCCGAGGAGTACGGCGGCGCGGGCGCCGACGCCCTCGCCACGGTCATCGTGATCGAGGAGGTGGCCCGCGTCTGCGCGTCCTCCTCCCTCATCCCGGCCGTGAACAAGCTCGGCTCGCTGCCGGTCATCCTCTCCGGCTCCGAGGAGCTGAAGAAGAAGTACATGGCCCCGCTCGCCAAGGGCGACGGCATGTTCTCCTACTGCCTCTCCGAGCCCGACGCGGGCTCCGACGCGGCCGGCATGAAGACCAGGGCCGTCCGCGACGGCGACCACTGGGTCCTCAACGGCGTCAAGCGCTGGATCACCAACGCGGGCGTCTCCGAGTTCTACACGGTCATGGCCGTCACCGACCCGAGCAAGCGCTCCAAGGGCATCTCCGCCTTCGTGGTCGAGAAGGGCGACGAGGGCGTCTCCTTCGGCGCCCCCGAGAAGAAGCTCGGCATCAAGGGCTCCCCGACCCGCGAGGTCTACCTCGACAACGTCCGCATCCCCGCGGACCGCATGATCGGCGAGGAGGGCACCGGCTTCGCCACCGCGATGAAGACGCTGGACCACACCCGCATCACCATCGCCGCCCAGGCCCTCGGCATCGCCCAGGGCGCCCTCGACTACGCCAAGGGCTACGTCCAGGAGCGCAAGCAGTTCGGCAAGCCCATCGCCGACTTCCAGGGCATCCAGTTCATGCTCGCCGACATGGCGATGAAGATCTCGGCCGCCCGCGCCCTGACCTACCAGGCCGCCGCCGCCTCCGAGCGCGGCGACGCCGACCTCACCTACCTCGGCGCCGCGGCCAAGTGCTTCGCCTCCGACGCCGCCATGGAGGTCACCACCGACGCCGTCCAGCTCCTCGGCGGCTACGGCTACACCCGCGACTACCCGGTGGAGCGCATGATGCGCGATGCCAAGATCACGCAGATCTATGAGGGCACGAACCAGGTCCAGCGGATCGTGATGGCGCGCAACCTGCCGTAACGTCACGGGACTTGATGAGGAAGGGCGTCCGGGTGCTCCGGGCGCCCTTCACTCGTTCGGGCTCGCGACGGCGGATCCGGTGGAATACGGAAGTGTGCACTGTGTGCGGCTTCTGTGGGGAAATGATGGCGAACGCCCGATGGCGGGCCGCTCCGGGCGGGCGTAGGACGGAAGGGCACGGGGCCCGCCCCGGGCTCCCGCGTCCCCAGGAGGAGCCATGACCCAGCCCGGAACCATGCCCGCGATGACCAAGGAGATGCAGGACTGCGTCGACGCCTGCATGACCTGCCACACCGTCTGCGAGGAGACCATGAGCTCCGTCATGCAGCAGGGCGGCCAGGCCCAGATGCAGGTCATGCGGGCGCTGATGGACTGCGCCGAGACGACCCGCATGTGCGCCGACATGATGATGCGCCGCTCGCCGATGTCGGCGGAGATGTGCGCGATGTGCGCCAAGGCGTGCGAGATGTGCGCGGAGGCGTGTATGTCCATGCCGGACGATCCGCAGATGATGCGCTGTGCCGAGGCGTGTCGCCGCTGCGCCGCGACCTGTCGCGCGATGGCGGGCGCCACGATGTGACACCGCCCGGCAGACGGACGAGGGCACCCCGTCCGGGGTGCCCTCGCTCGCTCGTGTACGGCCGCCTACTTGCCGGAGACGGTCACCGTCTCGTCGTTCTTCAGCTCCTCCACCAGCTTCTTCACCTTCGCGGTGTCCCACTGGAGATTGCCGTTGGCGGAGTTGCCCGAGATCGGCATGTTCATCGAGGTGCCGTCGCCGCCGCTGACGCCCTTCATCGCCCAGAACATGGACGCCAGGTCCCACAGGCCCATGTCCTCGTCGACGATCAGCGAGTCCAGGCCGGCACCCATCGTCGGGTAGAGCTTGAAGGGGTTCAGGACGGTGCCCGGGGTCGCCACCTGGTTGGCCAGGGCCGACAGGAACTTCTGCTGGTTCTTGGTGCGGTCCAGGTCGGAGCCGGGCAGCGCGTACCGGGTGCGGACGAAGGCCAGGGACTCCTCGCCGTTCAGGGTCTGCTTGCCCTTCTTGAAGTCGGCGCCGGACTTCTTGTCCTTGATGTCCTGGGGGATGTCGATCTCGACGCCGCCGACCGAGTCCACGATGTTCGCGAAGCCGGCGAAGCCGATCTCGACGTAGTGGTCGATGTGCAGCCCGGTGTTGGCCTCGACGGTGCGCACCAGCAGCTCCGGGCCGTCCTCCGCGTAGGCGGCGTTCAGCTTCGTCTGCCGCCCGGTGCCCTGGTAGAGCTTCCCGGACTCCGAGCCCTTGTACGACGGGATCGTGATGTTCGAGTCGCGGGGCAGCGAGACCAGCGTGGGGCTGCCGCCTCCGGTGTGCAGGATCATCATCGAGTCGGTGCGCTTGCCCTCGGCGGACCCGGTGTGCAGGTTCTTCTTCTGCTCGTCGGTCATGCCCTCACGGCTGTCGGAACCGACGATCAGGTAGTTGGTGCCCTCGCCCGCCTCCGGCCGGTCGATGACCTTGGACAGGTCGACCTCGCGGTTGAGCTTGGAGTCGGCCCAGAAGTAGGTGGCGACGCTCGTCACGACCAGCAGCGTGACCACGGTGATCGCGGTCACCTTGATCCGGCGCCGCCAGTTCGGCGCGGGCCGGCCACCGGGCCCGGAGCCGTCGTGGCCTCCGCCGCCTCCGCCGCCGTACACCTGGCCGGTGTTGTAGCCGCTGTCGTAGCCGTCGTCGTAGCCGCCGGCGCCGTGACCGCCGTGCCCCTGGCCGTCGACGTACGACGGCTGCCGGGGCACACCGCCGTAGCCCTGCCCGGGCGGAGCGCCCTGGCCGCGGCGGACCTGCCGCATCACACGGGCGCTCTCCGGCCGCGCGTTCGCGCTGCCGCGTCCGTAACCGGTGCCGCGGTCGTCGTCGGGCCATGCCTGGGGCCAGTCATTCATGCGCCCAAGTGTGCAGGGCGGCACCGGGTCCCCCACAAGGTTCGAAGGAAAATAGAGGCACGGCTGTTGCGAACCCAACACAAAGTCCGCGATTCCCACTGCGGCATAAGGTGGAGGCCATGACAGACCAGGCCACCACCGCGGAAGCGGACAGCGCGGAGATCCCGGGCAAGCCGATCTCCGCGTCCCGCACCACCCTCAGCCACATCATGACCCACAACGACACCAACCTTCTGGGCACCGTGCACGGCGGTGTGATCATGAAGCTGGTGGACGACGCGGCGGGAGCGGTGGCCGGCCGGCACAGCGGCGGTCCCGCCGTCACCGCCTCCATGGACGAGATGGCCTTCCTCGAACCGGTCCGCGTGGGCGACCTCGTCCATGTGAAGGCCCAGGTCAACTGGACCGGCCGGACCTCGATGGAGGTCGGCGTCCGGGTCCTGGCCGAGCGCTGGAACGAGTCGGCGCCGCCCACCCAGGTCGGCTCCGCCTATCTGGTCTTCGCCGCGGTGGACGCCGACGGCAAGCCGCGCCGGGTCCCGCCGGTGATACCGGAGACCGACCGCGACCGGCGCCGCAACCAGGAGGCGCAGATCCGCCGCACCCACCGCCTGGCCCGCCGCCGCGCGATCATGGAGCTGCGCGCCCAGCGGGCGGCGGAGGGCTTCGACGACTGAGGAGGCGGCCGGGGCGGACGGGGGCCCCTCTCAGGCGCAGCCGGCCTCGTCGCCCCGCAGCACCACCGTCTCCTGGGTGGGGTCGTCGGCGCGCACCTTGCGGACCGTGCCGAAGTCCGTCCCCACGATCACCTTCAGGGTGGGGCCGAGCCCCTTGACCGCGCGCAGCTCGCTGCCGGGCAGGGCGGCGGCGAGGGACTTCGCCGAGCGGTCCCAGCCGGGGTCGTGGGCGACGACCGTCCGCTTCACCGAGCGGTCGGGCGCGTCCACCGGCTGTCCCGTCGTACGGAATCCCACCGCCGCGAGCGCCGCGTCGGCGCGCTTGCCGAGGCCGGTGCGGTGGGTGCCGTTCTCCACCTGGACGCGGATCTGCTGCGGGGCGACCTCGACGGTGACGGCCTTGCGCTTCGTGCGGTGGGCGGCCAGCGGGCGGTCCTCGCGCAGGGCGCGGAACAGGCGCTCGGCGCGTGCGGTGTCCCATTTCACGGTGGAGCCGAGGCCCTTCACCAGGTAGCCGAGCTGCCCGATCGGGACGGTGGCGAACTCGGACGACGACGGGGAGAAGTTCCGCATCGCGCGTCCCAGGTCCAGCAGTTCGCCGGTGCCGAAGCCCTTGTCGGCCCGGACCGAGCCGAGCACGGCCCGGGTCACGTCCCGGAACCGGATGGGGTTCAGCAGGATGCCGGACGACGTCGCCCGTTCGATCAGGGCCGCCATGAAGCGCTGCTGGCGCTGGACCCGGCCCAGGTCGGCGTCGCCGTCGATGTGCCGGGCGCGGACGAACTGCAGGGCCTCGCCGCCCATCAGCTTGTGGTCGCCGGCGGGCAGGTCCAGGCCGGTGTAGGAGTCCTTCAGCGGGGCGGAGGTGCAGATCCGCACACCGCCGAGCACGTCGACCGTCTTCATGAAGCTCGTGAAGTCGACCTCCAGATAGTGGTCGATCTTGACGTGCGTCATGTGCTCGACCGTGCGGACGGTGAGCCGGGGGCCGCCTTCCGCGTACGCCGCGTTGAGCTTGATGGCGTGGGCGGGCCGTCCGTCGGCGGCGGGCACCTCGGCGTAGGAGTCGCGCGGCAGGCTCACCACGCTCGCCCGCTCCCGGTCCTCCGAGATGTGCACCAGCATGATCGTGTCGGTGCAGTGGCAGGGCGCGCCGCCCAGCCGGTACTTGCGCCGCTCCTGCGGGGTGATGCGGTCGCGGCCGTCGGTGCCGACCAGCAGGACGTTCATGCCGTGGCCGCCCTGCGGCCGGTTCTTCATGTCCCGGAAGGGGTCCACCCGCGCGATCTTGGCGTCCAGGCTGGTCACCACCGCGTGCCCGATCCCGGCGGAGGCCAGGACGACGACGGAGAGCGTGGTCACCGCCCGCATGGCCCAGCGCGGCCTCCTGCGCCGAACGGGCGCGACCGGCCGTGCCCCGCCGCGGGACGGCTGCGGGCTGCGCTGCGGGGAGCCGGAGGAGCGTCGGGGCGGCGTGGGCATGAAGGGATACCTCCGCTGGGGGCGTGCCCCTGGGGGCCGTACGTGGGATCCGTGAGCACCGTAGGCCCATACGATCTGCTGCCCGGTGCACCGGACACGGCGGGGCGCACCCGTGTCCCCCGTTCGCGGTAACGTGAGCCCCCTATGAACGCCAATCCCGACGTGCAGCTCCCCGCCGTGTCCGTCATCATGCCCGTCCTCAACGAGGAGCGGCATCTGCGCGGAGCTGTCCAAGCGATCCTCGCGCAGGAGTACGCCGGCGAGATGGAGGTCGTGATCGCCCTCGGTCCGTCCACGGACCGTACGGACGAGATCGCCGCCGAGCTCGTGGCCGAAGACCCGCGCGTTCACACCGTCCCGAACCCGACCGGCCGTACGCCCGCCGCCCTGAACGCGGCGATCAAGGCGTCCCGCCACCCGATCGTCGTCCGTGTCGACGGGCACGGCATGCTCTCGCCGAACTACATCGCGACCGCGGTGCGGCTCCTGGAGGAGACCGGCGCGCAGAACGTCGGCGGCATCATGCACGCCGAGGGCGAGAACGCCTGGGAGCAGGCCGTCGCCGCCGCGATGACGTCGAAGATCGGTGTCGGCAACGCCGCCTTCCACACGGGCGGTGAGGCGCAGGCCGCCGAGACCGTGTACCTGGGTGTCTTCCGGCGCGAGGCGCTGGAGCAGCAGGGCGGCTACAACGAGGAGTTCATCCGCGCCCAGGACTGGGAGCTGAACTTCCGCATCCGCGAGGCGGGCGGCCTGATCTGGTTCTCGCCGGAGCTGAGGGTGTCGTACCGCCCGCGGCCGAGCGTGAAGGCGCTCGCCAAGCAGTACAAGGACTACGGCCGCTGGCGTCATGTCGTCGCCCGGTACCACGCCGGCTCCATCAACCTGCGCTATCTGGCTCCGCCGACGGCGGTGTGCGCGATCGCGGCGGGTCTGGTGTTCGGCGTCGCGGTGACGCCGTGGGCGCTGGTCGTGCCCGGCGGCTACCTCGCGGCCATCGCCGCGGGATCGGTTCCGGCCGGCAAGGGGCTGCCGCTGAAGGCCCGGCTGCAGATCCCGGTCGCCCTGGCCACCATGCACATGTCCTGGGGCTACGGCTTCCTGACGAGCCCGCGTTCGCTGGCCCGCAAGGTCATCGCCTCACGCCGCCCGGCGGTCCGCGGCGTCGAAGCGGCCTCCTGACTCGACCCCCGGGGAACGAGCGAGGGTTGCCGCGGCGGTGCCGCGACAACCCTCGCTGGTCGTGCGGACGTCAGCCGCAGTGGAAGTAGCCCGACGGCGGGACGTGGTCCTGCAGGAAGTTGGCGCCGCCGTTGGGGCGCCACATGTCCAGCTCGAAGACGATGCAGGTGTTCTTGCCGTTGACCTTCACGGGCCCGGCCTCGTAGCTGAAGTAGCCGTTGTCGTTGTCGTGCCCGCCGGCCTTGGTCCACAGGTCCAGGTTCATCCGGGAGCTGACGCCGTAGTAGGAACCGGCCTTGACGGACCGCGCGCAGTTGTAGGTGCCGTCCCAGTACAGGTAGGTCGTGGCGACGAGCGGGTGCGAACTGACCGTGTAGTCGTAGTGCTTGATCTGGTCGATCAGGGTGCCGCTGCAGCCGGCCTGCGCCGCGGCCTGCGCCGCGGGGGCGGTGGCCAGGGGGACCCCGACGCCCAGGCCGAGGACCATGGCCCCGGTGGTGATCCAGCGGGTGGCTCTGAACTTCACGCTCTTGTGCATCAGTTGCAGACCTCTCACTTGCGCGACGGATCGGACCGCCCCCGCGGGCTTGTGTGAACCCGGCGTGAACGGCTCCAAGATCGTGGCATGTTCGGGTCATTCGGTGATCGTTCGTGTGCGTCGATGACCGAAGATCGCTGTCGATTGGCCATAACAAAACGGGATCGCCCTCGCGTCGAGGGCGATCCCGCAGGGGGCACGGCGTCCGGTGACTACCAGCGGTAGGGCGCGTACACCTCCATGCACGCGTCCTCGTCCGAACCGTTGATCGCGTCGGAGCCGTCCGGCAGGCTGCCCGCCGACGGCTTGGACCGCTTCGGATACGCGGTGCCCGTGCGCCAGTCGGAGCCCACGACGACCGTGACGCCCGAGACGTCGGTGGACCGGCGCACCGAACTCTCCGGGACGCCCAGCGCCTTGGCGACCTGCACCGCGTCGCCCTTCAGGTCCTCGCTCGGGTACCGCACCACCGTGTGCTCCACGGAGACCGCCGGTGAGGAGTCCTGCAGCGCCTGGGTGAAGCCCTTGTCCACCAGGTGCCGGGCGATCGCGTGCGCCCGCCCGGAGACGGGCGCGAGCGTCGCGGTCCTGGTCCCGTTCACCACCGAGACGCCGATGCCCCCGGGGGCGGACGTGGGGGCCGCGGTGGCCTCCTTCTCCGCGTCGCCGTCCTTGCCCTTGCCCTTGGCCTTGCCGTTCTTGTCGAACGGCACGTCCTCGCGGATCATCTGCCACATCTTGCCGGCGCTCGCGGCCGGGACGAGGTGGTTGGCGTTCTGCGGGTCCTGGACGTTCGGCATCGTCGTCATCGTGATCCGGTCCGTGGGCACGGACTTGAGCTGCATGCCGAGGTCGTACAGCTTCTTCACGGTGCCGATCTCCTCGGAGACCGTCAGCGACTTCGTGGCCGCCTCGGCCAGGTTCATCAGGCGCCCGGTGTCGGTGAAGACGTTCTGCTTCTTCAGCGTGCGGATCATCGAGTTCATGTACATGTGCTGGGCGCGCGCCCGCAGCGGGTCGCTGCCCCACGCGTGCCGGGTGCGCAGCCACTGCAGCGCCTGCTTGCCCTCGACGTCCTTGCGGCCGGCCTTCATCTTCAGGCCGGAACCGCCGGGCACCCCCGGCAGCGGGCGGTCCCACACGTTCTGCTTCACACAGACCTCGACGCCGCCGATGGCGTCCGCCATGCTCACCACGCCGGCGAAGTCGATCGTCATCCAGTGGTCGATGTAGACCCCGGTGAGGTTCTGCCAGGTGGCCAGGGTGCAGCCGGCACCGCCACGGGCCAGGGACGTGTTGATGATGTCGTTCGTCGCCGGGTAGGTGTCGCCCGTCTCGGGGTCGGTGCACTTGGGGATGTCGACCCGGGTGTCCCGCGGGATGCTCACCACCGCGGCGCTCTCGCGGTCCGCGGACAGATGGATGAGCATCTGCACGTCGCCCAGCGGCGGGTTGCCCCGGTTGTCCCGGCTGCCGCCCAACGCGACGTTCGCGTCGGAGTTACGGCTGTCCGAGCCGATCAGCAGGATGTTCAGCGGCGTCTGGCCGGCGGCGTTGGGCTCGGCCTTCTTCGCCTTGGAGTCGCCGCTGCTGCGCTCGCCCTTCTCGATGTTGCCGTTCAGATGCCGGTAGTACAGATACCCGGCACCCGCGGTCCCGAGTATGACGACCGCCAGGATCGTCGCCGACCAGCGCAGCGCACGCCGCTTGCGGCGCCCTTTGCCGTGCCCCCGGCCGTCGTCGTCCGCCCCGCCGCGCTGCCCGCCGCCGTCCTGGCCGGCCGGCGTGTCCTGGCCGGGCTGCCGGGTGAGCGACATCGTGTCGTCCACAGCGGGGACCTCCCCCCGCACACCGCTCTGCGCCAACTCTCTGCCCTTCCCCACCCTTGGCCCGCACACCGTCGCTCCGCGCGGGACCTCCCTGTCCGCGGCGGAGCGAACTCCGTATCAAGCCAACCTGTCCGACACCGGTCCGCGATCTGTCAGACCACCGGGGGTCCGATCCGGGTTCGCCATGTGCCGGCAAAATCCGCGTCCGGCACGGCCGCACGGCGTGCCGGGCGACGCCGACCGGCACGAACACGTCCTGTGTCAGACCAACGAGAGCCCGGCACAGTTGCGTTCCCGGCCGGAAACCGCGGTTACTTCGCGCACTCCACCTTGTCCGCGGTGGACTTCTCCACGTCGGGCGCCTTGGTCGGAGCCGTCAGGGGCACCCCCGCCCCCTTGAAGTCCTTGCCCAGCGTCAGCGTCATCGTGGGCAGGCCCTGCGCGTTGGTGACGCTCTTGCCGGGCTTCATCGCCGAGCCGGACAGCCCCATGATGGCGGCGAGTCGGCGTGCCTGGTCCGCCTGGTCCGGCGCGTACTCCAGCGTCGTCTTCGAGAGCGCGTCGGGCGCGTTGCCCGCGTTCTCCGACTTGGTCACGTTCTCCTCGGTCTGCAGCCAGGACAGGGTCTCCTGCGCGCTGCCCGCCGGGGCCCCGCCGTTGAGGATCCGCACCCGCACCTCGGAGGCGTCGGCCTTGGAGCCCTTGAGCCGGGCCGCCACCGCGGAGGCCTCCTTCTTCTTCTGCTGCTTGATCTCGGTGAAGGAGACGTCGTTCTGGATCGCCTGGAAGACCTCCGGCGCCTTCGTCGGGTTCAGGACGACGGTCACCTTGACCTTCTCGGCCGGGTTGTCGATCACCGGGACCGTGGTGAAGGTCAGGTTCTTGACGTTGAGCTTGCCCAGCTCCAGGCCGAGGTCCTTCAGCTTGTCGATGCTGTCCAGCTGGGAGTCGACGGTGAGCGCCTTGGTGCCCGCCTCGGCCAGGGTGAACATCTTCGTGGGGCTCTTGAGCGTGTCGTTGGACTTCAGCTTGCGCATCAGCGCGCTGAGGAACTGCTGCTGCAGCCCGATCCGGCTCAGGTCGCCGCCCAGGCCGACGGAGTGCCGGGTGCGGACGAAGGCGAGCGCCTGCTCGCCCTCGATGACGTGCTTGCCCTTCGGCAGCTTCAGATGCGAGTCCGGGTCGTCGATGTCCTTGCCCAGGCACACCTCGACGCCGCCGACGGCCGACGTCAGCGTCTTCACCGCGTTGAAGTCGGCGACCATGAAGTTGTCCGGCTTGATCCCGGTCAGCTCCGTCACCGTGCGCATGGTGCAGCTGGGCGTACGGCCCGCCTGGCCGAGGCTCTTGTTGAAGCGGGCGCCGGTCTCGCCCTGGATGACCTTCTGACTGCCGTCCTCCTGCTCGGTGGGGCAGTCCGGGATGTCGACGATCAGGTCGCGCGGGATGCTGAGCGCGGTCGCGTTCGAGCGGTCCTTGGAGACGTGCAGCAGGATCGTGGTGTCGGCGTGGCCGGCGCTGCCGGAGTCGCCGTACTTGTCGTTGCCCGCACCGGTGCGCTTGTCCGTGCCGATGAGCAGGATGTTGATGGCCTTGTCCTTGCTGAAGCCACCGGTGCTCGCGCCGTCGTCGGAGACGGACTGGATGTTGTCGTTGAGGTGCTCGAGATAGAGGTAGGCCCCGGCCGCGGCGGCGACCACGACGAACGCCATCACGCCACCGGTCCACAGCACGGCCTTCTTGGCCCCGCTCTTCTTCTTGACCGGGCGGCGCGAACGGCGCCCCGGCGGCTCCTCGGGCTCACCCCGGCGCCTGCGCTGGGCCGGGACCTCACGGCCGGGGGCCGGCCGCTGCTCCGGGGCGGCCGCGCGGTCACGGACGGCACCCCCCGGGCGCCCGGCGCCACCGGGCCCGCCCGCACGGGGACCGGGCCTGCGCGGCCCGGGAACCGGCGATTGCGGTCCGGAAGGAGTCAGTCGCAGTTCGTATTCGCCGGTGTTCGGATTGAGCACCCACTGGTCTGCGGGATCGATGTCATCCGCCCGCCCACGGCCTTGCGCGTCCACGGTTGTCTGAATCCTCCGTCGGGGCCACGCGGCGCCTACCCCCTCCAAGGCGCTCGGGTCTCTCGGTCGAACAGTGCGCGAGCCCAAGTACGGCAGGGTGCGCCAGATCGCTCACACTATCCGCCCAGTTCAGCGTCGAGCGAGAACGGTGACAAATTCCACGTCCCTACAACTGGGCAATTCCGCCCAATCCCCTGGACAGGTCGCCTCGACTTGGGAAGCGCTTTACTCGCAGCCGTTCTCGGCGGCCGTGTTGCCGCGGAACGTGGGGGCCGGGGAGGCGGAACTCCCGTGCTCCGATTCGCCCGCGGAACCCGGGGATTTCCCGCGGGAATCCGCGACCACCACCGGCCGGTCGAGGCGCAGCCGCTCGAAGAGCCGCTGCGCCTCCGGTTCCACCAACTGGTCACGATTGGCGTTGTAGACGTAGGACTCGCGCGGGACCGTCAGGAATTGGACGCGTTCGGTGGGGATGTCGCGCACACCGCGGACGAGGTCGTACAAACCGCGCAGACTGGCCAGCGCCGGGTCGGTGGTGAGGGAGGACGTCGCCGCGTCCAGCACCGGATACAGCCGTACCGGGTTCAGCAGGACGTCGTTGCTCTGCACCTTGTGCACGAGCGCCGCGAGGAAGCGCTGCTGGCGCTCCATGCGGTCGGTGTCGCTGCCGTTGCCGAGGGACTTGCGGGCACGGACGTAGCCGAGGGCCTGCTCGCCGTCGAGCGTCACCTTCCCGGCCGGCAGGCGGAGCCTGGCCGCCTTGTCGTGGATGGGCTTGGCCAGGCAGATCTCCACGCCGTCGACGGCGTCCACCATCTCCTTGAAGCCGTGGAAGTCCACGACCATGTGGTGGTCCACCCGGATGTTGGTCATCCGCTCCACCGTGCGGACCGTGCACGCCGAACCGCCCACCTGGAAGGCGTAGTTGAACATCGCGAACATCGGGCGGCTGCGCCCGCCGCCCTCGCGCCGGCAGCCGGGGACGTCGACCATCAGGTCACGGGGTATGGACACCGCGGTCGCGCTGCGGTGGTCGGCGGACAGATGCAGCAGGATCGTGGTGTCGGACCGCTCGCTGCCCGAGTCGCGCCCGTAGCGGCGGTTGCCGTCGCCGGCCCGCGAGTCCGAGCCGATGACGAGGATGTTCTGCGCCCCGCGCACGGCCGCGCTCGGCCGTTCCTTCTCGTACCGGGCGAGTTCGGCGGCGGCGGCCTCGTCCGGGGTGATGTTCCCGTCGAGCTTGGCGTACACCAGCCAGCCGGTCCCGGCGGCGGCGACGAGCAGCAGTCCGGCCCCGACGGCCCCCCGCCGCATCCATGTCCTCCTGGCCGACGCCCCCCGGCGCGAGCGTGCGGTCTCGGTCACGGCTGGGTCCACCCCTCATGACATGGCGCGTGCGGTGTGGGCTGCTCCTACGACCATGGCGCCGATGCCGTCCGGGGGGCGGATGGTGCTGCGCCGAACGGGTGACGGGGGTGCATCACCGGGGCCGCCTCAGCGGGCGGTCGCCGTCACCCGTTCCGCCTCGATGCGCTG
Source organism: Streptomyces sp. NPDC059852 (assembly GCF_042731455.1). Taxonomy (NCBI): domain Bacteria; kingdom Bacillati; phylum Actinomycetota; class Actinomycetes; order Kitasatosporales; family Streptomycetaceae; genus Streptomyces; species Streptomyces sp. NPDC059852. Next base: position 27,794 of record NZ_JBHWJK010000003.1, on the reverse strand, counting down.
GGCGAGGGCCTCTTCGTCCAGCGACCCGGCGTTGCGGCACAGCACGACCGAGCCGCCCGTCGCCAGCGCCCCGAACAGCCCCGCGCTCAGGCCCTCCCAGGTGTCGTACGGCAGCGTGGACAGGATGCGCGAGCCCGGCCCGGTCAGGCCGAGCCCCGGTGCCTCGGCCCTGGCCCGCTCGACCACCTCGGCGGCGCTGAACTCGCGCCCGGCGACGATCAGCGCCGGCTCGTCGGGGTCGACCGGAGCGAACGGCGCGAAGCGGTCGCCCTGCCCCGGCACCTCCACCGCGTAGTCGAGGAAGCCCTCCGGGGGCTGCGGGAAACGGCCGCCGAGCGGCCGCAGCGCCAGCGCCACCCGCTCGCCCCGGCAGGCCCGCGCGGCCTCCAGCGTGCCGGGGCCGCTCACCACCACGTCGGCCGCGGCCGGGTCACCGCCCACGTCCGCGACCGCGCCCACCGAGGAGCAGGCCAGCAGCCACGCGGCCGTCTGCCAGTGCGCGGGCAGCAGCAGGGTGACCCGGTCGCCCGGACCGGTGTTCAGATCGCCCTGGAGCAGGTTCGCGGTCTTGGCCACCCAATTGGCGAAGGTGGCCACGGACAATTCGACCCGCTCCCCGGTGGCGTCGTCGTAGAAGGTCACCAGGGGACGTCCGGGATCCGCGGCGAGCGCGGAACGCAGCAGGTCGGCAGGGGTGCGATCGGTGGCGTTCACCCGGGAAAGGGTACGCGGGCGCCCGGACCCGCACCCCCCGGCGGCACCAACGCCCCGCCACCGGTTCGGCCGAACACCTGCCGACGCCCCGTCAAGTCCTCGATGGACAGGTTTGTATGACTATGTTCAACATCGGGGGTATGCGTGGATTCCTTGCTTCCTCGATCGGTGTCACGTGCGCGGCAGCTCTCGCTCTCCCGCTCACCCCACCCGCCGTCGCCGCGACCGGGAGACCGGTGCCCGGCGCGGAAGCGGCCACGAGCGCGGCCCTGACGGCCGGCCCGTCGGCGCGCCGGGAGAGCGCCGGGCCGAGCGCCGCCGGCAGCACCCAGTCCCTTCCCCTGACCCCGCTCACCCGCGACCGTGCCGCGGACGACCCCGCCGAACAAGGGCTGTCCCGCCGGACCGTACGTCCCTTCTCCCTCGTCGGCGTCGTCTGGGACGACCCGGCCGCCGAACTCCACGGCCGTGTCCAGGTCCGCACCCGGGAGGCGGCCACCGGAGTCTGGTCCGGCTGGCAGGACGTCGAGACCCACAACGCCGACCACGGGGCCGACCCGGACACCGCGGAGGGCGCCCCCGGACGGCTGCGCGGCTCGACGGCCCCCCTGTGGGTCGGCGCGTCGAACGGCGTCGAACTGCGGGTCACGCCGGAAGGCGCCGACCCGGAGCCCGCGAAGACCGCGGGGACGGGCGGCGGCACGGAGCCCGCGAAGACCGCGGCGACGGGCGGCCGCACGGAGCCCGAGAAGACCCAGGCGACCGGCGACAGCACGGCGGCCACCCCCGCGCCCGCGCCCGCCTCCGCCACCCCCCTGCCCACCGGTCTGCGCCTGGAACTCGTCGACCCCGGCGAGGCCGCCCCCCAGGACGAGACGCTCGCCGCGGCCCGCCCCGGCGCCCTGCAACCGGAGACCGCCGAGGCCGTCGCCGCCTCCACCGCCAACGCCGAACTCGCCGCAGCGGGCGCCACCGAGATCCCCGCCCTCGGCAAGGCCGAGACAGAGCGCGAGCTGCTGACCCTGCGCGGCAGCGAGCTGACGGCGGCCCAGAAGGCGAAGCCGTACATCGGGCCGCGGCCGGCCATCGTCACCCGGCGCGGCTGGGGCGCGAACGAGCGGTGGCGGGAGAGCCGGTTCGTCTACACGAGCAAGGTGAAGGCGGCCTTCGTCCACCACACGGCCACGGGCAACAAGTACACCTGCGCGCAGGCCCCTTCGGTCATCCGCGGTATCTACCGCTACCACGTCGTGAGCATGGGCTGGCGCGACATCGGCTACAACTTCCTCGTCGACAAGTGCGGGCGGATCTACGAGGGCCGGGCCGGGGGCGTGGCGAAGGCGGTCCTCGGCGCCCACACCCGGGGGTTCAACACGAACAGCATGGGGATCGCCGTCCTCGGCTCCTACGGCGCGAAGAAGCCGTCCAAGTCCGCGCTGAAGGCCGTCGCCCGCCTCACCGCCTGGAAGCTCGGTCTCTACGGCGCCAATCCGCGCGGAAAGACATATCTGACGTCCGGCGGTGGCAATCTCTACCGAAAGGGAAAGAACGTACGACTGAATGTGATCTCCGGCCACCGGGACGGCTTCTCCACGGAGTGCCCGGGGCGCCAGCTCTACCGCAAGCTCGGCTCGGCCCGCTCGACGGCCGCCCGCTACCAGGGCCGCTGACCGCGGGAGGAGCCAACGGCGAGGGACGTCCAGGGAACCCGTCACGACCGGTGGAGGTCTGACAGGGGGCCCTGGACGTCGTCCGGTCGAAGGGGGGCTCGTGGGGGGTCATGAGGTCGCATTCACCGCCGTCGGGGGACGAGGGGCGGGACACGAGGCACCGCACTGCCGTCGAGGGCGCCGCACAACGGTCTGCATACACTGGCCGGCCGAAAGACAGTTCGGGCCGGTCCCGGCAGGAAGCAGAGACGACAGGTGACAGAAGCGATCCTCCTGGTCGGCGGCAAGGGCACTCGGCTGCGTCCGCTCACCGTGCACACGCCGAAGCCCATGGTCCCGGCGGCCGGAGTCCCGTTCCTCACGCACCAGCTGGCGAGAGCGAGAGCGGCGGGCGTCGACCACATCGTGCTGGCGACGTCCTATCTGGCCGAGGTCTTCGAGCCCTGCTTCGGTGACGGCTCGTCGCTCGGACTGCATCTGGAGTACGTGACGGAGGAGGAGCCACTCGGCACCGGCGGCGCCATCCGCAACGTCGCCTCCCGGCTGCGCTCCGCCCCCGACGACCCGGTCCTGATCTTCAACGGCGACATCCTGACCGGCCTGGACATCCCCGCCCTGGTCCGTACGCACGAGACCACGGGCGCGGACGTCTCCCTGCACCTGACGAGGGTCACCGACCCCCGGGCGTACGGCCTGGTCCCCACCGACGGCACCGGCCGGGTCACCGCGTTCCTGGAGAAGCCGCAGACCCCCGAGGAGATCGTCACCGACCAGATCAACGCGGGCGCCTACGTCTTCCGCCGCTCGGTCATCGACACCATCCCGGCGGGCCGCCCCGTCTCGGTGGAGCGCGAGACCTTCCCCGAGCTGCTGTCGGCCGGCGCCCATCTGCAGGGCATGGTCGACTCCACGTACTGGCTCGACCTGGGCACGCCCGCCGCCTTCGTGCGCGGCTCCGCGGACCTCGTCCTCGGCCGGGCCCCGTCGCCCGCGGTGCCGGGCCGCTGCGGCGACCGGCTGATCCTGCCCACGGCCACGGTGGCCGCCGACGCCAAGCTGACCGGCGGCACGGTGGTCGGCGAGGGCGCGTTCGTCGCCGAGGGCGCCCGCGTCTTCGGCAGCACGATCCTGCCCGGCGCCGTCATCGAGCCCGGCGCGGTCATCACCGACTCGCTCATCGGCACCCGCGCCCGGGTGGGCGAGCGCGCGGTCCTCACCGGCACGGTCATCGGGGACGGCGCGGTGGTCGGCGCCGACAACGAGCTGCGCGAGGGGGCGCGGATCTGGTGCGACGCCCGCATCCCGGCGGGCGCGGTGCGCTTCTCGTCGGACGTGTAGCGGGGCGGTGGCGCTGGTGACGGTCCGCCGTCACCAGCGCCCGATGTCCACCCGGGGCATCTTCGGCATCCGCCGCGCCGGCACCCGCCCGCTGAGCAGGATCAGCCGGGCCGCCCGGTGCCGCTGCCCCGCGTACGGCTCCAGCAGCTCCAGCATCACGGCGTCGTCCGCGTCCCGGTCCCCGGCCAGCGCGAACCCCACGATCCCCGGCAGATGCACGTCCCCCACGGTCACCGCGTCCGGCGCGCCATGGCTGCGCTGCACGACCTCGGCCGACGTCCACGGCCCGATCCCCGGCACCAGCTCCAGCCGGGCCTGCGCCTCGGCCGGCGGCATCCGGACGGCCTCCTCCATGCGGGCGGCGACCCGCACGGCCCGCAGGACCGTCGACGCCCGCTTGTCGTCCACCCCGGCCCGGTGCCACTCCCAGGACGGGATCAGCGCCCAGGTCCGCGGGTGGGGCATCACGTGCATCCGCTCGGGCGCGGGCCCCGGCGCCGGCTCGCCGTACGCGCGCACCAGCAGCCGCCACGCCCGGTACGCCTCGTCGGTCGTGACCTTCTGCTCCAGGATCGACGGGATCAGCGACTCCATCACCAGACCGGTGCGGGTCAGCCGCAGTCCGGGCCGCCGGTGCCGGGCCTGGGCGACCACCCGGTGCCGGGGCACGAAGACGGACGGGTCGTCGGCGGCGCCGAGCATGTCCGGCAGCTGCTCCAGCAGCCACTCGGCGCCCGGCCCCCAGGCCTCGCCCCGTGCCTCGGCCCCGCGCGCGGTGACCCGCAGGGTGCCGGGCCCGGCCGGAGTCAGCGCGGTCCGCCACACGGCGCCGTCCGGTGTCGCCCGGAACGTCGGGTCGCCCGGCCCGCGCCGCAGCGGCCCCAGCACCAGCCCGAGATCCAGCGGCCCGTCCGGCGTCCAGGTGCGCACGCGCGCGGGCGCCGCGGCCTGACGCGGCACCCCCGCGGGCACGGCGACCTGCCCACCGCGCACGGTCGTACGCGTGGGCCGCTGGGGGAATCGTCCTGCCACGGTGTCCTCGGGGTGGGGGAGGGGCGTGCGCCGAAAGGGGCGCCCTACGAGCGTAGGCGTTCGGCGGGGCGCTTCAGCGCACCTCGACGAAGGACGACGCCTCCCGCTCCGGGCGGGGCCGCGGCTCCTGCGCCGGATGCCCGACCGCCACGGCGCCCATCGGGTCCCAGTCCGCGGGCAGTCCGAGCACCTCCCGCACGACGTCACGGCAGAACATCGTCGACGACACCCAGGCCGAGCCGAGCCGCTCCCCGGCCAGCGCCACCAGGAAGTTCTGCACACCGGCGCCGGCCGCGACGACGAACATCTCCCGCTCGGCGGCGTCCCGCCGCGCGTCGCCGTACGCGTGGGCGCCGTCCATCACCAGGCACGGCACCACCAGGTACGGGGCGTGGCGCAGCACGTCGCCGCGCCGCACCCGTTTGGCGATGGACTCCTCGCTCTTGCCGTCCCGGCGCAGATCGGCGATCCACGCCTCCTTCATGGCGTCGAGCAGCCGGGTGCGCGCGCCGGCCGACTCCAGCAGCACGAACCGCCAGGGCGTCGTGTGGTGCGGCGCGGGCGCGGTGACGGCCGCGGCGACCGCGCGGCGCACGGCCCCCGGGTCGACGGGCTCGTCCGTGAACGCCCGCACGGTGCGGCGCTGGGTGACGGCCTCCCGGACGGCCTCCGACGTGCCGAGCCGGAACATGTCGTCGCGCGCCTCGCGCACCAGGGCCTGTGCGCCCGTGCCGTCGTCCTCGGTCACCGTGTGCGTGAGGCCGCGCACCACCGCGACGGGCAGCCCCGCGGCCTTGCCCTTCACCAGGTCGCCGGCGGCCGCGAGTTCGTCGGCGGTCGCGACGACGGTCGCGCTCAGCGGGTTGCCGTGCGCGTCCTCGCCACCGCGCAGATCGTCGAGCACCCGGACACCGGCGGCGCCGATCGCGACGTCGGTGAGCCCGGTCCGCCAGGGCCGCCCGAAGGTGTCGGTGACGAGGACGCCGACGTCGACGCCGAGCGCGTCGCGCAGCCCGGCGCGGATCGCCCGCGCGGAGGCGTCCGCGTCCTCGGGCAGCAGCAGCACGGTCCCGGGCCGGGTGTTGGAGGCGTCCACTCCGGCCGCCGCCATGACCAGGCCCTGCCGGTTCTCCACGATGCGCAGGGGGCCGCGGCGCGCCACGACCCGGACGGTCTCCGCGTCGATTGCGGCCTCCCGGTCCGCGGCCTCGACGATCCGGCCCTCGGCCTTGGACACGATCTTCGACGTGACCAGCAGGACGTCCCCGTCGGCGAGGTCCGGCTCGGCGGCGGCGATCAGCTTGGCGAGGTCGTCTCCCGGCCGGACCTCGGGCATCCCCGGCACGGCCCAGACGCGGAACCCCTCGGCGGACGGCCCGCTCACGCGCTCCGCACCTCCTCGGCCAGCGCCAGGGCCTCCCGGGCCATCCGCGCGGCCGCGTCCACGTCGGTCATCATCAGCGGTACGGCCCGGCAGCGGATCCCGGCCGCCTCGACCCGGTCCACGGCCTTCTCGTCCACGGTGTCGACGAGCCAGCCGTCCAGCAGCCCCGAGCCGTAGTGCTCGGCGACCGCCGCGGCCGTCGACTCCACACCGACCGCCGCGAGGACCTTGTCGGCCATCCCGCGCACGGGCGCGCCCCCGACGATGGGGGAGAGGCCCACGACCGGCACGCCCGCGTCGGCGATGGCCTCGCGGATGCCGGGCACGGCCAGGATGGTGCCGACCGAGACGACCGGGTTGGACGGCGGGAACAGGACGAGGTCCGCCTGCCCGATCGCCTCCAGTACGCCGGGCGCCGGCTTGGCCTGCTCGGCGCCGACCGGGACGATCGCCTCGGCGGGCACCGAGGCGCGCAGCCGCACCCAGTACTCCTGGAAGTGGACGGCCTTGCGCTCGCCGTCGACCTCGACGGCGACATGCGTCTCGACGCGGTCGTCGGTCATGGGGATCAGCCGGACGCCGGGCTGCCAGCGGTCGCACAGCGCCTGCGTCACGGCGCTGAGCGGATACCCGGCGCCGATCATCTGCGTCCGCACGATGTGCGTGGCGAAGTCCCGGTCGCCGAGGCCGAACCACTCCGGGCCCACCCCGTAGGCGGCGAGCTCCTCCTTCAGATGGAAGGTCTCGTCGGCCCGGCCCCAGCCCTGCTCCTCGTTGATGCCGCCGCCGAGCGTGTACATCACCGTGTCGAGGTCCGGGCAGACCTTCAGACCAAAGAGGTGGATGTCGTCCCCGGTGTTGCCGATGACCGTGATGTCCGCGTCCGGCGCGGCCCGCTTCAGACCACGCAGGAACCGGGCACCGCCGATGCCGCCTGCCAGAACCACAATGCGCATGGCCCAAGTCTGGCAGGCGGGTGCGACAACGCGTCAGGCGGTCACCGGGCGCGCCTCGCAGGCGGCGGGCGCCGGGGCGGCCCGGAGCTGGGAGTGCGGGACCATCGGCATCTCGGTCAGGCCGGGGTAGTAGACGTGCAGGCTGACCGCGGGTTCCAGCGCGTCGTTCACCACGTCGTGGGTGTAGCCGGGCGCGAAGACGCGCTCGTCACCGGGGCGCAGGGAGCGCGTGCCGCGTTCGGTGTGCTCGGTCAGGGTGCCCTCCAGCACCGTGAGCACGCCGCAGGACGGGCCGTGGTCGTGCGGGCCGCTGCCCTGTCCGGGGACCCAGGACAGCAGCCACACCTCGTAGCCGGGGCCGGTGCGCAGCCGGTGGTACCAACGGGTCGTCGCGTCGTACCGGACGAGGTGCTCCCACTGCGCCCGGTCGGCGGCGAGGGAGCGGGCCAGGCCGACGAACTCCGCCACGGTGGACGGGTGCTCGCGCGGGGCCTGGAGGAGGTGCGGGACTTCGAGGATGTCGCCGGCGATCTGGAGGTCGCTGTCGCTGTTCATGGGGTGCGGTGGTTCCTCGGTGAAAGAAGGTCAGAGGGAACGACAGCCGCGTCGCGTGGGCGACGCGGCCTTCAGCCGGAGCGGGATGGGCTCAACAGCTGGGACAGCAACAGCAGCAGAACGCGCGGGCGGCACCGAGGGACCCGGCGGTGCGGGTCGAGGTGAGTGCCGGGTTCGCGAGCATGCCCACAAGGACAGCGGTTCATGCCTCCACTGTCAACTCGACGCCCGGTGATGTGGCACAGCTTTCACCCCATCCGGTTCATCTGTCTGGCGAAAGGTTTGTGCACCGGGTTGCCGGGACACATGGCGCACATCCGGGCGCACGGGCGTCGTTGTGATCCTGTGATCGGACTGTGATCCGGTTCGCATCCGCGCGTGTGTGCAACGAGATCGAACGGCTGGACGTCTCTACCCGTACAAGCTCTGCGCGGGACGGCGTTCCCGTACGGGCCCTGTCCGGTTGTCAAGGTTTAGGACGATTTGAACACTTTCCGCTAGGCCTTGGTTCCGCAGAGTGAATAAGGGGCCCAATAGCAGATCTCGGCTTGACTCGCCCGGAGCAGCACACTTGTAATTTCACTCGTGTCGTTCAGCCGAAATCGGTAACGGCTACATCACGGGGACGCGAAAGACGGACGAGGGGCGCACATGACCGAGCTGGTGCAGCAACTGCTGGTCGACGACGCGGACGAGGAGCTCGGCTGGCAGGAGCGCGCACTGTGCGCCCAGACCGACCCCGAGTCCTTCTTCCCCGAGAAGGGCGGCTCGACCCGGGAGGCCAAGAAGGTCTGCCTCGCCTGCGAGGTCCGCTCCGAGTGCCTCGAGTACGCCCTCGCCAACGACGAGCGCTTCGGGATCTGGGGCGGCCTGTCCGAGCGCGAGCGGCGCCGGCTGAAGAAGGCGGCCGTCTGACCGCGGCGTCGACGGCCCGGCCGTCACGCCCCCTGCCGGAGAGAGTCGCGGGGCGCGCCGGCGCGAAACCGTACGTACCTCCGCATCTCCCACGTCTCGAACAGATCTCGAACGGCCCGTCGCGGGTGGGTTGTCCACAGGCGGCGGGCCGCTGTGATGCCCAGCCGATAGTGTGGGCGCTCGTCCGAGACGTCCCGCTGTCCCCCGGGGACACAGGCGTCCACCGCAGTCCATCGAACCGGGGCCTGTACCTCGATGTCCGTGCACAGCCACACGGCAGCCCAGCACGACGCCGCTGCCACACCTGAGTTCCCGCGTCATGTGGTGACCGCGGTCCTCGTCTCCCACGACGGCGCCCGCTGGCTGCCCGAGGCGCTCGCCGGGCTGCTGGGCCAGGAGCGCCCCGTCCAGTCCGCCGTCGCCGCGGACACCGGCAGCGCCGACCACTCCGCGCAGCTGCTCACCGACGCCCTCGGGGACGACCGCGTCCTGCACCTCGCCCGGCGCACCGGCTTCGGCCAGGCCGTCGAGGAGGCCAACCGCACGGCCCCCGTCCTCACCCCGGACGACCTCACCTATCTCAAGCGGCCCAGCGGCTGGGACCCCGTCACCCGCACCTGGCGCGACGACGCCTACGACCTGCCCGAACTCCCCCACGGGGAGCCGGTGCAGTGGCTGTGGCTCCTGCACGACGACTGCGCGCCCGAACCCGACGCCCTGGCCCAGCTGCTGCGCGTCGTGGAGAACGAGATCGAGCTGGGCCGCGACGACGTCGCCGTCGTCGGCCCGAAGCTGCGCGGCTGGTACGACCGCCGGGCCCTCCTGGAGGTCGGCGTCACCATCGCCAACTCCGGCCGCCGCTGGACCGGTCTGGACCGCCGCGAACAGGACCAGGGCCAGCACGACCACGTGCGCCCGGTCCTGTCCGTCTCCACCGCCGGCATGCTGATCCGGCGCGACGTCTTCGAGGAACTCGGCGGCTTCGACCGGCACCTGCCCCTCATGCGCGACGACGTCGACCTGTGCTGGCGCGCCACCGCCGCCGGCCACCGCGTCCTCATCGCCCCCGAGGCCGTCGTCCGGCACGCCGAGGCCGCCTCCCGCGAGCGCCGCGCCGTCGACTGCGTGGGCCGCACCGCCGCCTCCCCGCACAAGGTCGACAAGGCCGGCGCCGTCTACACCCTCCTCGTCAACACCCGTGGCGCCGCGCTGCCCTGGGTGCTGCTGCGCCTCGTCCTCGGCACCGTCCTGCGCACCCTCGCCTACCTCGTGGGCAAGGTCCCCGGCCAGGCCCTCGACGAGATCCGCGGCCTCATGGGCACCCTGCTGCGCCCCGAGCGGATCATCGCCGGCCGGCGCCGGCGCGGCGCCCCCGCCATCGACAAGGCCGAGCTGCGCGCCCTGTTCCCGCCGCCCGGCGCGACCGTGCGGGCCACCGTCGAACAGGTCGCGAGCAGCGTCGTCGGCCGCTCCGACCCCGAAGTGGCCTCCGGCGCGGGCCGGCACGGCAGCGCGATCGAGTCCGGACCCGGCGGCGACGACGCCGACTTCCTGGAGATCGAGCAGTTCGCGCGCCTCAAGCGCATCGCCCGCAAGCCCGCCCCGGTGCTCTTCCTCGTCCTGCTGCTCGTCTCGCTGATCGCCTGCCGTGAACTCCTCGGCGGCGGCGCGCTGGCGGGCGGCGCCCTGCTGCCCGCCCCGGCCGACGCCGGCGAGCTGTGGTCGCACTACGTGGACGCCTGGCACCCCGTCGGCGCCGGCGGCACCGCGTCCGCCCCGCCGTACCTCGCGATCGTCGCGGCCCTCGCCTCCCTCCTGCTCGGCTCCACCGGGCTCGCCGTCACCGTCCTGCTCGTCGGCTCGGTGCCCCTGGCCGGGCTCACCGCGTACTTCGCCTCCCGCCCGCTCGTCGAGTCCCGGCTGCTGCGCGCCTGGGCGGCCGTCGTCTACGCCTTCCTGCCCGCCGCCACCGGAGCCCTCGCCGGCGGCCGGATCGGCACCGCCGTCCTCGCCGTGCTGCTGCCGCTGATCGCGCGCGCCGGCATCGCGGCCAGCGGCCTGGCGCACCCCTCCGGCACCCGCGGGAGCTGGCGGGCCACCTGGGCCTACGCCCTGCTGCTGACCATCACCACCGCCTTCACCCCGATCGTGTGGCCGATCGCGCTGGTCCTCGGCCTCGCCCTCCTCGCGGTGCGGCGCGCCGACATCACCGCCTACGGGCTGCGCTTCCTCGCCCAGGTCGGCGTACCCCTGCTGGTGCTCGCCCCCTGGTCGCTGTCGCTGCTGCCGTTCGGCTTCTTCCAGGAGGCCGGCCTGGACTTCGGTCCCTCGGCGGCGTCCGCCCTCGACCTGCTCAACGCCAGCCCCGGAGGCCCCGGCACGGTCGACGGGCTGATGCTCGTCGGGATCGTGCTGGCCGCGCTCGCCGCCCTGCTGCGCTCCGAGCGGCAGCCGGCCATCCGGACGGCGTGGGCGGTCGCGCTGCTCGGCCTCGTCTTCGCGGTCCTGTCCAACCGCTCGGCCTGGGCCGGGCCCGCCACCCTCGTGTACGGCCTCGCCCTGCTGGCCGCCGCCCTGCTCGGCGCCGACGGGGCACGCGCCCGCGTGGCCGAGCAGAGCTTCGGCTGGCGTCAGCCGGTCGCCGCGCTGGTCGCCTTCGCCGCCGCGGCGGGCCCCTTCCTGCTGGCCGCCGGCTGGATGATCCGCGGCGCCGACGGACCGCTGGAGCGCCGCAACCCCGTGCAGGTGCCCGCGTTCGTCGCCGAGGAGAGCGGCACCCGCGACCAGGCCCGCACCCTCGTCCTCGACAGCGACTCCACGGCCCGCGTCGGCTATGTGCTGGTCCGCGGCTCCGGCGCCCGCCTCGGCGACGCCGAACTCGCCCTGTCCGACGGGGAGAACACCCGTCTGGACAAGATCGTGGCCAACCTCGTCGCCGGTTCCGGCGCCGATCAGGCCGACCAGCTCGGCGCGTTCGCCGTGCGCTACGTCCTCGTCCGCAAGGGCGCGCCGCGCGAGGTCGCGCGCGTCCTGGACGCCACGCCCGGTCTGTCGCGGCTCAGCCAGCAGAAGGGCAGCGCGCTCTGGCGGATCGACCGGCAGGTGTCCCGCGCGGCGATCGTCGCCGGCTCCGGGGCCGCTACCGCCGCGCCCGAGCCCGTCGCCGCGGGCCCCGTGGACATCCACACGACGATCAAGGCCGGTGCCGAGGGCCGCGTGCTGCGCCTCGCCGACACCGCCGACGACGGCTGGACGGCCACCCTGGACGGCAGGCCGCTCACCCCGACGACCGTCGACGGCTGGGCGCAGGGCTTCGAACTGCCCGCCGCCGGCGGCACGCTGGACGTCACCTACGACGACCCCTTCACCCACACCGCCTGGCTGTGGGCGCAGGGACTCCTGGCCGTCGTCCTCGTCGTGATGGCCCTCCCGGGCCGGCGCCGCGACATCGACGACGACCTGCCCGAGGAGGAGCCCGTCCCCGCCGAGGCCATGGCCGGCGAGGGCCGGCGGGCCCGCAGGCTGCGTGCCCAGGCCGAAGCCGAAGCCGCCGCGGCCGCTCCGGAGACGGACGCCCCCGAGACCAGTGCCTTCGACGCCGGTGCCTTCGACGCCGACGGCTTCCCGCTCCCGCCCGGACAGCCCCCGGCCCCGGCCGACATTCCGCAGCAGGGCTCCTACGGCGAGTGGGACACACCCGGCCACCAGAGCCCGGGCACGGGGTACGGCGGCTACCACGGCGACCAGTACCAGGACGGCGACCAGTACCAGGACGGTCAGCAGTACCAGGACGCGCAGCAGTACGCGGGCGGCTACGACCAGCAGTACCAGGGCGATCCGTACCAGGGCGGCCCGTACGACCCGTACGCGTACGGCGGCCAGGACCAGACCGGGGCCTACGACACCTCCTACGGCCAGGGCTACCAGCAGGGTTACGACCCCGCGTACGACCCGGCGCGGCAGGATCCGCACGGCAGTGAGCGTTCCGACGGGAGCCAGCAGTGAACCGCACCACCCTGTCCCTGATCGCCGGTGCCACCGCCCTCGCCGCCGTCACCGGGTTCGCGGCCGTCACCGCCCCGGACACCTCCGGGACCGGCACCGCCGCCACGGCCGCCGAACTGCCCGTGGAGCGCACGAGCGTGACCTGCCCCACGCCGAGCCTCTCCGATCTGGCGGAGACGACGTACACCTCGTTCACGCCCGTCACCAAGGGGACGGACGGCGAGGGCAAGGCCGAACTGCGCCCGGCCGCCACCGAGTCGACGGACGGCAGGACCGGCAAGGACGGAAAGAAGCCCTCGGACAAGGACGCCAAGGACGCCAAGGGCGGCAAGGACAAGGCCGGCACCGCCGCCAAACCGGTCCTGGCGGCCAAGGAGCCGGGCAAGCCGGTGACCGTGGAGGACTCCGGCTCGGAGTCGCCCGCGCTGGTCGGCACCGCCGACGGGAAGTTCGCCCCTGGCTGGACCGTGCAGCAGACCACCGAGGTCGCCGCCGGCACCGGCCGCGGTCTGCTCGGCGTGACGTGCACGGCACCGGACACCGACTTCTGGTTCCCGGGCGCCAGCACGGCGGCCGACCGCACGGACTACGTGCACCTGGTGAACCCGGACGACTCCGCCGCCGTCGTCGACATCGAGCTGTACGGCCGGGACGGCGCCCTGAAGGCCACCGCGGGCGAGGGCATCACCGTTCCGCCGCACTCCGACGACCCGGTCCTGCTGTCCACGCTCACCACCGAGAAGCAGGACAACATGACCGTGCACGTGAGCGTGCGCAGCGGCCGTGTCGGCGCCTCGGTGCAGGCCCTGGACGACAAGCTGGGCGGCGACTGGCTGAGCGCGTCCGTCGATCCCAGCGGGAGCGTCGTGATACCCGGCATCCCGAAGGACGCGACGGCGGTGCGGCTGGTCGCGTTCGCGCCCGGTGACGCGGACGCGGACCTGAAGGTGCGGCTCGCCTCGCCCTCCGGTCAGATCACCCCGGCCGGCCACGAGACGCTGCATCTGAAGGCGGGCATGACCGGCGCGGTGGACCTCGGCGACGTCATGCGCGGCGAGCCGGGCTCGCTGGTGCTGACCCCGACGGGCCGCTCGGTGCCGGTGGTCGCCGCCGTCCGCGTGGTGCGCGGCAAGGGTGCCGGGCAGGAGACGGCGTTCATACCGGCGACCCGGCCGGTCGGCACGCGGGCGACCGTCGTGGACAACCGGGCGAAGGGCACGACCCTGTCGCTGACGGCGCCGTTCGGCACGGCGGAGGTCAAGGTCACCGCGTCCGCCGGCGGCGAGGGCGGCACAGCGGCGTCGAAGTCGTTCACGATCAAGGCGGGGACGACCCAGCAGATCGAGGCACCGGTGCCGAGCGGCCTGAAGGGCACCTACGCCCTGACGGTGGAGTCGGTGTCGGGCGGCGAGGTCCACGGGGCCCGGACGCTCACGGAGGGGAAGGACGGCGTGTCCGCCTTCACCGTGCAGACCCTGCCCGACGACCGCGGCCTGGTGGCCGTGCCGGACGCCGAGCAGGACCTCTCGGTCCTCCAGAAGTAGGCGCTCCACAAGCAGGCGACGGCCCCGGGTCAGTCCTCCCCGTACCGGGGATCGACCGTCTCCGGGGTCAGTCCCAGCACCTCGGCGACCTGTTCCACGACCACCTCGTGCACGAGGGCCGCGCGCTCGTCCCGGCCCTTGGTGCGGATCTCCACGGGCCTGCGGTAGACGACCACTCGGGCCGGCCGGCCGTCGCGGGCGGCGATGGTGCCGCCGAGCGGGACCGCCTCGTCGTTCCAGTTGCCGGTGCCGTCCAGGCGCGGCACCTCGAGGACGAGGAAATCGATGTCGGCGAGCTGCGGCCAGCGGCGTTCCAGGCGCTCCACGGAGTCCTGGACCAGGTCGGCGAACGCGTCGGCGCGGCTGGCGGCCAGGGGGACCTGGGGTGGTGCGATCGGGCCGCGCATGCCCCGTCCGTGGCGATCACGGCGGCGGGGCCCGGGGCCGACGGCACGGGGCGGTACGGGGGTGTCCATCACTGACGAAGCGTAGTCCCCGTGGCCGCCGCCCGCCGGATCTCCGTGCGCCCGTCGGGGCGGTGTGCACCGGGCCGTACGGCATGTCGGCAGATGACCATTCCAGCCAAGCTTGGGCTCGTTTCCGTATCTCTCCGAGACCGGTGACGTCATGGTAATTGACGGGGTTTGTGGTGAGTGGTGACCGCTTCCGGTCGGAGCCGGGTAGGGGGCGTCTCCTGTCCCCGCAGGTCACAGAGGTGGGGCGAACGGGGCGTGTGGGGTGTTTCACACCACGACACGGTGGGGTGACCTGGGGGAGAGTCGTCGCGGCCCGCTCAAGAGTGCGGTACCGTCCAACGTCGTGAGCCCTGTACGTCGCTGTTCGCGCACCGCTTGCGGCCGTCCCGCCGTAGCGACGCTGACGTACGTCTACGCCGACTCGACCGCGGTCCTCGGCCCGCTCGCCACCTACGCCGAACCCCACTGCTACGACCTGTGCGCCGAGCACTCCGAGCGCCTGACCGCCCCCCGCGGGTGGGAGGTCGTCCGGCTGCTGGACGGTTCCGCTCCGGCCCGCCCGAGCGGCGACGACCTGGAAGCGCTCGCCAACGCCGTGCGCGAGGCCGCCCGTCCGCAGGAGCGCGCCGCCGGGGCCGGCGGTGGCGGAGGCCGCGGGGCCGACCCGATGGAAGTCGCGCGGCGAGGTCACCTGCGCGTACTGCGGTCGCCCGACAACTGACGTCCGGCCCGTCGGCCGCTCCCCTTCGCGCCTTCCCCGCGATCTCCTCGTCGTGGTGCTGCACACCCATTGACGCCAGGTTGTCGCGGACACGACCATTCCTACGCCAGAACGAGAAATCGCTTTCCGTATGGCGGAATCCGGGGAGGCGTCGTGTACGTACAGGAACTCGAGCCCGTCGCAGGCTCCCTCGGTCTGTCCGCCCTGGTGGCGGCCCTGCCTCTGGTGATCGTCCTCGTCCTCCTCGGCGCGGTCCGCATGAAGGCGCATCTGGCCGGGCTCCTCGGGCTCCTGAGCGCCGTCCTGGTCGCCTGGCTCGCCTACGGCATGCCGCTCGACCAGACGCTCTCCAGCGCCGCCCAGGGAGCCGTCTTCGGCCTCTTCCCCATCCTGTGGATCGTCGTCAACGCCCTGTGGGTGTACCGGATGACGGTCCGCACCCGGCACTTCGACATCCTGCGGCGGTCCTTCGGCCGGCTCTCCGACGACCCGCGCATCCAGGCGCTCGTCGTCGCCTTCTGCTTCGGCGCCCTGCTGGAGGCCCTCGCCGGGTTCGGGGCGCCCGTCGCCATCTGCTCGGTCATGCTCGTGGCACTCGGCTTCGACCCGGTGCGAGCGGCGGTCGTCGCGCTCGTCGCCAACACCGCGCCCGTGGCCTTCGGCGCGATGGGCACCCCCGTGGTCACCCTGGCCCAGGTCACCGGGCTGCCGCTGGACGACGTCGCGTCCGTGGTGGGCCGTCAGACCCCGCTGCTGGCCCTGGTGGTGCCGCTCGTGCTGGTCGGCCTGGTGGACGGCAGGCGCGGCCTGCGCGAGACCTGGGTGCCCGCCCTCGCCTGCGGAGTCGCCTTCGCCGTGGCCCAGTTCGCCGCCTCCAACTACGTCTCCGCCCAACTCGCCGACATCGGCGCCGCCCTGCTCGGCGCCGCCGCCCTGGTCGCCGTACCGCACGCGCGTGTGCCCGCCGGCGAGGCCGTACGCGCGTCTGTGCTCACCGGGACGCGCAGCGAGGAACTGGACGAGGACGACCCGCGCGCGGAGGTCGTCCGCGCCTACGCCCCCTACGCGCTGATCGTGGTGATCTTCTCCGTCGCCCAGATCCCGCCGGTCAAGGACTGGCTGGCCCGCGCGACCCAGACCTACGACTGGCCCTTCCTCGACGTCGCCGACTCCGGCGGCACCCCGGTCGGCGCCAACGTCTTCAGCTGGCCGATCGTCTCCACCGGCGGCACCCTCGTGCTGCTCGCCGGCCTGTGCACGGCGGTCGTGCTCGGCGTGCACGCGCGCGTGGCCGTCAAGGAGTGGCTGGCGACCGTGCACGAACTGCGGTACGCCATCCTCACCGTCACATCCGTGCTGGCCCTCGCCTACGTCATGAACCTCTCCGGACAGGCCGCCACCATCGGCCACTTCGTCGCCGCGGCCGGCGCCGGACTCGCCTTCCTGTCACCGGTGCTGGGCTGGTTCGGCGTGGCCGTCTCGGGCTCCGACACCTCCGCCAACGCCCTGTTCGGCGCGCTGCAGGTCACCGCCGCCCGCCAGTCGGGGCTGTCGCCGGACCTCCTTGCCGCGGCGAACAGTTCGGGCGGTGTCCTCGGCAAGATGATCTCGCCGCAGAACCTCACCATCGCGTGCGCGGCCGTCGGTCTCGCGGGCCGCGAGGGCGACCTGCTGCGCAAGGTCCTGCCTTGGAGCCTGGGGCTGCTGCTGGTGATGTGTCTGATCGTGGTCGGCCAGAGTTCCCCCGTGCTCGGCTGGATGCTTCCCTGACCTCCTGACCGACGGCCGGGTTACGGCTGTGGGTCCACTCGGGACCGGCACACCCCACTGTCGGTGCGGACGGGTAGTTTGGGGCCCCGGTGAGGACTTTCAGGAGGGTTGCCCGTGGCTGCTGATCTGTCGCAGATCGTGAAGGCGTACGACGTGCGCGGGGTGGTCCCGGACCAGTGGGACGAGCCGCTGGCCGAGCTGTTCGGCGCGGCCTTCGCGCGGGTGACCGGCGCGAGCGCGATCGTGACCGGCCACGACATGCGGCCCTCGTCGCCCGGTCTGTCCGCCGCCTTCGCGCGCGGAGCGGCCCGGCTGGGCGTGGACGTGACCGAGATCGGCCTGTGTTCCACCGACCAGCTGTACTACGCCTCGGGCGCGCTGGACCTGCCCGGCGCGATGTTCACCGCCTCGCACAACCCGGCGCGGTACAACGGCATCAAGATGTGCCGCGCGGGAGCCGCCCCCGTCGGCCAGGACACCGGCCTCGCCGACATCCGCGCCCTGGTCGAGGAGTGGACCCTCTCGGGCGCCCCCGCGCCGGCCGCCACGACCGGCGCGATCACGCGCCGGGACACCCTGGAGGACTACGCGGCGCACCTGCGCTCCCTCGTCGACCTCACCGCGATCCGCCCCCTGAAGGTCGTCGTCGACGCGGGCAACGGCATGGGCGGCCACACCGTGCCGACCGTCTTCGCGGGCCTCCCGCTCGACGTCGTCCCCATGTACTTCGAGCTGGACGGCACCTTCCCGAACCACGAGGCGAACCCGCTGGACCCGGCGAACATCGTCGACCTGCAGCAGCGGGTCCGCGAGGAGGGCGCCGACCTCGGCATCGCCTTCGACGGGGACGCCGACCGCTGCTTCGTCGTCGACGAGCGCGGCGAGCCCGTCTCGCCGTCCGCCGTCACCGCCCTCGTCGCCGCCCGCGAACTCGCCCGGTACGGCGGGCAGGGCACGGTCATCCACAACCTGATCACCTCCTGGTCCGTCCCGGAGGTCGTCCGTGAGCACGGCGGCACCCCCGTCCGCACCCGCGTCGGGCACTCGTTCATCAAGGCCGAGATGGCGGCGTCCGGCGCGATCTTCGGCGGCGAGCACTCCGCGCACTACTACTTCAAGGACTTCTGGAACGCCGACACCGGCATGCTGGCCGCCCTCCACGTCCTCGCGGCGCTCGGCGGCCAGGACGGCACCCTGTCCCGGCTGGTCGCCCAGTACGACCGCTACGCCGGCTCCGGCGAGATCAACTCCACCGTCGCCGACCAGGCGGACCGCCTCGCCGCGATCCGGGCCGCCTACGAGGGACAGGACGGCGTGACCCTGGACGACCTCGACGGCCTCACGGTGACGTCCTCCGACTGGTGGTTCAACGTCCGTCCGTCCAACACCGAGCCCCTCCTGCGGCTCAACGCCGAGGCCCGCGACGAGGCCACGATGGCCAAGGTGCGGGACGAGGTCCTGTCCCTCATCAGAGCCTGAGCCCGCGCGCGGGGCGGCCCCGGCCGCCCCGCAGGGCAGCGCCCGCGAGCCGCCCCCACCGGCGGTACGCTGACCAGGCACATCCGCACACGCCCACGCACCACCGACACCCGCCCCAGAAGGGACCCGCCATGCCGCTGGAAGCCGGCCTCCTGGAGATCCTCGCCTGCCCGGCCTGCCACGCCCCCCTGGAGGAGCGGGACACCGAGCTGGTCTGCACCGGACAGGACTGCGGTCTGGCGTACCCCGTCCGCGACGGCATCCCCGTCCTCCTCGTCGACGAGGCCCGCCGTCCCGCGTAGCACCCTCGGCCGGGGCCCGGTGGGCTCTCGGCCGACGCCGGCGGGCCCTTCAGGACCCGGCCGGCACCGCACGAAGACACCACGCACGACACCGCCCGAAGACACCCGCACCGACGCACCGGCACGACAGAGCCGCCAGACGACCCGGCGATCGGAGGCCTTCCGCCCATGCTCGACGAATCGCTGCTCGACGCGCCGGAAGCGCTCGCGGAGGCCGACCGCCGTGCCCTGCTGCGCGGCGCGGCCGAGGCGGGCGCCCGCGTCCGCACCGCCGCCCGGCACGCCACCGAGGCAGGCGTCCACGACCTCAAGCCCGACGGCCGCCCCCGCGCCCTCCTGATCGCGGGCCCCGGCGCCGCCGCCATCTGCGTCGCCGACCTCCTCGGCACGCTCGCCGGCGCCACCAGCCCCGTCACCCGCCTCGCGCCCACCGGAGTCGCCCCCGCGGGCGGCGCCCTGCGCTGGGAGCTGCCGGGGTGGGCCGGCTCCGTCGACCTGCTGCTGATCGCCACCCCCGACGGCAGCGAACCCGGCCTGTCGCTGCTCGCCGAGCAGGCCTACCGCCGCGGCTGCACCGTCGTCGCCGTGTCCCCCGCAGGCTCCCCGCTCGCCGAGGCCGTACCCAACAGCCACGGCCTGTTCGTGCCGATGGCGACGGCGCCGTACGAGTCGGACACCCCCCTCGCCGCCTCCTCGCCCGGCGTGCTGTGGGCGCTGCTGACCCCCCTCCTCGCGCTGCTCGACCGGACCGGGATCGTCGCGGCCCCGCCCGACGTCGTGCAGAAGGTCGCCGACCGCCTCGATCTGGTCGCCGAGCGCTGCGGGCCCGCCGTCGCCACGTACAGCAACCCGGCCAAGACGCTCGCCGCCGAACTCGCCGACGCGCTGCCACTGGTGTGGACGGAAGGCGTGTCCGCGGGCCCGGCCGGCCGCCGGTTCGCCGCCGCGCTCGCCGAGCTCTCCGGCCACCCGTCCCTCGTCGCCGAACTGCCCGAGGCCCTGTCCGCGCACAGCGCCCTGCTCGCCGGCCGGCTCGCGGCCAGCGCCGACCCCGACGACTTCTTCCGGGACCGCGTCGAGGAGCCCGCGGCCCTGCACGCGCGCGTGGTGCTGCTGCGCGACCGGCCGATCGGCGGCCTCACCGCCGCGCCCGCCGCCCGCGACCTGGCCCTCAGCCACGACACTCCGATCAGCGAGCTCGAACCGGAACCCGGCGACGAGCTGGAGACCCTTGCGGAACTGATCGCCGTCACGGATTTCGCCGCCGTCTACCTGGCGCTCGCCTCGGGCGCCTAGACCTGTCCCGGGGCGCACCGGGCGGCCGTACGCGCGCGCCGCCGTACGAGGGCCCGGGCGCGCCCCGTGTCCCACCGAAGACCCGCGCTCGTACGCGCCGGCACGCACGCACAGAGAGCAGGCAGAACCCGCATGGACCGCCTCGACAACACCGTCCGCCCCTACGCCTGGGGTTCCACCACCGCCCTCCCGGCGCTCCTCGGCGTCGAGCCGACCGGCGAACCGCAGGCGGAGATGTGGATGGGCGCCCACCCCGGCGCCCCCTCACGCACGGCCCGCGGCACCCTCGTCGAGGTCATCGGGGCCGACCCCGAACGGGAGCTGGGCGCGGCGACCGTCGCCAAGTTCGGCCCCCGTCTGCCCTTCCTCCTCAAGCTCCTCGCCGCCGGCGCCCCGCTCTCCCTCCAGGTCCACCCCGACCTCGCCCAGGCGAAGCAGGGGTACGAGGACGAGGAGCGCCGCGGCATCCCCGTGGACGCCGGCCACCGCAACTACAAGGACGCCAACCACAAGCCCGAACTGATCTGCGCGCTCACCGAGTTCGACGGCCTGTGCGGCTTCCGCGACCCCCTTCAGGCGGCCGCCCTGCTGGACGCCCTCGGCGTCGACTCCCTCAAGCCGTACGTCGACCTGCTGCACGCGCGCCCCGAGGAGGCGGCCCTGCGCGAGGTGCTGACCGCCGTCCTCACCGCCGACCGCGACGCCATGGCCCACACCGTCGCCGAGGCCGCGGCGGCCTGCGCCCGCCTCGGCGGCGAGCACGCCCCGTACGCCGGCATCGCCCACCACTACCCCGGCGACCCCGGCGTCATCGCCGCCATGCTCCTCAACCACGTCCGGCTGCAGCCCGGCGAAGCCCTGTTCCTCGGCGCCGGCATCCCGCACGCCTACCTGAACGGACTCGGCGTCGAGATCATGGCCAACTCCGACAACGTCCTGCGCTGCGGCCTCACCCCCAAGCACGTCGACGTCCCCGAACTCCTGCGCATCGTCCGCTTCGAGGCGGGCGACCCCGGAGTGCTGCGCCCCGAGGCCGCACCGGACGGCGAAGAGGTCTACGAGACCCCGATCGACGAGTTCCGGCTCTCCCGGTACGTCCTCCCGGAGGGCACCACCGCCCACGACCTCACCCGCGCGACCCCGCAGATCCTGCTCTGCACGTCGGGTTCCGTCCGAGCCGGGGAACACGACCTGACGCCGGGCCGGTCGGTCTTCGTCCCGGCGGGCGAGAAGGCCGAAGTGTCCGGCGCCGGCACGCTGTTCCGGGCCACGGTCGTCGCCTGACCGAGGGCTTCCGCCGACCCGGCGGGCCAGGCGCCGGCCGGACTGCGACAATGGCCCACCGGCAAAGACCGGGCAAAGCCGAGCGGGCGCAGCGCGCCCTCGCCGGCGACGCCCGGACGACCCAGCCACGAAGGCTCCGAAGGCGAAGGGACAACGCGACACATGAGCGCGTCAGGCGGTACCAAGGCGATCGTGGCGGCACTCGCCGCCAACCTCGCGATCGCTGCATCGAAGTTCGTGGCGTTCGCGTTCAGCGGCTCGTCGTCGATGCTCGCCGAAGGCGTGCACTCGCTCGCCGACTCCGGCAACCAGGCCCTGCTGCTGGTCGGCGGCAAGAAGGCCCAGCGCGAGGCGACCCCGCAACACCCCTTCGGCTACGGCCGCGAGCGCTACATCTACGCCTTCCTCGTCTCGATCATCCTGTTCTCGGTCGGCGGCATGTTCGCCCTCTACGAGGGCTACGAGAAGATCAAGCACCCGCACGAGATCGAGCACTGGTACTGGCCGGTCGGCGTCCTCGTCTTCGCGATCATCGCCGAGGGCTTCTCCTTCCGGACGGCCATCAAGGAGTCCAACACCACGCGCGGCGGGAAGTCCTGGAAGGAGTTCATCCGCCACGCGAAGGCGCCCGAGCTGCCCGTCGTCCTGCTGGAGGACTTCGGCGCGCTGGTCGGTCTGATCCTGGCCCTCGGCGGCGTCGGCCTCGCCCTGCTCACCGGCGACGGCGTCTGGGACGGCGTCGGCACCATCTGCATCGGCATCCTGCTCGTCCTGATCGCGGTCGTCCTGGCCATCGAGACCAAGTCGCTGCTGCTGGGCGAATCCGCGGGCGCCGAGCAGACCAAGCGGATCGAGGCAGCCATCGTCGACGGCGACACCGTCCCCGGCATCATCCACATGCGCACGCTCCACCTCGGCCCCGAGGAACTCCTCGTCGCCGCCAAGATCGCCGTCCAGCACGACGACACGGCCGGCGAGGTCGCCGCCGCGATCAACGCCGCCGAGGCCCGTATCCGGGAGGCCGTCCCGATCGCCCGCGTCATCTACCTCGAGCCAGACATCTACAGCGAGGCCGAGGCGGCCAAGGGCGCCGACCCCGAGGCGACCCCGGGCGGCCCCACCCCGCACGACACCGCCCACTGACACCCGCTCACCCCGAGGGGCCCGCCGGAACACGTCCGGCGGGCCCCTCGGCACATGCCCCCTGTCGGCCGGACCTCGCGCACCACCTCCACGACGGCCGCCTCGTCCGGCGCGGCCGGAAGCCGCTCGGCTCCCTCGCCGCGGTCCCGCCCCCGGCCTTCGCACGGCCTTCACGCCCTCCGCGCGGCCGCCCCGGGATGGCGCGAAGCGTTCGGAGGCGGGCTGGGGATCGCGGGGCATCCCGGTGTAGCTTGGATTGGAGCCAGACGTCGCTGCTGATGGCGGTCGGGCGGTCCCTCGCGGACCGGCCGAGGGAGAGAGGGCCTCCGACGACTGCGCTGCGCGCATGCGGGCATGCCTGTGCCCTCTTCGGGGCACCCCGGTGTCCGCCGCCGCGCAGAACAGCCGTACCCACCCTCGCCCCGATACCGAGGAGCAGCTCGTAATGACGACTGTCGACAACCGACAGGACTTCAAGGTCGCCGACCTCTCCCTGGCCGCCTTCGGCCGCAAGGAGATCACCCTCGCCGAGCACGAGATGCCCGGCCTGATGGCGATCCGCAAGGAGTACGCCGAGGCGCAGCCGCTGGCCGGCGCCCGCATCACCGGCTCGCTGCACATGACCGTGCAGACGGCCGTCCTGATCGAGACCCTGGCCGCGCTCGGCGCCCAGGTCCGCTGGGCCTCCTGCAACATCTTCTCCACCCAGGACCACGCCGCCGCCGCGATCGCCGTCGGCCCGAACGGCACGCCGGACAACCCGCAGGGCATCCCGGTCTTCGCCTGGAAGGGCGAGACGCTGGAGGAGTACTGGTGGTGCACCGAGCAGGCGCTGACCTGGCCGGACAGCCCCACCGGCGGCCCGAACATGATCCTGGACGACGGCGGTGACGCCACCCTCCTCGTCCACAAGGGCGTCGAGTACGAGAAGGACGGCAAGGTCCCGGACGTCGACACCGCCGAGTCCGACGAGCACCGCGTCATCCTCGAGCTCCTGCACCGCACCATCACGGACGGCTCGCAGAAGTGGACCCAGCTGGCGTCCGAGATCCGCGGTGTCACCGAGGAGACCACGACCGGCGTCCACCGCCTGTACGAGATGCAGCGCGACGGGGTCCTCCTGTTCCCGGCGATCAACGTGAACGACGCCGTCACCAAGTCGAAGTTCGACAACAAGTACGGCTGCCGCCACTCCCTCATCGACGGCATCAACCGCGCCACCGACGTCCTGATCGGCGGCAAGACCGCCGTCGTCTGCGGCTACGGCGACGTGGGCAAGGGCTGCGCCGAGTCCCTGCGCGGCCAGGGCGCCCGCGTGATCGTCACCGAGATCGACCCGATCTGCGCGCTGCAGGCGGCGATGGACGGCTACCAGGTCACGACCCTCGACGAGGTCATCGACAAGGCCGACATCTTCATCACCACGACCGGCAACAAGGACATCATCATGGCCTCGGACATGGCCAAGATGAAGCACCAGGCGATCGTCGGCAACATCGGCCACTTCGACAACGAGATCGACATGGCCGGCCTCGCCAAGGTCCCCGGCATCGTCAAGGACGAGGTCAAGCCGCAGGTCCACACCTGGACCTTCCCGGACGGCAAGGTGATCATCGTGCTGTCCGAGGGCCGCCTGCTGAACCTGGGCAACGCCACCGGCCACCCGTCCTTCGTGATGTCCAACTCGTTCGCGGACCAGACCCTGGCCCAGATCGAGCTGTTCACCAAGCCCGACGAGTACCCGACCGGCGTCTACACGCTGCCCAAGCACCTGGACGAGAAGGTCGCCCGTCTCCACCTGGACGCGCTCGGCGTGAAGCTGACCAAGCTCCGCCCCGAGCAGGCCGCGTACATCGGCGTCGAGGTCGACGGCCCCTTCAAGCCGGACCACTACCGCTACTGAGCCGAGCGCTCCGCTCCCTCGGCAGCAGCCGATCCACCGAGGCAGGCCCCCGCACCCCCGTGCCGGGGGCCTGCCCCTTTGGCCCCTACGCCCCTCGCGCGTACGAAACTCGGCCCGCGCGGCCGGACCAGCCCGTCACGACCGGACCGCTCGCGAGACCGTACTGCCCGTCAAGCCCCAGGACCCCGATGCCCCGCGGCCGCTATTCGCTCCTCGATCCGCACGATCACACTCCCTTCGCCCAAGAACACTTCCAGTGCGCCCCCGGCCCCTCCGGCTGGCGCTACGTCGCCCGGCGCACCACCCCAGCCGGCCACGACATCGGCTCCGTCGACCTCACCCTCGACGCGCTCGGCCGCCCCCTCCGCCTGGAACTCCACGCCGGGGACTGGCAGGTCCGCGGCGCCGCCCTCGAGGGCGTCACCTGGGTCCGCACCGACGCCACGGGAACCGAGGCCACCGAAGGCAACGTGCCCGCCCACGCCTTCACCGGGACGTCCCCCGCGTTCCTCGTCGCCACCACCCGTCTGCTGCGCCTCACCCCTTCCGCCTCCGCGACCCGCGTACGCCTGGTGGCCCTCACGGACCCGGTCCTCGCCCCCCGCACCGTGGACCAGTCCTGGGCACTGGTGAACAGCGAAACACACGCCACTGACAACGGCCCCCTGACCGTGGACGCGTACGAGGTGACCGCCCTGGACACGGGCGAACGGCACACCGTCCACATCGCCGGCGACGTGGTCCTCGCGGCCCCCGGCATCGAACTGGAGGACCTGGACTCCCCGCCGTCGACCTTCAGTCGACCGAGCCCCGGACCAGGCGGACAGGCGGACTAGGCGGGGGGAACGAACCCGGTGGACGGCCGCGTGCCGCCGGCCCGGTCCTCGGCGGGCGGCTCCTGCGGCACCGGGCGATACGGCTCCGACGGCTCCGGCCGATAGGGCGCGGCCTCCTGCGGCGCGGGCATCCCGCCGGGGGCGACGCTCGGACGCTCTCCGGCCTGCGGTGCCGCGGCGAAGGCGCGGCGGGCCTCCCGGGTCTGCCGCTCGTGCAGCACCGCGGCGAGGTAGGCGGCGGGCGGGACACCCGGCGGCACCGGCGCCCCCGTACGGCCTGCCAGCTCCGTCGCGAGCCGCTGCGCCATGCTCCAGCCGACCTGCGGATCCAGGGTCTGCATCCGCGTGAGGTACTGACGGACGGAGAGCCACAGCCCGTCCGGCACGGCCGACAGATCGAGCGCCGAGAACCGCCCCGCCAGCCACGGCGGAGGCGGCGGAACGAACCCGCTCCGTGCCGCAGGCACCCGCTCCCGTACGACGAGTGTTCCGGCGAAGACGTCACCGAGCCGCCGCCCGCGCGCGGAGACGAGCGACGCGATGACGGCCACCACACCGAGCGTCAGCAGGATCTCGATGACACCGATCAGCCCCCGCACCAGGGCGTGCCGGAACCGGATCGGCCCCCCGTCGTCCCGCACCACCCGCAACCCGCAGGCCAGCTTCCCCAGCGAGCGCCCATGACTGAGCGTCTCCACCGCGATCGGCCCGCCGACCAGCAGCAACACGAACAGCGCGACCGACAGCGCGGCCTGCGCCGCCTCGTCGAGGGACGCCGTCGCGGCCACCACACCGATGGTCACGACGATGTACGCGACCACGGCCACCGCCAGATCCAGCAGCACGGCCAAGGCCCTGCTGGGCAGCTTCGCGGGGCGCAGCTCCAGCGCCACCGCCTCGCCCGTCACCAGCTCACTCACGCCGACCGTCCTTCCCTGACCTGCCCCTTGAGCGGCCAGTCTGCCAAGCTGAGGGCGCGTCGCGCCGCAGTACGACAAGCTGACGTCCACCAGGAACCGCCGACGAACAGCCGGGGAGCAGGAAAGCAGATGGACCTCGACGTCTTCGTCACCGCCCACCGGGCGGAGTGGGACCGCCTCGACTCCCTGCTGGGCCGCCAACGCCGGCTCACGGGCGCCGAGGCCGACGAACTCGTCGTCCTCTACCAGCGTGCGGCCACCCACCTGTCCCTGATCCAGTCCAGCGCCCCGGACCCTCAGCTGACCGGCCGCCTCAGCCAGCTCGTGGCCCGCGCGCGCAGCGCCGTCACCGGCACCCGCCGCGCGTCCTGGCGCGACGTGACCCGCTTCTTCGCGCACAGCTTCCCGGCCGCGGTCTACCGCTGCCGCCACTGGTGGGTGCCGACCGCGCTCCTGTCCACGCTGGTGGCGGTCCTCCTGGGGTGGTGGATCGGCAGCCACCCCGAAGTACAGGCCACCATCGTGGCCCCGAGCCAGCTCCGGGAACTCACCCGTCCCGGCGGCCAGTACGAGACGTACTACTCCAGCCATCCGGCGGCGTCGTTCGCCGCCCAGGTGTGGACGAACAACGCGTGGGCGGCCGCCCTCTGCCTGATCCTCGGCGTCTTCCTCGGCCTGCCCGTGCTCTGGATCCTCTTCCAGAACATGCTCAATCTCGGCGTGGGCATCGGCCTGATGTCGTCGGCAGGACGCCTGGACACCTTCCTCGGCCTGATCCTCCCGCACGGCCTGCTGGAGCTCACGGCGGTCTTCGTCGCCGCCGGCACCGGCCTCCGCCTCGGCTGGACCCTGATCGACCCGGGCCCGCGCACGAGGCGCTCCGCCCTGGCGGAGGAGGGGCGAGCAGCCATAGGCATGGCGATAGGCCTCGCGCTGGTCCTCTTCGTGTCCGGCGCCATCGAAGGCTTCGTCACGCCCTCCGGCCTGCCCACCTGGGCGCGCATCACCATCGGCGTCCTCGCCGAGCTGGCGTTCCTCCTCTACGTCTATGTCGTCGGCGGCCGAGCCGCGCGTGAGGGCGATACGGGTGACGTCGAGCAGGCCGAGCGCAGCGCGGCCGTGCCGACCGCCGCTTGATGTGCGTACGGGCCTGATGAGCTGCTAGTCTCCTCTTCGCCCCGCAAGAGCCGTTGACACGGCGCGAGCGGGGAGGTAGATTCGAACAGTTGCCTGGAGGCGGACGCAGTCCGAACCGGGCGGGTGAGAACCTATCTGCTTCGGTGGAACATCGATTCCCGAGAAGCCTCTCCCGATAAATCGGAAAAAAGCGGTCGGTCAGTCCGGCCCAAAACTTCTGATAAAGTCGGAACCGCCGGAAAGGGAAACGCGGAAGCGGGAACCTGGAAAGCACCGAGGAAATCGGATCGGAAAGATCTGATAGAGTCGGAAACGCAAGACCGAAGGGAAGCGCCCGGAGGAAAGCCCGAGAGGGTGAGTACAAAGGAAGCGTCCGTTCCTTGAGAACTCAACAGCGTGCCAAAAGTCAACGCC